>JAQYVT010000001.1 GCA_030145345.1 Desulfobacterales bacterium
TCATCGGAACATCCCGGTCTGGTCCCGAAAAAAATTCTGTGGCTGGGCGACGAATCCGGAGAAATCATGGTCGACCTGGTCATCATTCGGTTCCTTGCGCGTCTGGGGCACAAGATCATCGTCGGCTTGAAAGACGGCGCGGTTTACACCAAGGTTGACTTCGACGACGCCCACAGCGACGAAACCCTGAACAGTGGACTCGAAAAAGCCTATTTTATCCGGGAAAAGCACCTGGGGAAAAACGAACTCGTAGATATTCTTCGAAGCGACAACAATATTATCGTTATTTCCGACGGCACCCGGGAAAATGTCAACCTGCTTTTGGCCTCCACCACCTTTGCCCGCCTTTTCAAGGAGGTCGACGGCGTTATTTCCCGAGGACCCGACCAGAAGCGACGATTTTTCGGGAGCCACTTCCAGTTCACCCAGGACCTCTTCAATATTTCGGCCGGAGCGGACGGCGAGGTCATGGTCAGCTTCAAACCCCGGCATCCGGCAGTGATCAAGTACACCTACAGCGAGTTGGAAGACAAGGCCAAAGCGATTATCGAGGAGATGCGGGCCGCCAAACAGAAAGGCATGACCGTCATGTTCTACAGCGGTATCATCGGGTCGATTCCCGGAAGACTCCAGATGGCCAAAAAGATCATGTCCGTCTTCATCGATCACCTGAGACGGGAATATGCTCTGACCTTTATTATCAACCCTTCTGAGTACTTCGAGAAGGGAATGGATGCGGATGATCTCATGTACATGTGGGAGATTGTCCAGCGCAGTGGACTCATCGAAATCTGGCGATTTCAGACCTACGAGGACATCGTTCAGGCCTTCCGAATCATGGAGAGCAAGGTCCCGCCGGAGTGGGTCGGCAAGGACGCCACATTCAGTACCGGATGCACCAAGGAGATGAAGGTCGCTCTGGACGTCCAGAAGAAGCACCCGGAGATGCAGATTGCCGGACCCGCCAAGGAAAAATTCATGCGGCGCAGCGAGTACGGCATCGGAATGCTCTACGACCAGCGTCTGGCCGATATCTGCCAGGGGTAGTCGAATACCGGCGATTTAAATTTTGGACCCTCGAACCCTTGGATCCTTAGATTAAATAAACCGGTCATTTCCCGGCATATTTTTTGATCTTTTCCAAGATGCCCCGCCACAAGGCCTTGATCTCCCCTATGCCCAGAACGTATCCCCCCGACATAAGGAGGGCAACAAACACCAGGCCGGTGAGCATTGAAACCGCGAGGCTTCCGCCAAGGGTGGCTGAATCGAATCCCGACAGGACGGTTCCCTTGAAAAATTCCAGAAACAGGCCCAACGGTATGCTCAACAGGATCGTTTTCAGATAAAACCGATACACCCTGATACCCTCCGTGTTTTCACTCTTTTTGTTCCAAAGAACGTACAGCAAGGCCACTTGAAAAATGGCTGAAAGTGAAATCGCCAGGGCCACCCCGCCGGCACCCATCTTCATCATTCCAACCGTGTAAACGGGAATGCTCAGAAGTACCGCCGCGGTTCCGTACAGTGCGGGAAAGAGGGTGTTCTGCACGGCATAATATCCCCGGACCACAATGGTCTGAGCCGCAAAGGCGAACGCGCCGATCATCAAAAAAAACAGCACCTGGGAGGTTAAGGCCGTTGCGGCGGCATCAAACCGGCCCCGCTGAAACAAGATGACCACCGTTTCCTGTCTGAGGGCTATAATCAGAACGGAAAACGGAATCACCAGCGCCATATATCGGAGGGCATCGTTCAGCAGCCGGTTCATTTCACCGATTTTATTCTCTGCCGCCAGACGCGCCATAAACGGAAACGATGCCATTCCCACGGCTTGGCCGAAGAAGCCCACGAGAATAAACATGGTCCTCAATCCGTAATTGAGGCCGGCGATGCTCCCCCGGGGCAAGTAGGAGCCGAAAAACCGAAATAAAAATTCCGTTGAAAAACTCATGGTCAGGCCGATGATCAACGGAAGGGTCAACCGAATGTAGCGCCAGAGATCCGGGTGCCTGAAATCGAAAGCCATTGTGAACCGCATCCCGACCTTTTTTGCACCCCAGATCTGAACCATGAAATTTCCGATAAAGGCCCCGATGAAAACGCCCCAGGAAAAACCTTCCATGCCGATTCGAGGCCCCAGCAGTACCCCCCCGGAAATAATTCCCAGATTGTATAAAAGGGGAGACAGGGCCGGGATGAAAAATTTCTCCTTGGCGAACTGAACGGCCATCAGCATACCGCCGGAAAAGAAGAAAAACTGGGCCGGGATGATTATCCGCGTCATCCGGACCGCCTGTTCGATCAATACGAGATCATCGAGCCCCGGCGCGAGAATCTCGACGAACCTGCGTGCAAAAATACAGGCAATGGTAATCAATACCACCAGCAAGCTGCCGAAGCCGGTGAGAATGAGCGAAAAGACGCGCCAGCCCTCGTCTTCTTTATTTTGTACCAGATAGTAAGAAAAAATCGGGATAAACGTCACCGAAAGGAACCCGCTGGCAACGATATGATTTAGAATTTCGGGGATGATAAAGGCGACCTGGTAGGCATCGACGCCACCGCTGATTCCGCCGATATAGGCAATGACCTGCTCCCGGATAAGACCGGTAAGACGGCTTAAAAAAACCGAAGCCATCATAATCAGCGAGGCCAGACCAACTTTTTTATACATGGATGACATATTTTTTGGGCAACGGTTCCTTGATCCGCGATGAATACAATTTGAAGACTATAGCATCATAATGATATCGCTAACAATAAATGTTTTTGGTTTTGGGTGAGAATCCAGGGGAGGTCCTTGTCCGGGTTTATCGGTTTATCGCTGAATGGTGTCCATATGCCTGAAAACCGGTGGTGTCATGATTCGCCGGCAACGTCGAAAAAAATCGGATCAGAATTTTTGACATTTTTCGAGTTTGTGGGTTATACTTTTTTATTCCAGATGAAATCGAAAATTGGGTCACGCCAACCCCCACACATCGCCCAAAAGAAGGGCGCGTGTGAGGGAAAAAGAAAACATCGTTCAACCATCGAGCCCTGTCCGATACGCTTTTTCGTGATACAAATATGTTTCACTTAACCCATTGCGCTTCATTTGCTTGACATCGTTTTTTCCAAAAATACAATTGGTTATCCAATCGAACCCTATTGGCATGGTCGTTGCTAATGTATAAATAGTTGTTTGCGTTTTCGATCCACAAACCAACCCATCGACCGGGACGGACGTCCAATCTTATTCGGCCCGGTCATCAACCCTATGGAGGTGAAATTATGACGAATCCAATCCAATGGGAATCGGACATGGCCCATGCCCTCGACATGGCAAAAAAAGAAGGCAAACCGGTTCTGCTCGATTTCTTCAATCCCGGCTGAATCGGCTGCCAACAGATGGATGCAGTTACGTATCCCGATCCGGCCGTAATCGATTTTATGTCCGACGCTTTGGTTGCTGTGCGCGTTCCGTCAGACAGCAAGCCCCTCAGCGACGACTTCAACGTTAAATGGACCCCCACCCTCATAACATTGGGTCCCGGCGGTCAAGAACACCACCGGACCGTCGGTTTTTTAGAGCCCAAAGAACTGATTGCACGCCTGCTGCTGGGAGAGGGGAAATATTTCTTTGATAATGACCGGTTTCCCGAGGCATTAACCGCCTTGGAAAAAATCGTGACAAACTACAGAAGTACGGATGCCGTGCAAGAAGCCATATATTTAAGGGGCGTCAGCCAATACAAGAACACAAGTGATCCGTTACCCTTAAAAGCAGCCTATGAGACCCTGAGTAAGGATTTTCCCGGGGGCGAGTGGACAAAACGGGCGTATCCATACCGTTTGATCGGATAAAATCCGATTCCCAGGCCCCAGAACATCTCGATTATTCAGACGCCCTGAAGCGCCTGTGAAATTTTGAGTGAACAGGGTTAAAATATGCCACAGCGGGTCATCAAAATTATTCTGCCGGAAAGGCATGGAAAAGACGCTCTGGAATTACTGGAGGAACAAGATAATCTCAGTTTCTGGCAGGAAGAATCATCGGGCGGAAATTTTGTCGCCAGTGCCCTGACAGACTCCGGACACAGTGAAATCGTCATGGATCTTTTTGAAAAAAGATTCGCTTCCGCAGAAGGTTTCAAACTGATCTTGTTCCCGGTGGAAGCATCTATCCCCCGTTTCGACGCAGAGGATAAACCGGTTTCGGCACCGGATCAAAAAAAGACCGGAACAGAGCAACGCACGGCGCTTCGGATCGGCCGGGAAGAGCTCTATTCAGATATCGTGGACAGCACAAAACTTTCGAATGTCTTTGTTTTAATGACCATACTTTCAACGGTGGTTGCGGCAATCGGGCTGCTGAAAAACAATGTCGCCGTTATCATCGGCGCCATGGTGATCGCGCCCCTCCTGGGACCCAATGTCGCCCTGGCGCTGTCCACCAATCTCGCGGACTTGAAGCTGGGTATAAATGCACTGAAAACCCTGGTGGCAGGCATTGCCATGGTTCTCTTTCTGTCCATTATAATGGGATACCTGTTGGGCGCCGATCCGGATGTTCGGGAAATTGCCCTGAGGACCCAAGCGAATTTGTCAGACATCATTTTAGCCCTTGCGTCCGGTTGTGCGGGGGTACTTGCATTTACAACCGGAATTTCTTCGGCGGTTATCGGGGTGATGGTGGCCGTAGCGCTATTGCCGCCGTTGACCGTATGCGGCCTGTTGGCCGGGTCCGGGCATTTTGCCAAAGCTTTTACAGCGTTCTTGCTTTTTCTTACCAACGTCATCTGCATTAATCTGGCCGGAGTCATCACGTTCTTGATTCAGGGCGTCAGCCCCCGGGCCTGGTGGGAGGCTGACAGAGCCAAAAAAGCGACGCGCAAGGCATTGGCCATATGGTCGATAATTTTAGTGGCTCTGGCCGTGATAATTTTTCTTTGGCAAACAGAATTGTAACCGGATCATAGGGAACGTTGGTCACATTTTAAGTTCTCCCCCCCCCCCCCCCCATGAAAAAGCGTGGAATCGAATCGACGCTCCACGCTTCTTTGTGTTGGCTTTAACGGAACGCAGCCATCATTCCATAGGCATCATTTACCCGGAAAAACCATTCTATTAACCCCGAAAATTAGGAGGCTATTATGAGTGAATCGAAAAAATTAACCACATCGGCCGGAGCTCCGGTCGCCGACAATCAAAACGCGCTGACCGCCGGTCCCCGAGGCCCGCTTCTGGTCCAGGACTACCCGTTGATCGAAAAACTGGCCCATCAGAACCGGGAACGGATTCCCGAGCGTGTGGTCCATGCCAAAGGCTGGGGGGCACACGGCACGTTCACCGTCACCCACGATATTACCCGGTACACCAAAGCCAAGATCTTTTCCCAAGTGGGCCAGAAGACCGATATGATCGCGCGCTTCTCAACGGTGGCCGGCGAGTTGGGTGCCGCCGATGCAGAACGCGACGTGCGGGGTTTTGCACTGAAGTTCTACACCGAGGAAGGCAACTGGGATATGGTGGGGAACAACACGCCGGTCTTTTTTGTCCGAGACCCGTATAAGTTCCCGGACTTCATCCATACCCAGAAACGGCATCCCAAGACCAACCTGCGCTCGGCAACGGCCATGTGGGACTTCTGGTCCCTGTCTCCGGAATCTCTGCACCAGGTGACCATCCTGATGTCGGATCGCGGCCTGCCCATCGGCGTGCGTCACATCAACGGTTACGGCAGCCACACCTACAGCTTCATCAACGCCCAAAATGAGCGCTTTTGGGTGAAGTTTCATTTTAAAACCCTCCAGGGCCACAGACACTGGACCAATGCCGAGGCTGCGGAGGTCGTGGGCCGGACCCGGGAATCCACCCAGGAAGATCTCTTCTACGCAATCGATGGGGGCGATTTCCCCAAGTGGCGGTTTTGCGTGCAAGTCATGTCGGAAGCGGATGCCGAAAAAACACCTTACAACCCCTTCGATCTGACCAAGGTCTGGCCCCACGGTGACTACCCGCTAATCGATGTGGGTGAGATGGAACTGAACCGCAATCCTGAAAACTATTTTGCCGAAGTCGAACTGGCCGCTTTTTCGCCCTCGAACATCGTTCCGGGCATCGGCTTCTCTCCGGACAAGATGCTGCAGGGAAGGATTTTTTCTTATGCAGATGCGCATCGCTATCGTCTCGGCACGCATTATGAAGCGCTGCCCATAAACGCGCCAAAATGCCCGGTGAACCATTACCACAAAGATGGACTCATGCGCTTCTTCCCGAACTTCCCGAATCCGGATGCTTTTTACGAGCCGAACTCGTTCAAGGGTCCGGTTCAAAGTCCGGATTTCGCAGAACCGCCGCTGAAAATCTCGGGAGACGCGGACCATTACAACCACCGGGAGGGCAACGACGATTACGCCCAACCCCGTGCGCTGTTCAATCTGTTCGACGACGGCCAGAAGGCCCGGCTCTTCTCCAATATCGCCGAGGCCATGCAGGGCGTTCCGGATTTCATTGTGGAGCGCCAGCTGGGACATTTCGAGAAGGTGCATCCGGATTACGCCGCCGGTGTTCGGGCGGCACTGGCGGATCTTGCCTAAACAATCAATCAAGGGATTTCGCCAATTGATCGACGCGTGGTCCGTGAAAAATTAAAAAGCGTGGCATCGGCCTGATGATCCACGCTTTTCTTTTTTTGTTTTTCTGCCCAACCCCTTGGGGTCATCCCAAAATAGCCTTCAGGTCCTCATCCGGCGTGGCAATCGGTTTGATGTCGAAGGTTTTCACCAGTGTTTCTAGGACGTTGGGTGTAAAAAACGCCGGGAGTGACGGGCCGAGTCGGATGCCCTTGATTCCCAAATGCAGCAGGGCCAAGAGAACGCACACCGCCTTCTGTTCATACCAAGATATGATCAAAGAAAGGGGAAGTTCGTTCACATCCACATTAAAGGCGTTGGCAAGTGCCACGGCGATCTGGACCGCCGAGTAAGCGTCATTGCACTGACCGGCATCCAGCAGCCTCGGGATGCCGCCGATATCCCCAAGGTCTTTGTCGAAAAAGCGATACTTGCCGCAGGCCAGGGTCAACACAACGCAGTCTTTGGGAACCTTTTCCACAAACTCGGTGTAATAATTACGCCCGGGCTTGGCCCCGTCGCACCCCGCCACCAGAAAAAAGTGCCGGATGGCCCCGGCCTTGACCGCTTCGATGACCGTATCCGCAACGCCCAGGACTGCGTTTCGGGCAAAGCCCACGGTGACTTCGCGGCCGTTTCCATCTTCCAGAAAGCCGGGCAGCGCAAGGGCTCTGTCGATCACCGGTTGAAAATTCAGATCGGAAATGTGGGGAACACCCGGCCAGCCGACCATTCCGGAGGTAAAAATATTGTCCTTATATTCGTTCTTGGGCCTTTGGATACAGTTGGTGGTCATTAAAATGGCGCCGGGAAAATTTGAAAATTCTTTGATCTGCTTTTGCCAGGCCGTACCAAACTGACCATAAAAATGTTCGTATTTTTTCAACGCCGGGTATCCATGGGTGGAAAGCATCTCGCCATGGGTATAGATGTAAATGTCTTTGCCCTGGGTCTGTTTGAGAAGCTCTTCAAGATCTTTCAAATCGTGTCCCGACACTAAAATGGCCTTTCCTTTTTTGTATCCCAAGGGGACTTGGGTGGGCACCGGGTGACCGTATGTGCTCGTGTTCCCGGCATCGAGCAGTTCCATGGCGTTATAGGCCGCTTCCCCACACCGAAGGGCCAGGCTCACCCAGTCGTTTACGCTTAAATCGTCTCTCTGGATGGCCGCCAGACCTTCATGGATGTAAGCATACACCGCATCATCCTCCTGGCCTAAAATTTCGGCGTGGTCTGCATAGGCGCTGACCCCCTTTATGCCGAAGAGAACGGTGTGTTTCAAAGAGAGAATGTCCGGGTCATCTCCGGGATAGGATTTCAGGCCCACATCCTTGCCCTGCTCGATCAATGCTTCCAAGGCGGGTTGGGGGGTAAATCCGGCAGGGCCGTCGGGCAGATCCACGGTTCCACCGGCCCGGATAACCTTTTCTTTGAGCTGATCACGTTTCTTGGCCGCCTGGTGAATCAACGTCAGAAACCGATCGGGATCGAAATCCACGTTGGTCAACGTGGAAAAGGCCGCTTTAACCGTAAACGCGTTAATGTCTCGATCCGTGACCCCTGCGTTTCGCCCCGCTTGGGCGACCTGGGACAGTCCCATGAGGGTATAGAGGAGCAGATCCTGCAGGGCCGCCACCTCGGGCTTTTTACCGCAAACCCCCTGCACCGTGCACCCTGTGCCTTTTGCCGTCTGTTCACATTGATAACAAAACATTTGCATCCCCCCTTACCTTTAAAGGTTAGTCAACGATCCCCCGGCATCCTTTCACAAAATCGGTGAGGCGCCATCCGGGATTTTAAGGACCTTCTGCATGATAGGTTTCACACCATTGAAAAACGAAACGCCAAAATCATTCGATAACGATTATTGGACGTCTATTGTTCACGGTGCGGATAGATTAGATCTGTAACGGTTTGAGAGAAAATTTGAAGTCAGCGGAATATGCCGAGTCCCGAACTCGGGCGCAAATGAGAACGATACCAGATTATTTTAACTGAATAAATTAAATACACCATTACCCGTAAACGGTCAAGATAATCATAGGGCCGGCATTGGGGTCGACGCTTACGGGCATGTGAGGAGTATGGATATATGATCATTGTATACCGTGCCGCACCGCGAGCTTTTCAAACATTATCACCAGTCCGGTTCCCAGAATATAGATGGATTCAATGTTGAGATTCTTTTCGGCTGTTGCATCGAAAAAAATGTTGAGGCTCGATTCGAGTCCGTCTTCGGGCTTCCAGTAACAGATCAGAACCGGCACCTTCGGCAGCGGGTGCAACACCAGTGAAATATCGGCGTTGTAATGTTTTTCCACTTGCGTGCCGTTGAACAGGTGAATCATGTCTTCAAAAAGGTCGGTATAGGTATCCGCCACTTTTTTTAAGGGTTTTTCGCATCGTTGTCCAAAAAGCCGATACCACGTTTTCCCGCCGTCCAGTTCCCTGAATGGAATCCATTTCCCTGAAACAGGGACCCCCGCACCATCGATGATGTAGTTGAGTACAGGTATCGTTAGCCATGAATGGACGTGGATGTCGGTGGTAATGTCCCCCTTTGTATCGACGCTGAAGTCCTTGCCGAGACACTTGATCGTCAATTTATCGTTAGAAAAACGGGCCCCCAATCTCCGGGCGGATGACCGAAGATCCAGGGTGGCAATTTTCCCTTTCAACTGTTCCATGGCCTGTTCCCGCTCCTGAACAAGGGGCATATGATTGGCGGCGGGTCCGCCATACTTCTCAATGATCTCTCGCTCCAGATGCGGGCACGCGTCCAGCTGTTTTTCGCCCTGAAACACGGCAGCAGCAAATGCCAGGCATGTCGGCTTGTCACATTTCCTACAATTCGATTGGTCGAGCAGTTTGAAGATTTCCATGGTATTTTTAAATTGAGCCATACGGTGATTCTCCTTTTTTTCCGGCCATGACCAGCGGAAAAATTCCAAAAATTAGGCTTGAAATCCATGCCTCGGTTCCCCATAAAATATATATTGCACACAGTATGGAATAAAAGACATCCCCCATTTGGGGGATATCATGATTTTTTTTTGTTTTTTCCGGAAGGATTTGCAACGGCGTTTAAACAATTTTCCGGCGTGTTGCCCAGACCGCTGCATGGATATCGGAAAACAAGGGACTCACAACATGATCCAACTTAAAATGAGCCCCCATTCCGGGGCCAACGAAATCGGACCTTACACCCACCTTTGATAAAGAAAAGTCAGAATATGTTTTGATAAACATCTTTTTTTATGCTATTTTTAACAATAAAAACAGGATGTGTACGCCATCGATCAATTTGGATTACCCATATCTAAAAATCCATAAAAAATCAAAAGAGAAAATCCGCCAACCAAAGGAGGCCACAATGCCAATCAAGGTGTTAATAAAACGACGATTCAAGGATGGGTATGTTAACGAGATCAACACGGTGATTAAAGAGATTCGTTTTGGGGCCATGGACCAGGAAGGGTACATAACCGCTGAGACCATGTGGGACCATGAAGATCCGTTTCGAGTTGTGATCGTCTCAAACTGGCGAAGTATCGAATTTTGGAATAAATGGAAAAATAGCGATTTGCGGAAATCCATAGAGCAAAAACTCGAAAAATTCCTTGATGGCGAGACGGAATATGAAATGTTTGATCTTGGCGTGAATCCCCCCTTGGAAAAGCTGAAAAACAAACTTTGACGCGTTGGTTGTCAAGTTGAGGAACAACGAAGGAGACTAAATTTAAAGACAAAATGGGGGGCTCCCTTAATTCTTCTGTCAAGCATCCCGCGTGTGTTCCCCATAACCCCATGAAGCGTAACCTTCTATTTTTGAGACAGCTTCTAAATTTTTTTCAAGCGGTAGCCGATAATCCCCACCCCGATCAAAATAATTCCGACAACGCCGCTTCGCGGAGGCAGCGTAGCATTTAACCGCAGTATTTCACCCACCAGGGAAAACACAATTCCACAGGATTGAGTCACATCAACCCCTGATATGACCCAAGGAGATTTTGATGAGTTTCTTGCGTTATAACATATTGATGTCCCAATAATACCCGCCGATACGGCAACAATAAACCTGGTTATGAGTTGGTTTTTGAGTGGCGGCGGCGGTGCACCCCATAGCAATAACAGCGCCCAAAAATGCATCGACCCAGGGTCATAAGCAGAACACATGTGGGCGCATCGTGAAGACCCATCGTACTCAGTATAAAGTATGCCATCCAATTATGAACCGAAAGATCGTTCTAAAATCAATTAATTCTACATCTTGGTGTTTATGAGATTGCTCTACCCGGCATCTGAGTTTCTAAATTTTTAGAAATATTTTTTCGCAAAATTTCGAAACCAACAAAAAAAACAACCGGATTTTCACAAACGGCTTCTGTAGAATTGGGGCGTCAATAGGGGGTGTCGATGAATGATTGCCATGTTCAGCAAAATTTAAACGTGGAAAAAAATCCATTTTGGAATTTAATTTTCCAAAATGGACGGAAAATTTGACGCCGACACCTGTTAAACAGCCATAAAAAACATTTCCGATGCAATATCTGCGGGTTCGATGGAATTGGCATGTTTTTTGAATGATTCTCGAATAAATGGTTCAACCCCAGTGACTTAACGGATACGAAAGCCATTTGGTCAAAATTTTAACGACAAAATTTCGATGGCAAGGGTTCCCGATATTTCCGGATGGATATTGTTGGGATCAGAAATTTATTGGGGATATCTCGAGGGTATAAAAAGGAAGTGTACATGGCAAAAATGAATTGTTGGGAATTCAATATGTGCGGAAGAGAGCCGGGCGGCGCCAATGTGTCTGAATATGGAATATGCCCGGCGGCAAGTGAAACGAGCCTCGACGGTATCAACCAGGGCCAGAGCGGAGGGCGTGCCTGCTGGGCGATGTCAGGGACACTCTGTGAAGGAAAAGTGCAGGGTACCTTTGCAATAAAACTCAGCGATTGCAAACAATGTAGTTTTTTCAAACTGGTTCTAATGCAGCAGGGAAGCAAATTGCAAGACACCCGGGAAATCCGCCGGGCACTCCTATTGACCGATCTGAAACGTCATGTGGGAGAAAAATACAAAGACCATTTAAACTTAAAGATTCGGCCCCTCAGGGGACGGTGGGAAAATTTGCCGAAAGTCAATTGCTGGGAATTTATGGCGTGCGGAAGAGAACCGGGCGGTGAATTTGTCGATGAATTGGGGGTATGCCCGGCTGCGGAAGAACCTTTATTTGAAGGTATCAACCAGGGCAACAAGGGAGGGCGTGCCTGCTGGGCAGTATCCGGAACCCTTTGTCTCGGTCGCGTGCGGGAAGGATTTGGATCAAAAAAATGCGACTGCGAGAGGTGTGATTTTTATCAACTGGTCCGACTGGAACAGGCAAAGGATTTTTCGAATACCAGAAAAATACGGCAGCAGTTTATACTCAAGGATTTAGAGCGTCATACATCCAAATACGATGATAAAGATCACAAAAAAAATGGTTGTTCACATGAATGTACGCACACGTTTAGGTTGTGCTAGATCTGCCATACAGTGATAGCGGTTTAGAATATAGTTTTCCGTTGATGGAAATCCAGAAGCTTCATGCCTTATTACTTTAGCTTTGTTATTGACGCCTTCGGCATTAACATACCACATTGTCGTACATATTGATTACATGGCGAAATGGGTAATGCCGTAAAGATCTCGGTTTTATACCCCATACGGAACCCGAAAATAGACCGCTGAAGCGACGGTGCCCCAGGCACATTGAAATAACCGTGCAACCTCGAGCCATGGCAAAATTTTGGCATAGGTTGCAAGATAACAACCAAAAGCAGCCGTGAGCCGGTGTTTTCCAGATGCCCACGGGATGGCTTCAACCAATTTACTGATACAGATGAAACTTAATCCAAAAAAAATTGTTTGCATGGCGCTGGTTTTTGTTTTGGGAACCGTATTCATCAGTTTTTCCATTCTAAGTGCTAAGACCGATCCCCATAATGGTTTTGGCCATCGCCAACGGCCGCCGGTTCTGTTTTTCGAAAAATACCATGATCTACATATGGAGAATCAGGATTGCCTGGACTGCCATCATAAGTATGCAAACGGCGAAAATATTTTAGATGAGGGCGACCTGGAAGATGGCGATCCGGAAATTTTATGCGGATCTTGTCATAATAATAACGTAAAATACGATCTACAACGAGCCTTTCACCGGCAGTGTATGGGCTGCCATGACCGGTTAAGCGCAGCGAATATGAAAACCGGCCCCAGCCTTTGTGGAGAATGCCATGTGGGCACAAAAATCGGATAGCCCTATTTTCGGAGGTAGACGTGATAAAAGGTAAAAGAAAACCGTTGGAAGAAATCAAATCCTCCATCGACGCGTTCAACAATATTTTAATTGTCGGATGCGGTGGCTGTGTCTCGGTATGTTTGGCCGGCGGCCAAAAAGAAACCAACACCCTTAAAGCCGATCTAAATATGCTGTATAAACAGGATAAAATAAGAAAAGGCCTCAAAACCTTTACCATCGAGCGTCAGTGCAATGTGCAGTTCTTGGCCGAATTAGATGAAATCGTTCAGGAATATGATTGTCTGATATCCATGGCTTGTGGCGCGGGCGTACAGTATCTTGCAGAGCGGTTTGGGCAAAAACCGGTGTTCCCTGCCATCAATACCGATGCCATCGGCGTTGACAGAGGCGTCGGGATATATGAAGAACAATGCCGGGCCTGCGGTGAATGCGTGTTGGCCTATACCGGCGGAATTTGTCCGGTAACACGATGTGCAAAAGGGCTTTTCAATGGTCCCTGCGGCGGCACCAATAAAGGCATGTGTGAAGTCGATAATGACGTCCCGTGTGCTTGGCATGACATTTATGAACGCTTAAAAGAACAGAACCGTCTGGATTGCATTTTAAACATTCAAACGCCGATGCAATGGCAGAATCAGGTTCAACGGACCATTGTCCAGGAACCCTATGAAAGCCGATACCGCCAAAACCGGCATAGCACTTCTTGAAAGAACGTTCAGGTAACCATGAAAGGGAATAATTTAAAGCGAGCGTGTGCATCCTATGGAACTCACCAATATTTTATCGGCTGACGTCATTTATGATTTGGCCAGAGGCCCCTTCGTGTGGATGTCCCTGGTCTTATGTATTGTCGGCACGATGGTTCGAACCCTTCAGCTCATATCGCTGACAAAAGTTGAAAAAAGAAACATCCGGATCCAGCGACCTGCGGCCATAAAACAAAAATCTAACCAAAATTTCTCAGCCAAGAACCTCTCCCGGTTTTTTTCGGATCTAAAATTGACCATCATCGGAACCAGCCCGGTAACCATCGTGGTGAGCTGTATGTTCCATCTATGCCTGATCATCACACCGATTTTCCTGCTGGCCCATAACATTTTGATCGAAGAAGCGGTTGGATTCAGTCTGTTCTCTTTTTCAGAGCACTTTGCGGACAGGCTGACCTTCATATTCCTTATCTGTGCGGCCTATTTTTTAATTCGCCGGGTTTTTCTGCCGCGGCTGCGGGCAATTTCATCCGTCTACGATTATATCATCCTGGCTGTTACCACCGCACCGTTTCTCACAGGATATTTGGTATACGATCAAGTGTTCGATTATAAAATAATGATCATTCTGCACATGTTGGCCGGCGAACTCATGCTGATCGCAATTCCATTTACAAAAATCTACCATATGTTCTTTTTCTTTATCGGCAGATTCGTTCTCATACACCAGCATACCCTGGGAAAAGGCAGCCGAACCTGGTAATTCCAAATGAATAGAAATGGATAGCAGATTCAATGGAATAGAAATAATTGACTTTGGAGTAAAACATGATTGAAGAACAAACAGCGGCTGTTGATATAACATTCATCAGAGACATGCTGGAAAAGAATAAAGGAAAAATGAAGCTTTCGCTGCGCGTATGCGCGCATTGCAGTCTGTGTGCCGAAAGTTGTTTTTTGTTCAACGCGTACAATAACGATCCGAAATATATGCCTTCTTATAAGTTCATTCACTCCATCGGCACGCTTTATAAAAAGAAAGGCAAGGTCGATCGGTCGATGCTGGAAGAGATCAGCATCAATATCTGGAAACGATGTGTTTTATGTACCCGTTGTTACTGCCCGTTTGGGATCGACATTCCAAGCATGATCGCCCTTGCCCGGAGCATATGCCGGTCTCAAGGTGTTTTCCCAAGATATGATTAAGCGATCAAATTTGATCAAGCTATAACCTTAATTGAGGGAATATAAGTTAATTATTTCAGCTATCCATTTCTTCTACGATGGATTAAGGTATAAATTTTGAGGGAAGCGGCGGGTCATCCGTCAACCCCCGCCCCGGCTGAATCATCACCGTTGATGTTCCATGGGCCAGAATTTTCCCATCTTCATTTGCCACCTCGGCCTCTGCATATCCAAGGGTTTTACCCAGTTTGATCTGTCGCCCCTTTGCAACGAGCTTCCCGGACACGGCCGGTGCAAGGTAATTTAACTTGATATCCACTGTGGTTACCCCGGCATTTTGATCTTCAACGTCATAATAGACCGACCAAAAAGCAGCTGCATCGATGATGGATGCAAAAACCCCGCCGTGCACCAGGCCGAAAGGCTGTAAATGTTTTGGGTTAATATCAATTTCCAGATGAGAAAATCCGATGCCCACGTCAAGAATTTTCATGGAAAGCAATGAAAAGTAGGGCGAATTGTTCACGAGAAGGTTCACTCTTTCAACATACTCTGAATTAAGTCTTTTCATACCACCTCATTTTAAGATTATCATCGAAAACCGTCTTTTACTAACGAGTTCATTCATTATTCGATATTGATCAAACGCCCTTCATCGGCCCCCCACCCCATGGGTATCATTTTCAAAATAAAAGGTTTTCGATGCGAATCCGGTCGTGTTTGCATGGATTCTGAGCCGCAAAAATCATGATAGATTTAAGATGCCCTTTCATCGTCAATGGCAATGTCTCCCTGATAGCGGGTTACGCCATGGGGAGTTTTGGCCGCTGAAAAATTAAACGGTTTGGTAAACAGGGGATCATCGTAGATTTGCCGCAGGAAATCGTCGCTAAAATTGGGATGGGCAATACTGGCGATGGCCAAGGCTTTGTTGCCCAGGGTCAAACCGCGCAGATCGGCAATTCCGTATTCTGTCACCAGAACAACACCGTCGTAGGCCGAGGCAGTCAGGCTGATTCCCGGTGGATGCATTAAGCTGATTTTGGATGCACCTTTGTGGGTCAGGCTTTTCATGGCAATAATCGGCGTACCGATGGAAGAATCGATGATGGCCCGAATAAAATCGGGCTGTCCGCCGACGCCGCTGTAGTACCGCCGGGGATCGATGAAATCGGCCCAGACATTGCCGAAAAGATCCACACCGATGGCGGTGTTTACGGATACGAAGGGGTGATTGAGACGAATGGTATGGGCCGCGTTGGTATAAGACGATGGCCGCATCTGAACGCCTGAGCGCATGTGGACATAGTCATATAAGTCCCGGGAACCCATAATCAGGCTGGTGGTGCTGTAACCCATATTGACCTTCTTTTTTCGATTGGTAACGATCCCTGATTTTTGCAAAAGCATCAGCCCGTCACCGTAAAGCTCGGTCTGGATCCCCAGATCCTTCGGATTTGCCTCTTTTATGGTGCCCACCACTGCATCGGGTATTTTTCCGATGCCCACTTGGAGCGTAACCCCGTTCCGGATGAAGTGCTCGGTGATCAATGCGCCGATTCGGCGCTCTTCCGGTGACAAGTGCTCGAAATCCGGTGCTGGAAAGTCGTACACAGGTTTTATACCTTCTTCAACAAGGTAATCGATGGACCGGGCGTCTACAAGGCTCTGCCCCTGGGTAAACGGCATGCTGGCGTCTATCTCTGCAATAACGATCTCGGCGTGATCGATGGCTGTATGTAGCGCTTCCACGGACAGCCCCAAGCTGTATTCACCGGTGCCCGGGTGCCGGCTTACCTTCATGATGACCACATCGGGTTCATATTTCTGCCCTTGGTTGATCAGACCGTCTAAATTCGCAAGGGTGCAGGGGAGATAAAAAGCCCGTCCCCGGTTGGCGGCCTCACGTACAGGCCCGCTGGAAAAAATTGAATACGTCATGATGCGGTCCTGAAGGCCTTCCTCCACATAGGGTACCGGCCCCTGCAACAGTATGTGAACCATTTTTAAGAACGGCAACCTCTGTGAGCCGGACGTTACCGCGTCGGTCAGCGCCTCGATGGAGGCCGTGGGCGTGGCTGCATTGGATCCGATATAACAGGTAATCGCTTCCCGGCCTTTGAAGCCGGCGGCAATGACGCCGGCAATGTCGTCAAGCTGGATCGTTTTGGGAGAAAAATTCATACATGACCTCTTTATAAGATGACCGCATTAAGGGCCGATGCCCAACTGCACCATACTGGAGATTTTCAATGATTGAAGCTCCCTGCAGCCCTGCAAGGCGGGTTTTCCGCCCCAGATAAACAGAAAAGACGATAATACCCCACCGTCTTCAATACCTGCCCGCCGTACAAGACTTTGGGAGGCGGGTCAAGGGCTCGCAGTAGACGACGGCGGTCTATCCCGCAGGATCAGCGGGGTTTCATGTGTGTCTCGAATCTGGGGCATCCTCGACGTTCGCTCAATTAGGGAATAGGTTCAAGTTGTGGTTTTGTTGGGGGCCGAGCCTTTTTTCAGCTTTTTTTCCAGCTCAGCAAAAAGGTCCTTTTGTTTTTTTGCCTGTTCAGCCCGAAACAATTCTGCTTTTTGGGTCATATCTTTTCTTGAACTCTGAAATTTTTTAACGGCGTCCTCGAGGCTGTCCGCCTTTTTCTCCTTGGAGAGTTCTTCTATTTTTAAATGGTTGTTTAAAAATAGGCGGGTCCCGAAGGCGCCTTCAACGATTTCGATGATCCCTTTATCTTTTAGTTTTTTGCAGATAAAGTTGCCTTGCTCCAAAGAAAAAGACAGGGTCTGGCAAATCTCATCGATAGAGGGGGGTCTTGAATTCTTGTGGGCAAAAATCCTTATGGCTGCAGCCACGAGATGTGCATTGGAATAAAAGTCAGAGTTTTGCATAACACGCGTTAAGCTCCGGATCAAAAGAACCCGAATTTTCTTTTCCCTAAAAAGGGTTATGATTATAGAAAGTCAAGAGTTGTGTGTACAAAATTTAACGGTATTAAAGATATCGGATGTCCTTTCCTTGACATTGAATTGTTAGAAGAGTAACATTTATTTTCAAATTGTCAACCCGGAAAAATGGATTTGCATGGCTGAAATTTACATGCAATTTAAAGTCATTACAGAAATATTCAACATTTTTTACAGGAGAGAAACATGACAGAAATAATTGATGTCAAAGCAAGGGAAATTCTCGATTCAAGAGGCAATCCTACCGTTGAAGCCGATGTTCATGTTTCCTGCGGTGCCGTTGGCCGTGCGGCAGTCCCATCCGGCGCTTCCACAGGAAAACGTGAGGCCTTGGAGCTTCGCGACAAGCGATCCAAGCGGTTCGGCGGCAAAGGCGTTGTCACGGCGGTTAAAAACGTGATCAATAAGATTGCACCGGCTGTTTTCGGAATGGATGCCGCGGATCAGGTCGCATTGGACAACGCCATGATTAAACTGGACGGCACACCCAACAAGTCAAAACTGGGCGCCAATGCAATCCTTAGCGTATCGATGGCAGCTGCCAGAGCCGCTGCACAGGCCTATGGATTGCCCCTTTACAAATATCTGGGCGGCATCAATGCCAGATGCCTTCCCCTTCCCATGATGAATGTTATCAACGGCGGCGCCCATGCCGCCAACAATCTGGACATACAGGAATTTATGATCGTGCCCGTGGGCGCCAAATCCATCGCCCAGGCCGTTCAGATGGGAGCAGAAACCTTTCACGGCCTGAAAAAGATACTCAAAGACAAAGGTCTTAACACGGCGGTGGGGGATGAGGGCGGATTTGCACCCGACTTTGAATCTCATGAAGAAGCCATCCAATTCATCATGGATGCCATTGAATCCGCCGGATACAAACCGGGTACCGATATCGGGCTTGCTTTGGATTGCGCTGCCAGCGAGTTCTACAAAAAAGGAACCTATACCCTTCATTCAGAAAACAAAAAAATGACCGCCGAAAAACTGATCGATTATTATGAGAATCTCATTGATAACTATCCGATCCTGAGTATTGAAGACGGGCTTGCGGAACAGGATTGGAAAGGCTGGGCACGGATGACCGACCGGCTGGAAGGCTCCATTCAGATTGTGGGCGATGATATTTTTGTGACCAATCCCAAGATCTTTAAAAAAGGGATCGAAAAAAGCATCGGCAACTCCATCTTGATAAAGCTGAATCAGATCGGGACCGTTACCGAAACCCTCGATACCATTGAGATGGCAAAAAATGCCGGGTACACCACGGTGATATCTCACAGATCGGGTGAAACCGAAGACGACTTTATCTCAGATTTTGTCGTGGGTGTCAACGGCGGCCAGATAAAGACCGGTTCCATGTCCCGCAGCGACCGTATCTCCAAGTATAACCAGCTCATGAGGATTGAAGAAGAACTCGGGGATGGGGCCACGTTTGCAGATGAAATACTTTAGGTTTCTTCTACATCAACACCTGAAAAAGTCGTGGGTCATCTTCTTCGGCCTTTCCCTTTTGGCATGTTGCCCGGCCCCGGCACGGGCCTATGTCTTGCCGGGACCCTACATCCTCGAACTCATGACGCAGAATCTCGGCAAAGGCAAACGTCTTTTGGTAACGCAGAAATTGGTGCTGCTCAATGACACCCCGGACAAAAACCCGCTTGAACTCAGCGAAACTTTAAAGTATATTTTTCCGAATACGTTTCGTTCGGATATTTTATCAGAAAATATTCAACGAATTCACGTGTTATCCAGGGGCAGGGCCTTGACGGTCATTGACGGAAAGACTTCCGATGAAGCCGAAAACCCCTATGATCACTACAAAGATCTTCTTCTTTTCAGATCCCGGAAGATGCTTCAAGAGCGGTTGTCCCATCTGGGTGTGGACCCAAAGGTTTCAAGTCTAGGGCGCTTTCAGGGCAAACCGGCATATGTTCTGGGTGCCCAATATCCGGATGAAACGGTTCCCCAAGTATGGTTGGACAAGAATACCTTCAGGCCCCTTCGCTGGATAATTACAAGCCAAACACAGCAGCGCCTGGAAGTTCGATATTTACAGTGGAACAAGTTGAAGAACACCTGGTATCCAACGCGTATCGAGTTTATCGCCGATGGGAATTTGGTCCGGAAAATCCATGTGGAAAGCATCAAGGTGAACCCGTCTTTTGAAAAAAACCTTTTTGACATCGAACACCTTAAATCACGCTATCCCCGGGTTGAACCCACGGCGCCAGCGGGTCAAGACAAGAAAGAATCGACCAACGAAATTCAAAAAACCATTGAGGATTTCAAGAAAATATACAAATAATCTGAATCTCAAATCCGAACCTGAGGCACTGAATGGATCATAAAACAAAATATATATTTGTGACAGGGGGCGTACTTTCATCTCTGGGCAAAGGACTTGCGTCCGCGGCCATCGGAGCACTGCTTGAAAGCCGCGGGCTTACCGTAACCTTACAGAAACTCGATCCTTACATTAATGTGGATCCTGGAACCATGAACCCCTTCCAGCATGGAGAAGTCTATGTAACGGATGACGGCGCAGAAACCGATCTGGATCTTGGCCATTATGAAAGATTTACCCACGCCAGATTGGGCCGTGACAACAACTTTACCACCGGGAAAATATACCATTCGGTCATCACCAAGGAACGGCGGGGAGACTATCTGGGCGCTACGGTTCAGGTGATTCCCCACATTACCGATGAAATTAAACGAAGTATCAAACTTGTGGCGGGTTCCGTCGATGTCGTCATCGTCGAAATCGGCGGAACGGTGGGAGATATAGAAAGCCTTCCTTTTCTGGAAGCCATCCGGCAATTCAGGACGGATGTCGGCAAGGAAAATGCCCTGTATATCCATCTTACCCTTGTTCCATATATCGGCACCGCCGGAGAAGTTAAGACAAAACCGACCCAGCACAGCGTTAAGGAGCTCCGCAGTATCGGTATTCAGCCAGACATTCTCCTCTGTCGCACCAACAAATACCTGCCCAAAGAAATCAAGGCAAAAATAGCCCTATTTTGCAATGTCACCGTAGACGAGGTGATTACCGCTAAAGATGTGGAATGTATCTATGAAGTTCCACTGGTATTCCACAAGGAGCGCCTTGACGAAAAAATTGTGGAAAAGCTTAACATCTGGACACGATCGCCCCATCTCGATACCTGGGAGGAAATCGTCCGGCGGCTCAAAGAGCCTAAATCTTCAGTGACCATTGCAATTGTGGGCAAATATGTCGATTTGACGGAATCCTACAAAAGCTTGAATGAAGCGCTCCGTCACGGCGGAATTCCCAATGATTGCCGGGTAAACCTCAAGTTTGTCGATTCAGAAAAGATCGAGAAAAACAATTGCAGACAGATGATCGGGGATGTTGACGGCATACTGGTCCCCGGCGGCTTTGGATCCCGGGGTATTGAAGGTAAGATTTGCGCCGCAAAATATGCCAGGGAAGAAAAGATTCCCTATTTTGGCATTTGCCTCGGCATGCAGATTGCGGTCATCGAATTCGCACGCAACGTCGCGGGCATGGACGGCGCCCATAGCCAGGAGTTTGATAAAACCACGCCGTATCCGGTGATATATCTGATGACGGAATGGTATGACGATAAGACCGGAACGGTTCAGCGGCGGGATATCACTTCCGACAAGGGGGGAACCATGCGCCTGGGTGCTTACCCCTGCAATATTAAAGAAGGTACGGCCGCCGATACTGCATACGGCGTTTCAGACATCTCAGAACGTCACCGTCACAGATATGAATTCAACAATGCGTATACAGACAGACTCGAGGCCGGCGGACTGTTTGTCAGCGGAACGTCACCGGATGGCGAGTTGGTTGAAATGGTCGAGCTCAAAGACCATCCCTGGTTTCTCGGCTGTCAGTTCCATCCGGAGTTCAAATCGCGGCCCATGGACCCGCATCCCCTGTTCAAAGCGTTCATCCGGGCATCGTTGGCGTATTCAAAGATCCGCTCTTGATTGGATCGATATGGGGCATCAAGTCTTGGCCCGGTCTGCTCACCCGTCAGGTCGCCAAATCCCGATTCATGCGCCCCTGGCCATACCCTTCCAGATCCACAGCCACATGGAAAAATCCGATTTTCCTCAATTTTTCTACAATGACGGATCGCACTTTTCGATCGAGGAACCTTTCGATATCTCCGGTATCGACTTCTATCCGGGCGACGTTCCCATGCTTTCGAACGCGACAGCCCGTAAAACCGCAGCCCCATAAAACCTGTTCGGCCTGTTCCACCATTTTAAGGTCTTTTGGGGTTATGGGGGTTCCGTATGGAATTCTTGTGGCAAGGCATGCCATTGACGGCTTGTTCCAGGTGTTTAGGTTCATCTGCTTTGAAAGCCGGCGAATATCGTCCTTGGTGAGTCCTGCATCCACCAGCGGCGCCGTTATGCCCATCTCACGGGCAGCGGCAAACCCGGGACGGAAGTCATCAAAATCATCGACGTTCGCCCCATGGGCGACGTGTTCAATCCCCCTGTCCCGGGCAATTTTTAACAAATCCTCGCAGAGATATTTCTTGCACAAGTAACATCGATCCTTTGTGTTGGATCTAAATTCGAGGCGGCTCATTTCCCTCGATGGTATGATGATATGCTCGACGCCCAGTTGTCGAGCGAAGGCGGTTGCCGATTGTCTTTCCCATTCTGGATGAACCGGCGAACTTGCGGTGACGGCAACCAGATTCTTTTTCAACGCTTTATGTGCCACGGCCAGGAGAAAAGAACTGTCAACGCCACCGGAGTATGCGATGACCAAAGCACCATATTCTTCTAAAATCGAAAACAGATGATCTCTTTTTTTTGTTGCGGGGTTTTTATTCATGATAAAAAAATGTTTACAAAACTTATGCATTCATATATACACATTTTCTTAATATAAATTATTATTTACTATATACACTGTCACCCACAAATTCAAAGAGGTTTTTTTATGGGAAAAAACAGCTTACTTAAATCGACCTCCAAAGCCAAGAAAAAGGCGCCTGCTAAAAAAAAGGCGGCCGCCAAAGCAGCTGCAAAGGCCAAAGCAAGTCCCAAAGCCAAAGCCCTCCCAAAGGCCAAAAAGGCACCCGCAGCCAAAACTAAAAAAACCGCCCCGAAAACAACCCAGAAGAAGGTTTCTGTGAAAGATCTCATGATGAAAAAGTTCGACCTTTGGAAACCTGAAACCCTCTATACCGTGAGCCCGGATGAAACCGATTCAAAGGATTTTGCTGCACCGCCTTTTTTCTCCGGCTCAGAAGAAGAAACCCGTCGGATCAAGGAACTGCTGCTGAAAAAATTTGATCTGGCGGAAATCAAAGCCGCTGGCGAAAAGGCCGCTGCTGAAAAGGCCGCTGCTGAAAAGGCCGCCGCTGAAAAGGCCGCCGCTGAAAAGGCCGCCGCTGAAAAGGCCGCTGCTGAAAAGGCCGCCGCTGAAAAGGCCGCTGCTGAAAAGGCCGCCGCCGAAAAGGCCGCCGCCGAAAAGGCCGCCGCTGAAAAGGCCGCCGCTGAAAAGGCCGCTGCTGAAAAGGCCGCCGCTGAAAAGGCCGCCGCTGAAAAGGCCGCTGCTGAAAAGGCCGCCGCTGAAAAGGCCGCCGAACCTGAGGTGTCTGTATCATACGAACCCCCCGATAGTGGGGACACCATAACCGATGATCCCATGGAAAAAGCCATGAAATATCTGGCCGCCGCTTTCGCGGTTCTTATCGCACTGGTTATCGGAACCAGCATGATAAACAAAAATAAATTTTACATTCATGCAACAGACGGTGCGCTTGAAATCTGGCAGGGAAGATTCGCCCCCATGGGCGAGGCATGTTTGATCACGCTCCCCGGAGTTCAACCACCTGAAACAATTAAAGATATTTATTCCAAATCAGACGCCTTTCCCCTTATTTTCAATTACTATGTGGAAAAGGCAGATACCCTTTTGACGGTTCCGGGGTTGCCGGATTTTGACGGTATTAAAACGTATTTGAACACGGCGCTGGCATATGCGACAACACCGGCCGCCAACGAAGCTGTTTTTAGCCGCTTAAACAACATCGAACTGATGATTCTTCTATACAAGGCGGATGTATCCGCCAGCAAACCCACCCTTTCCGATCTTAATCAAGCCAAAGGATTTCTTTCGGAAGCGGCAAGACTGGGTATCGATGACCTTAAAGTCGATTTGATCCATCAAAAAATGGATGCCGTGGATCAACAGATTGCGGCCCTGAAGGCCAAACAGGCGGCGAAAAAATCTCCGGCAACGCCGGCCAAATAGATTGTTTATAAACAAACCCGATAAAAAAGCGGATAGCGGTTAATAAAAACCGCGGTCCGCTTTTTCTTTTCTCAAAAACTCCCCAGGCCATCTCTTTACGATTCTGATATTCCAATTGTGAAGAGACGTGGTGCCGGGTTCTTTCTATTTCCGCCGGCGCCTTTTCACTTGACTCAAAAACCCGAATCTCTTATGTTTATGTTTCAACAATAATTATCCTTTAAAAACATTTAGTTAGCTCAAACAACCTGTTGTTGGAATTCATACAATAAGCGGCTGTTATCATGACCATTAGACGTGTCCTCATTTTTGCACCCATACTTCTCATTGTGGTCTTGTTGCAGTCGTATTTCTGGGTGCCGACCTACGAACAGCAAACAAGGGGCAATCCTGCGCGTCTTGCTGAATACATTGCCGGATCCATCGGTGATGCCAGCCTCCTTAATCCCATTCTTACAGCGGATTCTGCCAGCAGCAACATCCAGGACTTTGTGTTCGAGGGTCTTATTGACCGGGATGAGCAATTGCGCTTTAGGGGACGACTGGCCAAATCCTGGGAGGTTTTTGAAGAAGCTTTTTTTTATGTCAACCCATCCGCATCCATACCCGGTCTGGGCAAGGCGGACCCTCAAACCCTAGCGGCCTTTGTGAAAGACGCGCAAAAAAAAAATCATGCAACAGATCCGGGGCTTAAAAATTCTCTAAAACGCATCACTGAAATTTCCGTGCTCCCGCCCAGTACCTTTTCGGTGACCCGGCCGTTCAAAGATCCGAATACCGACACACAGGAAACCATAGAAATCCGTGTTGCAGCACCCGCTAGAATCAAACTGGTTCTCAACGGCGTCGACCCGGATCTTTTTCAAAACCTGTCACACCTTCTGGGCAAAAATTACTTTGAGTCCTTTCACGGCAAAGACTACTTGAGTTCGCCGTCTCAGCACGGCAAAGAAAAATTGCCGGCATACGCCGAGGAACTGTTACCGGCCACTGAACACAACCCGATCCTGCTGTTTCACCTTCGGCCCGGGGTAAGGTTTCATGACGGCCATACGGTGGAAGCCGATGATGTCAAATTTACCTATGAAGCCATCATGAATCCCAAAAATCTTTCGCCTCGCATTTCAGATTACGAGCCGGTCAAAACGGTTCAAGTTGTTGACCCGCTGACCGTTAAAATCGTATACAAGCGGCTCTATTCTCCTGCCATTGGAACCTGGGGCATGGGAATCCTCCCCCAACACCTGCTGAATTCAAAAGCACTTGAAAAAGAAGCCTTGGGTCTGGGAAAAGACCTGAAAACTTTTTCCATGCGCCAGAGCACCTTCAACCGGCGCCCCATCGGATCCGGACCTTTCAAATTCCGTGAGTGGAAGTCGGACCAGTACATTACCCTGGATCGTTTCGACGACTACTGGGAAGGGCCGCCGAATTATCAACGGTATGTCTTTCGGATTATTCCCGATCTTTTGACCCAGGAAATGGAATTTTATGCCGGCACCATCGACAGCTATGGTGTTCAACCCCACCAGGTGAAACGCTTGGAAAAAGATCCTAAATTTCAAAGCTTTGCCGGCACCGCTTTCGGCTATACCTATATCGGTTACAACATGAGACGAAAACCCTTTGATGATCCCCGTGTACGAAGGGCATTGGGAATGGCCATTGATGTAGACAAGATCATCCAATACGTGCTGTATGGTCAGGGAGAACAAATCACCGGCCCTTTTGTCAAACAGACCGATTATTATAACCACCATATCCAGCCGCTTCCCTACGATCCCAAAGGTGCGTTAAAGCTGTTGGCGGCGGCCGGTTGGCAACGGAATAAGGACGGCTGGCTTGAAAAAAACGGCCGGCGGTTTAAATTCACCCTCATCACCAACAGCGGCAACGATCTTCGAAAAGCCATACTGGCCATTGCCCAGAATGCATGGAAACAGATCGGCATCGATGTCCGGACCGATCTTTTAGAGTGGTCTGTTTTTATACAAGAACGGGTAAACAAAGCAGATTTTGATGCGTTGATTTTGGGGTGGCAAATGGGAATCGAACCCGATCTATATCAGATATGGCATTCGAGCCAGACACATCCCTATCAGCTCAATTTTGTCAATTTTAAAAATCAAGAAGCCGACGATCTCATCATCAAGATACGGCAGGAATACACCCATGACCGACAGGTGGAATACTCGCACAGGCTTCATGAAATTATTGCAAAAGAACAGCCGTATACATTCCTTTATGTCGGAAAGTGGACCGCCGTTTTAGACAAGCGTATCGTCATAAAAGATGTCGATGATGCCGGAAACATACGGTATGAAAAAATAAAACCCACCCAGACCGGCAATTATGCATTCTATTTCAACAAGTGGATAAAGCTTCCAAAGGCCCCGAACTTTATGGATGAAGGATAGACCATGGTATCATTTATCGGACGAAGTTTTGTACAAAAAATTATCACCCTCTTTTTTGTCTCCATCGTTTCTTTTTTGATTATTCATCTTGCACCGGGAAAACCGAGCCAGGTCGATCCCATGAATCCAAAATTTACACCCGAAATGGTGGAACGCTTCAGCAAAGAATTCCATCTGGATAAGCCGCTGTATGTCCAGTATGTCTACTTTTATCAGGACCTGTTTACCGGAAAAACCGCATCATGGAAAGACAATCAATCGGTCCTTAAAAAAATTTGGGAACGATTTCTAAACAGCCTCCCCCTGTTTATTGTGGGAACGCTCATAACCTGGACCCTTTCTTTCCCGGTCGGCATCCGGTCGGCCATTTTCAGAGAAGGCGTCTATGACCGAACCGCCACATTCTTGTCTTACTTGCTGATTTCCATACCCGGCTTCTTCTTCGCTTACGTTCTCATAATTTTTGTGGTGACCCGTTTCCATGTACCGGTTATCGGCATGGAAACTTTCGGGATCGGAGACGCTTCCCTCCCTTACATATTGATGGACAGGATCTGGCACATGCTCCTTCCCTCGGTCCTGGGAGCAACCGGCGGCATTGCAGTCCTTTCCCGGTATGTTCGAAGCCAGATGCTGGAAGTGGAAGGTCAGGACTATATTCGAACCGCCCGGGCCAAGGGCCTTCCCCCGGAACAGGTCCATTATAAACATGCGCTCCGAAATGCGCTTCTGCCGTTCGTCACCATGTTCGGCCTGATTTTACCCGGTTTGATCGGGGGATCGGTCATCATCGAATCCATCTTTTCCTGGCCCGGCATGGGGCGTATGGCCTATGAAGCGATTCTGGCCAGGGATTACCCGGTTATCCTGACGGTTAATTTTGTTTCAGCCGTTTTGGTGCTGGCCGGCACCTTTATATCGGACCTTCTTTACCTGATTGTCGACCCGAGGATACGCCTGTAATGAATCTGAATGAAACGACGGTTACCAAAGATTTCCATGTGGAGGCGCCGCTGACCCCGAAGCGGACACGGTGGGAGGAATTCTGGCTTCTGTTCGGACAAAACCGGCTTGCCATTCTGGGGCTGCTCATTTTTATCCTGTTCTTCTGCTGCGCAATCACGGGTCTTTTCCTGACCTCGGGATCCAAGCCCATTTTTGATCCATCTTTGGTCCGCCTCGAGGAAAAGTTGCGACCCCCTTTTTCAAAACCCAATCTCGACTTGCTGGAACCCGACCAAGTTCCAACCTTGAATTTCTATCTCATGGGAACCGATGATCTGGGAAGAGATGTTTTTGCGAGAATGCTTCAAGGGGCATGGGTTTCGCTGACCGTCGGTTTTGTTGCCGTGGGAATATCGGTACTCATCGGCATCTTCATGGGCGGAATTGCAGGCTATTTCGGACAACATTACCTTAAAATAGACCATATTCTGTTGACGTTATTATTGGTTTCAGGAACAGGACTGATAATTCTCGATGTTATCCGCTTCGGCGCGGCACTTTTATTGCTCTGCCTGGCATACATCGTTTATGCTGTCTTGACCCGGCACAGATCCAAGAAAAAAGCATCTCCATCATGGGGGGCAATGTTTCACATCAATGCGGTCTCCGTGGACACCCTGATCATGAGAATCGTGGATATTATGCTCTGCTTTCCGAGCTTTTTTCTGATTTTAACGGTGGTGGCGATTCTCCCTGCAAGCATCTACAATATTATGATCGTCATCGGATTGACCAGCTGGATGGGGACCACGAGGTTTGTCCGCGCTGAATTTCTCTCCCTGAGGGAACAGGACTTTGTGGCGGCGGCAAAGGCGCTGGGCATCGGTAATTTCAGGATCATCTTTCGGCACATGATGCCCAATGCCGTCGCGCCGGTGCTGGTCTCTGCCACCATCGGTATCGCTTCCGCCATTTTGACAGAGGCCGGCTTAAGCTTTCTTGGATTCGGAGTCCCCCCGCCCCATGCCACCTGGGGCAATATCCTTTCGAACGGCAAAAACTTCATTTTTGATGCGCCCTGGCTGACCTTCATTCCGGGGATCACCATATTGATCGTGGTGCTCTCTTTTAACCTTTTTGGTGAAGGTCTCAGGGATGTACTGAACCCGAAACTCAGGGAAAGACATTAAACAAAGGGACGTGTTCAGGGGGTGCGCTTCCCCGTGTAACGATATTGGCGGAGTGGCTTCGTTATTTCAATGACTTAGCTGTGGGGGAGACCGCGGCTCCCGCATGCTTTTTGCGGGAGAACGCGGAGGGGGCAGGAATGCCCCCGCTGTTAAGTCTTTGAAATGACCAGACACATAGACACCGGAGTGAAGCGGGGGAGCGCACCCCCTGAACACGTACAAACAAAGAATTCCTAAAGTGAACTAAAGTATATAAATTTTAAAGAAAAAAATGACAGACAACAATACCCTTCTTTCCGTACGAGATTTAAAAGTATATTTTCGAAGCGGCGACGCCTGTGCCCGTGCCGTGGACGGGGTCCGTTTCGAGATCCGGAAAAAAGAGACGGTGTGTATTGTGGGTGAATCCGGATGCGGAAAAACCGTCTCTGCACTCAGCATCCTGGGCCTCGTTACAACGCCGCCCGGAGAAATCATCGCCGGCCGAATCGTGTTCGCAGGACGAAATCTCTTGGAACTCAGCGAAGAAGAGATGCAAAAGATCCGGGGAAACCATATTGCCATGGTTTTTCAAGAACCTCTGACATCGCTGAATCCGGTCTTTACCATCGGAGACCAGATCTCGGAAGCCGTCCGTATCCATAAAAAGATCGGGGCCCAATCGCTTCATGAAAAATGTATTCGGCTCTTGAAGGACGTGGGAATTTCCGCTCCTGAAAAACGACTTGAAGACTATCCCCATCAGCTCAGCGGCGGTCAGAGACAACGGGTTATGATCGCAATGGCACTGGCGTGTGACCCGGATCTGATTATTGCAGATGAGCCGACCACCGCCCTTGATGTCACGATACAGGCTCAGATTCTTGCGCTTTTCGGGTCTATTCAGAAAAAACAATCCATGTCGATTCTATATATTACCCATGATCTCGGCGTCGTGGCCGCCATCGCCGATCGGGTTTATGTCATGTATGCCGGCATCATTGCCGAGCAGGGAAATACGGAACAAATCTTTCGTAATGCCCGGCATCCGTATACTCAAGGACTCCTTGCATCGCTTCCCAGCCTTTCGAAACGGGGCCAAAGACTTTACAGCATCCCCGGAACGGTACCAAACCCGGCGTATAAGCCGGCAGGGTGCCCCTTTCATCCGAGGTGTCCCCATAAAGCGCCGAGCTGTTATACAGAATATCCTAAAATGTGCGATTACGGCCAAGGGCATCTGGCCCGCTGTCCGATACTGTTTCAAAACGAAGGTCGTCAACCCTAGATGAAATCAAAAAATAAAAATAACCCCATCATTCTTTGCGTTAAAGATTTGAAAAAATATTTTCCCATACGCAGAGGTTTTTTCCAGAAAATCTCCGGGTGGGTGAACGCTGTGGACGGCGTCAGTTTTGAAATCGAACGGGGAAAAACCATGGGTTTGGTGGGTGAAAGCGGCTGTGGAAAAACAACGGTCGCCCGATTGATTCTGAAGCTTCTGGCGCTGGATGAAGGAAAAATTATTTACCAGGGAATCGATATCAGTGGATTTTCCGAAAAAGAGATGAAACCCCACCGAAAAGAGATGCAGATTGTTTTCCAGGACCCCTTCGGATCACTGAATCCCCGAATGACCGTTGGCCAGTCTGTGGAAGAGGGGTTACGGATTCTTGGCCTCAAAAGCCACGGGATGCGCAAAGCCCGCCTTGAAAAACTCATGGAAATGGTGGGCATGTCCCCGGACAGCACCGACCGGTATCCCCATGAATTCAGCGGGGGCCAGCGCCAGCGTATCGGCATTGCCCGAGCCTTGAGCGTGGAGCCGTCCCTGATCATATGCGATGAACCCATATCGGCCCTGGATGTCTCTATCCAGGCCCAGATCATTAACCTTTTAAAAGACTTGCAGGATCAGCTGGGGCTAAGTTATCTTTTCATCTCCCATGACCTTAATGTGGTGGGCTATCTGTGCAACACCATCGCGGTGATGTACATGGGACAGGTCATGGAGTATGCATCTGCTGAAGACATTTTTGACAACCCGCATCATCCCTATACCCGGTCATTGCTCGCTGCGGTTCCCGATTCCGAGCCGGGAAAAAAAATGGAAATTACGCTTCCGAAAGAGGATGTTCCCGATTCCCCGGCGGCGCTCCAGGGATGTAAATACCGGTCTATGTGTTCCATGGAAGCGCCCCGCTGCCGGAAAGAGCAGGTCCTTTTCGAAAAAATCGGGGAAAAACATTTTGTCAGATGCTGGAAAGCAATGAAAAAATAAAACGCCCCGCCCAAAGGGGCAGGGTATCGTCAAAAGCACGTGAGTGCTTTAATCGTTGCATTTGCGACCGGGTGCAACCCATCTGGTTTTTGGCCAAAATAAACCGGATCTCCCGAGTGCTTGTGGGCCAAGTTGTTCTAAGACCCAAATGGATATAATTTTTGCTGTCACAAGGAGGATCAATCGTGGACCCTGTATTGCTGGAAAAGGACGGACCCATGGCATGGCTTACATTGAATCGTCCGGAAAATCGGAATGCACTCTCTCTGGAATTAATGGGGGACATGCGCCATAAACTTAACACCATCGCACAGGACCCGGATGTCCGTGTGGTGGTCATAAAGGGAAACGGCCCGGCGTTCTGCGCAGGGCATGACCTTGGAGAAATGGTGGGGTCAGATTTGGATATCCAGCATTTTAACCATTTGTTTTCGGTATGCGCTGAAATGATGCAAACGCTTCAAAAACTGCCCCAGCCCGTTATTGCTCAGGTTCACGGCATTGCAACGGCAGCAGGGTGTCAGCTGGTTGCGGCCTGCGATCTCGCCACTGCAGAAACCGGTGCTCAATTCGCCACACCGGGGGTCAAAATAGGCCTCTTTTGTTCCACCCCGGCAGTACCGCTGGTTCGGATTATCGGAAAACGAAGAGCCATGGAAATGCTGTTGACAGGGCGTTTTATCTCAGCCGAGGAGGCCGAAAGGTACGGGCTGATCAACCGGATCGTCCCCCCGGAGAACCTTGCCGAAAAGACCCGAAGCCTGGCAATGGAAATCGCTCAATACAGTCGGTACACGCTCGCTTTTGGAAAAGACACTTTTTACAAGCAGGTCGATCTCGATATGAGATCTGCTTACGATTATGCAACCCGTGCAATTGCCATAAACTGCGTCGATGAAGATGCCCAGGAAGGTATGCGGGCGTTTCTTGAAAAGCGGACGGCCAAGTGGAAAATTCGGCATGAATAAAGGGAGCCGGCAAACACCGGCTCCCTTTGATCTAACAGAAAAAAAATTTTAGCGTTTTGAGAACTGGAAACGGGCCCGTGCACCCTTCTGGCCGTATTTCTTTCTTTCCTTAACCCTTGGATCACGCCGAACAAAACCTGCTCTTTTCAACGCCGACCTTAAATCAGGATTGGCCAGCAAAAGCGCCTTGGTGATGCCGTGCCGGATTGCGCCGGCCTGTCCTGAAAAACCACCACCGGCAACTTTGGCTTTTATATCAAATGACCCGAGCGTATTTGTCAGAACGAGTGGCTGCTTCACAGCTGTTTTTATCGACTCAATCTTAAAATAATCATCAATCGACAGGTCATTCACGGTGATATTACCGTCTCCGGGTTTTAACCAGGTCCTGGCTACGGCATTTTTCCGTTTACCAGTCGCATAATAGACGTTTTCGTTCTCCATACCATTCCCCAATAATTAAGAACACTTATTTTTATAGGTTAAATTTCGAAAATTTCAGGCTGCTGGGCCTCATGCGGGTGCGTATCAGACGAATATACTTTTAATTTTTTAAAAAGTTTTCTCCCCAGTCTATTCTTTGGCAGCATTCCCTTAACGGCAAAACGAATCAAATCTTCAGGTCTTTTTTCCATCAGTTTCTTGGCCGTAATGGTCTTCAGCCCGCCAATGTAACCGCTGTGCCGGTAATAGTTTTTTTGATCCCATTTTCTCCCGGTCAGCACAATCTTCTCCGCATTGACAACAATCACCCAGTCTCCGGTATCAGCATGTGGGGTAAAAAGGGGATTGTGCTTTCCCCGCAAGCGGGCCGCCACAGAACTGGCAAGTCTTCCCAGAACCGCGCCTTCGGCATCAACAAGGCACCATTTGCCTGGGTTGTCCTCATTTTTTGCACTATATGTATATTTTTTCACTGGATTTTCTCCTTCATATAAAAAACCTCACACATTTAAATAAAATTTGCCCTTGTGTCAAGGGAAAAAACACAAACCGAGTCAATAATTGACACTAAATATGATTTCTAATATAAACAAATTATTAAATCGCTTGGCGATGTTATGTGCCGTCCGCTTTCAGCGGGACTCAAAAATCATCCATTAAAAGATTTTGAAATGGTTTGCAGGCAATGTCAAATGGAAAATTTGGAAACCGAGGTAAAATTTTATTTGTCGGATGTGAATCCGATACGCCGCCGGATTATTGAGCTTGACGCCGATTCCAAGGGTCGCGTCTTTGAGACCAACCTGCGGTTTGAAGATGCCGATAACCGTCTGATTCAAAAAAAATCTCTCCTGAGGCTCCGAAAAGATATCAAAACCACCCTGACGTTTAAATCGGAGCCCCCGTTCAAAGACGATCAATTTAAAACATTAAGGGAGTTCGAAGTCGAAGTTTCCGACTTTGCCGGCATGAAAAAAATTCTGGAATCTTTAGGGTTTCATGAAGAACAGGTTTACGAAAAATGGCGTGAAACCTTTGTGTTGCGCGATACGCACCTCTGTCTCGACACCATGCCCTACGGCGACTTTCTCGAAATCGAGGGCCCTAAAAAATATATCAAAGAACTGGCATCCCGAATCGGGCTCAAGTGGCACAAAAGAATACTCCTGAATTATCTTGCCATATTTGATGTCATACGCAAGCAATTGAATCTGGGGTTTTCTGATGTCACATTCGAAAACTTTAAAAATATTCGATTCGATCTTGCCGAACATCCCGGTCTGCTGGATGTGGATGCCCGTTAGTTCATTACCCATCGAACGCATTGCGATCTCGCACGATTTCAACCTGGAGCATACCATGGTTTCTGTTTTGACATTAAACCTTCGTTTCGGCCTGGCTGACGACGGCCCCAACGGCTGGCAATACCGGAAGCGATGCTTTCCTGCTTTTTTTGAAAAATATCGTGCGGATTTCATGGGATTCCAGGAAGCCAATGATTTTCAGATCGATTTTATCCATGAAATTCTGGCTGAATACCATTATATCGGCCGGCGAAGCCCGTCTCCGGATTTCTGGCAACACAATGTTATCTTTTATAAAAATGCCTGGACCTGTACGTATCGTGAACATTTTTTCTTGAGCCCGACACCTTGGGTGCCGAGCCGTTTTCGGAAAAGTCTCTGGCCGAGACAGTGCACCATCGGCATGTTCAAAAATTCCCGGGGCCAGCTTATCTGTGTCAACACGCACTTGGACTTTGACGTCTCGGTCCAGACCCGAAGCGCCAAACTGATTCTCCAGCGGCTATCGCATCTCCCCAACGATATCCCTGTAATTCTCATGGGAGACTTTAACACCCCGCCATTTAGCCCCTGTTATAACATTTTCACCGGACAGGACCAGAAACCAGCGGTCCAAGAATGCTATTTGAAAAACGCATTTGAAAAACCTTTTCCCGGAACCCACCACGGATTCAAAGGGGTTTCAAACGGAGATCATATCGACTGGGTTCTTTATCGGGGCAACCTTGTGGTAAAGAACAGCAGGGTTATTCAGGATACATTTGACGGCCGATACGTGTCCGATCATTTTCCCCTCTGTGCAAGGTTCAAGTGGGCGGTTCTTCCACAAGATTTATTGTAGATTCGCAAGGGGTTACGCTTCGGCCATAATCCTTTGCGCCTAAAATCAGATAAAACCGTCACCCTTTTATTTTTCGATAACAGGATTAAGGGAAAGCACACAGGCCGCAGATGGACCTCAAGGTTCATCCGCGATGGCCATTTTAAATCAATGCATCAATCGGCGTGCATTCCAGGCCGAAAGCATCTGCAACGGCTTTGTAGGTAACTTTTCCTTTGACGACGTTGGCCCCGAGTTTGATTTCCGGGTTTTCCCGGATGGCCCGCTTCCAGCCCTTGTTGGCAATCTCCACGGCATACGGCAAGGTCGCATTGGTCAGTGCCGTGGTGGACGTTTTGGCCACCCCCCCGGGCATGTTGGCCACGCAGTAATGGACGATACCGTCAACGGTAAAAATCGGATCCGTGTGGGTGGTGGGCGTGGATGTTTCAAAACAGCCGCCTTGGTCGATGGCGACATCCACCAACACCGCACCTTTTTTCATGGTTTTGAGCATGTCCCGGGTCACCAGTTTGGGTGCCTTGGCACCGGTAACCAGCACCGCTCCCACCACCACATCGGCCTCTCTGACAAGCCTTCGTATGGCCGCCGGGCTGGCCATCAGGGGAAAGCAGTTGGCCGGCATCACGTCGCTCAAGTACCGTAACCGTTCCAGGTTCAAATCCAGGACGTAAACCTTCGCGCCCAGGCCGCAGGCCATCTTGGCCGCGTTGATCCCGACGATCCCGCCGCCGATGATGAGCACTGTACCCGGATCGACCCCCGGCACGCCCCCCAGCAGAACGCCTTGGCCGCCCTGGGCCATTTCCAGATATTTGGCCCCCTGCTGAATGGCCATTCGGCCTGCGACTTCACTCATGGGCGTAAGCAGGGGCAGGGAGCCGTCTGCTTTTTGAATGGTTTCATAGGCAATGTTAACGGCTTTGCTTTTGATCAAAATACGCGTCAACGCCTCGGCAGCCGCCAGATGCAGAAACGTAAAAACAATCTGGTCCTCGCGGATGAGGTCGTATTCCGGCGGTAGCGGTTCCTTCACATGCATCACCATGTCCGAACGTTGGAAAATCTCTTTGGGGCTCGCAACGATCTCGGCCCCGGCTTTCTCATAGGCGGCGTCGTCGAAGCCGCTGCCCCTGCCCGCAGCCTTCTCTACCAGAATAGAATGGCCGTTGTGTTTTATGACCTCCACGCCGGCCGGGGTCATGGACACACGATTTTCCTCTGCTTTGATTTCCTTGAGAATTCCGACAATCATTTTGTTCTCCTTCAGTAAAAAAATGGCGCCGCTGTTATGGGGAATCGCCTCTTGTGGGGTTATACACCGTTAAAGCCTGGAAACATGTTGTGCCGTGCAAATCAAATGTTACCCCCCATCGGCTTTCAAGGTACGGACAAATTGGAAAAACCCTTGCATGTATGTCGTAAGTCGCTTGCGTATGGTATCGTCAACCAGTTGTCCCCGGTCGTCAAACACCTTCATGGCTTGACTGACCCAAAGCATATCGCCAAACCAGACATTCAATTTCAATAATCTTAAAGTGGGCAGCCAGGCTGTTTGGGAAAAGGCCGTCCCAAAGTTGCCGGGGGTCGCGCCCATCAATGCCACGGGCCGATGATGGAAAACCCGGGGTTGATCTTGAGGTGGGCGGGAGAGCCAATCCACGGCATTTTTAAACACCCCGGGGATCGAATTGTTATACTCCGGAGTTACCAGCAGCAGCCCGTCTGAGGCGGCGATTTTATCCTTTAGCTGCGTCACCACCTCCGGGACACCTTCTGCAGACTCCCGGTCGGCATCGTAAAGGGGGATCCCCTTGATGGAACCCATCTCCACTTTACATCCTTCCGGAGCGACGCCAGCGGCGGTTCGGAGCAGCGCGGCGTTAAAAGATTCTTTTCTAAGACTTCCGGAAATTCCAAGTATTGTCAGCATATCATCCTCCTATGAAAAACCAAAAGCACACAGTTTTTAACAGAATAGACCGTGCTCTGTCATACAGGGTGTAAAATTTAGACGTTTGAAATCGCCTGGCGCGTTGAATAGGGGGATCCAACGCAACCACGATACCTTAAAAGTCCGTCTTATGGCAACCTTGAATTTTTCGACACCAAGATTTCCATGAAGCGTTTGCCCTTGGGCACCACCGGGTACGTCCCAATTAAAAGCGATGCGAAACGTCCGTTACTCGATGGCTTTCATGGGTTCAGGAGCGGTGTTCTTGGGGCTGATCTTATACCCGGTTTTATGGACCGTCCCGCTTTCGTCCATTTTTCTGAAATTTATGTTGTAAAGTTTTGTATCAAATTTTAATAAAAAGATTACCATAACATGCCATCTGTCAATGCGTGGAGATTGGCCGTTTATTAATGGCTTAAGCCCGCCCGTTTAGGGGGATAATTCGCGTATGGTTTCGTTTCCACGTCTAAACTGTTTAAGGAGGTGGGTATGATCAAGGGATTTTGCCTCACGGTAATGGTCGTCCTGTGGGTTTTGGCACCGGTGGTTTTGGCGGCCGCTGGCGAAGCTCCCATCAGCGATGCCACCCAGGAATGTCTGGATTGCCACAGCGAGTTTCATCCGGGTATCGTTCAGGATTGGCTCAACAGCCGACATTCGAAAATGACACCCCGAAACGCCTTGAAAGCGGATAAACTGAAACGGAGAATGTCCGGCACATCTGTACCCGAAGCCCTTCAAAACCAAGCTGTCGGATGCGCTGAATGCCATACCCGTAGAGCCGGCGCTCATTCAGATACATTCGAACATAACGGGTTTGAAGTCCATGTGGTGGTCAGCCCGGATGATTGCGCCACCTGTCATGTGGCGGAAAGAACCCAGTTCGCCAAAAACCTCATGGCGCATGCGTATAAAAACCTGGCGGAGAACCCCCTCTACCAGGACCTGCAGCGGACCATTCTGGGCGAAAGCACCCTCGAAGGCAGCAAAATTCGTTTCAGCCCGGCCAATGACCTCACCCGTGCAGAGGCCTGCTTTTACTGCCACGGCACTCGGCTGGAGGTGGTTGGATATGAAACCCGGGATACCGATGCCGGAGAACTCGAATTTCCGATCATCAACGGCTGGCCGAATCAGGGTGTGGGCCGCGTGAACCTTGACGGAAGCCGAGGGGCCTGCTCCGCCTGCCATTCCCGGCATCATTTCTCCATTGAGATGGCCCGTAAACCTTATACCTGCAAGGAGTGCCACGCAGGGCCCGACGTACCGGCGTTCAAGGTATACGCGGCCAGTAAACACGGCAACATCTTTTCTGCCATGAACAGCACCTGGAACTTTACGGCGGTGCCCTGGACCATCGGTACAGATTTTTCTGCGCCGACCTGTGCCGCGTGTCATATCAGTCTGCTGGTCAATGCCGACGGATCGGTGGTCAACCCGCGGTCCCACCAGATGAACAACCGTCTGGGATGGCGGATTTTCGGCCTTATTTATGCCCATCCGTACCCCAAGGAACCCGACACCACCAAGATTCGTAACCGTGCCGGTCTGTCGCTGCCCACAGATTTTGACGGCGGATTTGCCAAAGATTACCTCATCGGCCCCGAAACCCAAAAAATACGCCGGCAGACCATGCAGAACACCTGTCTGAACTGCCACAGCACCGCCTGGGTCAAAGGCCATTTTGTGCGGCTGGAAAACGCCATCCAGACGTCCAACGCCAAGATCCTAACGGCCACCGGTCTGGTGAGTAAAGCCTGGGAAAGGGGCTACGCCCAAGGGCCGGACCAGAAAGGCAGCCCGTTTGACGAGTTCATTGAACGGCGCTGGAGCGATGCCTGGCTGTTCCATGCCAACAATGTCCGGTTTGTGTCGGCCATGGCCGGCGGCGGGGACTACGGCGTTTTCGAAGACGGCCGCTACCCGCTGACCAACGCGCTTCTGGAGATGCAGAGCTGGCTGGAAACCCGGGACATGATGCCAACGTCAAAGAAACAGTGAAACGGGGGTCTTATCAGCGCTTGACGGGGGCATACGGCAACGTCATCCCCGATGCCCCCCAAATCAACGACGTCCTCCCATTGCCGCTATACGCCGACTATCGGATGGGGTATATGACCCTTTGATGGCGCTGGTGAAAACATCGGGTGAGGGTATTTTCAAGAGAAGAGGGGTTTTTGAAGGGGCACTCCCTGGGGGTGTTTTATTTTACTATCCAATAATTATAGCGGGGTATCAATGGATGAAAGGCTCCGGGCCACACGGATGTTGAAATTCCGGGAGCCGATTCTTGACGGTCATGCTATTATGACCGATTCAATTCAAAAGCAATCCGTTTGTCTGGGTCGCCTTTTCTGCGGCGAATAACATTCCCGGTACCGGATCTGGCTTTCGATTTCTCTTTTCTGGCTCGGGATTTCTCGTAGAGCTCAATATTTCTTCGAAGTATAATTTCCAACGTCTTTTTTTTCTTTTCCACACGTGCCTCCGCAATTCTATTGGACCGGTACGGACATGTTCAGCTGAACAACGCTTTTGGTTCAATAATATTTTCAAGTATCACTGTCACACATAATTCTTCATTATATACTTTGGATTCGGCGGTCCCTGACATCTGAAATTTCTCGACATTGTCTCTGCTTTCAGAATCCTGGTTGAAGACACCTGCCCGGTTATACCTTCCTTCGGGTCAGTATCATTGAAGGTTGCTCCAGAACATTCGATTTTTCGAGCTTTATCTTTTCAATGCAAAAAGCACCCGTGGGAACGATATCGAGTAGCAACCCTAAATGAAAAACGCATAAAAAAGGCGAGGCGTCTTCTATTCCGGTCCGGCTAACATAAATCTTTTATTATTCTTTTGTTCGTGGTTTCAGTTTTCCATCGGGTCCGTTTCTACGGTCCTTTTGAGACCTGCGCTCTGGAATGTACGTGTCGTATGAGAATTGACGCCGGTCTAACCCCAAGCGCTTTTCTTGTTTATCCATGTCAAATAAAGACATTAAATCTTTCTTATTCCATATTGTCTCTTCTAAAGCTAACGTAACTTTTCGCTTTGTGTCCTTTCGGCATGGGAGACCTTGTTCTATCCGCGTAAGGGTCATCAGTGAGATATTGGCCATTCTAGCCAGCTCCGTTTTGCTGATCATAAGGGATTTTCTGATTTTTTTTAAACCGTTTTTGCGCATTGCCGAACCTTTTAAACCGCTTGACTCCATTGGGTATTCCTTGACGGATATTTTTAAAGTTCTCTTCAGAAAGCTGCTCGTCATCTCCCCTTATGGCCACGGCCTTGCCTGGAGATGACGAGCACCTTTTTTATCTTCGAGCTCTGCATGTTCGGGCTTTATATAAGAAAGCGGAAAGATAACATCCACCCTCACGCCCGAATAGCACAGTTTTGATTTTCTGATTGGCAGAAGATTTAATGGGTTAATTCAGGCACTGAATGTAACCGACAATTTGACAACAAACGATCCATATGTAAACAACTAAAATTTATTAGCATAATATAAGGTAAAAACCTATATTATGTCAGGGGCAAAAGGAAGGACCTAAGGTTTGTTTTTGTATTTCGGAGACCCAGTTTGTTTCTAATATTATTCCGGTGAAAATTAATGGCACCCGTGGAGGAATTCAACAATTCAGCGATCTCTTTGGTTGTCTTGCCATCCCTAACGAGCCCGGCGACCTGAATTTCACTTGGGGTAAGATCGGAAAATTTCGAAAACAGCTGGTGAAGAAATGGTGCAATAATGTCCTCAAGGTTCGATTTAATAATATTTAAATATACCATCTGCCGGTCATTCAATCGGCTGTTATTCAGTTTTTCAATATAAGGAAGCACGAGCTTCTTCACATTTGCAATGACTTTTTCTTCCAATTCTTTTTTATCTTCGTCCCGGTGCTTCAGGAGGACTTTCAAGGCTGCATTCACTTCCTGAAGCTCATGTGTTTTATTCTCTAATTCATTCCCTCTTTCTAAAAGGGCCAATTCCACCTGTTTGCGACCGGTTATGTCATGAATAATCGAATATAGAAGTTGTCTGCCATGTACCTTGATGGGCCCGCTGAACACCTCGACATCACGGATTTCGCCGTTGGCCAGAAGGTGCTGGAAATAAAATACTTGGCGCTGTTCCGCCTTGGCTTTTCCCATTTCCTGAAACACTTGTTCGTCCGAAAGCATATTGATATCTGTAATCTTTTTGGCGGTTATCGCTTCAAAGCTCCAGCCATAGAAGGAGACAGCCGCCGGGTTGGCATCGACGATATCGGCACTCTCCGGATCTATGAGGAGCATCACGGAGTGGTGGTCTTTGAAAAGACTCCGATACCGTTCTTCACTCTCTCTGAGGGCTTTTTCAGCTTTTTTGCGACCGGTGATATCCATGATCATTCCGGATATGGCATCTCCTTCAAGAACCGCACTTACAAGTAGATTTTTTGTTTCACCGGATTTTGTAAGCGCTTCAAATTCGAAATCCTTAAGGCGGCCCGATTCATTCAGAGATTGTATCAAAACCTTTCTGTCTTCAGCGTGCCTATATCGAACAATGGCATTTTCTAACAGCATCTCTTCCGGAGACTCGAACCCAAAGATCGTTGCCGCCGATTGGTTTACATAGAAAATATCGCCGTTGATACTGCTCTGATAAATCCCCACAAGGGAAACATTCAAAAGATTCGAGTATCTTTTGTCTGATTCTTTCAACTTCCTCTCAGCCCGATCGCGGGCTTTAATCTCTCCCTCGAGACGCCGGACCGTTTTAGCCAATTCGGCATTTTGATCCTCTGCGCGCCCTTCAAGCCGTGTGTTTGCCTTGCGCAACGCCGCTTTTGCCCGCTTGCGTTCAACGGCTTCATTCTCTAACGCCTCGATCTTTTGTTCCAATTCTTTATCGGTCGGTTTTGTTTCCATGGGACCTTTCTCCAATTATTCCAACACGAAAAAACAGGTGCAATTTTGATTTGTTTTTTCCGTTGGGTGATTTTTGAGTCTTTTGTCGAAAAGCGCTCGGCGAAGCGGTGCGTTCATCCCGTTTTACCGGGATATACTGCGCGAGCTTAGCGCTTTACAAAAGGCTCAAACCAACGAATGGGAGGTTTTGAAACGGCTTCTAATAACATTAGAACGAATAGTTCTCCTCCAATTTAGTTGGAGAAGAGGGTTCGAGGATTCAGGGGGTCAAGGGTCCAAGCGTTTGTTATCCAACGATTTTATCAGCGCTTTGAGCATCCTTTCAACTTCCTCTTTATCATCCTTGAGAGCCTTTAAATTTTCTTTATTTACATAATTTAAATCACCTGAAAGCAGGACCTGGGTCTCCTATTCGCAAACAGAACCATAGGCAATATATAATGACCTCAAGTCGTCTGCAGTTATCTTCCTGCCATATCCTTATGCAATATTTGAAGGAATCGACACAGCGGCCTTTCTGATCTGAGATGTCAGACCGTATCTTTCTTTTGGAAAATTTTTTGTTATTCTATAAAGATCCAAAGAGAGTTTGTACGACGTTTGCCAAGCTTTCAGATCTCTGTAATTCTTAAGCATTTCATTCGAATCCTTGGACCCTTGACCCCTTGAATCCTTTCAAAATCATCCATTCTTTGGGAGATGATCCGAACGAATTTATTATTCTAAAAGGAGTATTATACATTCGTCGGCCAATGAATTGCAAGAAGAGGATGTTGGGGTGATCGGATATAGAAATAATCTACACATCGCCGTTCTGATTTAAAAATGGGTGCCGGAACAAAATTGCTTGTAACCGGACCGCAAAGACGTTATAAACCCCTTGCGCTGATTTTATACAGACCATCGACAGCGCCGATTCTTTAACGTTTAAAATACCAATTTTTGATCATGGGCTTATTATCATCACGCATTTCCGTAACACGCTATAAAGTCGAGGGCAGGCTGGACGGACCGGTACACGAAACCGTATACCAGAGCCTTAAACAACGTTCGATTCCCAACATCGAAGATGACGGGTCCGAAGCCATCGTCGGCTGGACATCCTTTGAGACTCCGTACGTTCCCGATTTTGAAGGATATTCTTTTGTTTTCGGTGCCCATATGGTTTTTGCCCTCCGGGTCGACAAAAAATCCATTCCCCCGAAACTCATTCGGAAACATTATACCATAGAGGCTGCCAAACGCCTGGCGGTCACCGATAGAAGCTATTTATCCGCCAACGAGAAGAAAGTCATCAAAGAAAATGTCGTCCTCACCCTCAGCCGCCGAATTCCGGCAACCCCAAACGTCTTTGATTTGGTTTGGGATTACCAGGAAGCCTCGGTGTGGTTCTTTTCCAATCTGAAATCGGCCAACGAGGCGCTGGAGACCCTTTTTATCAAATCTTTCGGCCTGCACCTGATCCGTCTGTTCCCCTATACCACGGCCGACCTGATCGCCGGACTATCGGACGGTGAACGCGATCTATTGGAAAAGCTGGAACAGAGCCAATCTGAGGGATAATCAATGTTGGATGTCGCCATAGCATATCGCCGTTATCAATTCTTAGGCAACGAATTTCTGACCTGGCTGTGGTTCATGATCGAAACCGATCAGAACCGGCTGCGCCAATACGATCCGGATCTTATATCCCTGAACATCGGCAGCCGCTTGGTGCTTGAAAATACACGCAACAACGCCAAAGAAACCGTCACCATTAAAGGGGATGAGGCCAACCTGGAAGAAGGACTGGTGGCGCTGAAAAAAGGGGCCGTAGTTACCGAAATGCATCTTTCCTATAAAACCGTCGGTCAAGACTGGCTGTTCAGCCTCAAGGGGGAAAGTCTCAACATTTCCAACCTGAAACTACCGGAGACCGGACCGGTGGAGACTCCGGAAGATCTTGAGGGCGTTGTGATCGAAAAGGTCTATCTTCTGGAAAAGGTCATCGGCCTGGTGAACAATCTCTTTTCCCAATTCATTAAACTGCGGGTATCCGATACGTGGCGCAACCAAACGATTTCCCGGATCCGCAACTGGTCGGCATCATAGAAAAATCGCAATGTGTTTGAAATCTTTAGCCTGCATCTCTCCTGAAGAACATCCATGCTAAATCGGGTTATTTTTAGATCGGGTCACACTGAGCGGGCCGGTGCCGGTGAGGAAAAATTTAACCCAATCAAAACCGAACGTCATCAATTCCACATCCGATTCCTTTAATTTGTCGGCGGTTTCCCTCGGGACCTCAAACCGGGACAAAAACGTGCTTTCAAAGATGAATTTTTTGAATTCATCGCCGTTAAAACATGCCATAAAGGCCATTGTTAATGCCGGGCTGTCGAGACCTTGGGGACCCCACGGATTTCCTCTAAATAGGGTGTCTATGTCGACCCACAGATCATTCATATCATTAAACAATTGTATTTGCTGGTCTTCAATCCACGCGTTGACAGTCCATTCACGGGATTCTTTGTGCCCCAGACAGTAAGAATCTTCGGCCACAAAGTATAAAACGGTTCGTTCGTTTTCATCCTCGGTCCTTGCCACGGCGCGTTCCATTGGATATGCCCGGCATGAAAACGGCCGGTCTTCGTATACCGTGCATCCGCGCGTTGACAGAAAAGGACATGATCTCTCATCATCATCCGACATTTTCAGCATAAGGCTGGGAAAGTATGGGTTGTCCCGAATGGCTTGAAACGTATGCCGTTCCAGAAATTTATCCGAAGACATGCCAAGCCGGTTTTTCATGCGGATGACGTCATACGGATAAAGATACATGTCTGCATCTTTGCAGCACCGGGTAAAACATGCCACACCGGAATGGCAATCAAACTTGAATGTATTTCCTGTGAGGAGTCTGCTTCTGCCGCTTTTTTGTATGCTGGATATATTTTTCATAATTCAAAAATCCCTTTTCCCCGCTTGCGTATGTATTTAAATTTGTTTGGGCTCATTTTGGAAGCCAGTAACTGAAGAACAGACACGCACATGACATGGTCAATGACGCCCAAAAAACCCAAGTAACACCTTGAGAGACAGCGTCTCGCAAAGCGTCTTGAACCATTTTGGAGAGAAAAGACTGTATCTCCGGTCTAAAAAGGTTTTCGATGTTCTGATGAATATGATTGGAAATAGATTCGGGAATCTTTTCATGGATACCGGAATGCATCAGTGAATCCATGGTCTCTGAAAGTCGAGCGGTTACGAAACTTCCAGAAACACCGATCCCGATGGTGCCCCCTAAGGTTCTGCTGAATTGATGAGAGGTGGTGGCAACCCCAAGGTCTTCTCCAGAGAGGCTGTTCTGGACAATGAGAAGTGTGGAAATAGAGACAAAACCCATTCCCAGGCCGGCAATGGCCAAAACAATGGAAAATGCGGCCAGAGACGTTGAAATGGAAAATGTAAGTGTCATGCCGCAGCCCGCCAAAAGTAAAACAGAGCCCAGCAGCGCAGACGGTTTTTCTTTCAGCAGATGGACCATCTGTCCGCAAAATAATGCCCCCACCGACCATCCCAGGCTCAAAGGAACCATGGCCATCCCCAGTTGAGCCGGGGTTTTTCCCAGGGCACCTTGAATAAAAAGCGGGCTGAATGCCGAAAGTGAAAAAATTGAAAAACTGGCAAAAAATGCTGCGCCGTTGCCGATACTAAAACCTCGAACTCGGAAAAAGCCGATGGGAAGAATCGGTTCCTTTGCCCGCCTTTCCACCGTGTAAAAGATCACGGCTGAACCAAGCGTTATAACGAAAAGTGCGAGGATCTGCGGTGAAGTCCATGCGTAGGTGCGGCCGGCCAGTAAAAATGCGGCAAGCAATGCCAGAATGGTGGTCGAAAGTGTTAAAGCACCCAGATAATCGATGGCACTGTCTCTTTTTTTCTCCCGGGTTTCCTCTAAATATCTCCAGATTCCAAGAAAGGCTATGATTCCAAGAGGTACGTTTATGAAAAAAATCCAGCGCCATGAAAAGTAGTTCACAATAAACCCGCCCAAGGTTGGCCCCAAAACACTGGATAAACCCCAAACGAAGCTGATCAGAGACATCATTTTACCCCGTCTTTCCGGTGGGGAAATATCCGCCAGAACAATATAGGCCAGGGCAAAATTACCGCCGGCCCCCACGCCCTGGACCGCCCGGGATAGGGTAAGCTGGGTCATGCTGTGCGATGCACCTGCACAAACCGAACTGATTAAAAAGATGACGATGGATATCAAATAAAGCTTTTTACTGTTGAAAAGATCACATAGTTTGCCGAAAATAGGAAGGGACACTGCACGGGAAAGAAGATAGACAGAGAAAACCCAGCTATAAAGGTGTATGCCACCAAGATCTGACACGATTGTCGGCATGGCGGCACCCATGATCAGGGTGTCGAGGGCGCCGAGAAAAAGCGCCAATAGTGCTGCAGCAATAACATACCATCGTTTTTTCCCGCTGAGAAAAACATCTTTTTCTCTGACCGGTTGACGTTCCGTCGGGATTTTGAAAGATGCGCGTTTATGATGATTCACGGACAATATGTTCCTCTAACACCCAAGGGGCTTGTTTCAAATCAAGGAGAGTATATCCGCTTTTTATACCAAAGCAAGATCCAAATGGACCTTTTTAGAACGCTGGCTGCGCGTTAACAAAATGAAAGCCCATGGGATCCCGTTTAAATGGATCTATATTTTTACCCGAATTGATCGCAAACAAACTGAAGAACCTAAATACGCATTTAAAACAATTATTTTTGGGGCGTTTGTTCAAAATTTCATATATCTTCTATCCATGAAATATATTTTTAAGCGCAATTTCTCCCTTTTGTTGACCCTTTGGGAAAGCCGATGTCACCTCGTTCTGGGAACAACGGGATGATCAAGATACACGGCAGCTAACGACGATTTCATCCTTGACACTCATTTCATCGGGTCGACGCCCATTTCCCGGGAAAAGCATCTTCGACTTTCAGTCAATTGGAGTGGCATTCTGGACCGCTTTATAAAAAAGATGGACATTGTAACAAATTTTTATTAGGATTATGTATAACTTACCGGATCAAGAAAAATCATGAAGAAAAATTCGGTCGACGACAACTCCCAGGAAAGAAGGTACGAGACCCGAACGGTTCTCGATCAATACTACAGTGTAGAATTTCGATTGAAGGATATCGCCAGCACCTATCAGTTTAAACTCAGGGACATCTCATCAAAAGGTTTGGGCATTCTGGTCCATAAAGGGTCTGAGGTATTAAAATACCTAAAGGCGGGCGATACACTGGACATGAAATATCTTCCCCCGGAATCTGCAGGCCTTTCTCAATCCTTAAAAACACAAATCGTACATATCACCCAAAAAGACCAGGATCCGTTCAAGGGGCACTTTTTGATGGGTCTCTCGATTATCGAAAAACAGGATCTTGACAGTTAGTGCGTGTGTCTAAAAAACCACGCCACGCTTTCTTTGGATATTTTGATACGTTTATTCTACCGAGTGCCGAACCTGACCTCTCGGCGATAATCTTGCCTGCCTGATATACCGCTTTCTTCCGCTGCTGTCTGAAATCAATGATCGTGTTGGCAAATTACTTCCAAAAGCTCGTCCATATCAAAGGGCTTCTCGATAAATCCGGTACAGTGGTGATGCATCGCCTCAATCACAAGATCTTTATCTCCGTATGCCGTCATTATTATTACCGGTATGGTTTTGTTGTTTTCGCGAATCTTTTGCAAAAGCACGATTCCGTTCATTTCCGGCATGGCGTAATCGGTTAAAACCATATCAATTGCAGGGTCCTTCTCGAGATGGTCCAGAGCTTCCTGGCCGCTTAGGGCTTCAACAACCCGGTATCCCCGGGTTCTTAATCCCCTTCGCAGGGTTTTAAGCTGAACCTTCTTGTCATCAACAATAAGAACGGTTTTCATGATGCGCAAAAATTTTCGTGCAGCTCCGGACAATCGTTAAAAAATCTGTACAGCGTTGCCCGCCCCACATTAAGAAGCCTGGCGGCCTTTGCCTTGTTGCCGCCTGTTTTTTCCAGAGCAAGCTCAACACGCGCCATATTCAGTTTACGTGAAGATCCACGTAGTGTTCCAAAAAGGCGGTTGTCATTAAGTTCCATGGGAAGATCATCCGGTGTTATCTCATCACCATTGCTTTTGACAAAAGCAAACTGAACGGCATTTTGAAGCTCCCTGACATTTCCGGGCCATTTATATTCGGTGAGCAACAGCATGGCGTTATCAGAGACCGTTACAGGGTTCCGGTTATACTTTCTGATATCCTGTTTAAAAAAATGATCCGCCAGCAGCGGGATATCGCTTTTTCGCTCGCGAAGCGGCGGCAGATGAATCGGCACAACGTTAATTCTGTAGAAAAGATCATCCCGAAATCTGTGGTTTTTCATTTCCTTTTTTAGATCCTTGTTGGTTGCGCTGATAACCCTTACATTGACGGAAACCGTTTTTTCTCCGCCCACCTTTTCAAATTTTCCATCCTGAAGAAATCGTAAAAGCTTTACCTGCATGTGCTTTGACAGCTCGGCAATCTCATCCAAAAAAATGGTGCCCCCGTCTGCCAGTTCAAATCGTCCCTTTCTGTCACGGACAGCCCCGGAAAAAGAGCCTTTGACATGCCCGAAAAGTTCACTTTCAATAATACTTTCGGGCAGGGCGCCACAATTGATGGGTACAAAAGGTCCATTTTTACGGGCGCTTGTTTTATGGATGGCCTCGGCGACGAGTTCTTTTCCTGTACCGGTTTCACCATAAATATGAACCGGATAATCGTATTCGGCAACATCGGTGATTTGCTGAAAAACTTCGATCATTTTTGTGTTCCGGCCAATGATTTTTAAAAAACACGCCGGTTGTTCTGGGTCTCTTTTCCGGTTGCTTGCCTCTGCAATATTCCTGAACGAGACAACTTTTCCGAAGGGGTTTTTATTGTTACCATTCTTTTTCAGGATCGTTGCCTTCATCTCCCGGTGATTGGAAAGTTTTTTAGGAGACAGGCTGTCAAGATCTTTGAATGGACGGCCATTGGGCGGGTTAAGGACGTTGCTCGCATGATCCATGGTATTCTCTTTCCTCCTTTGCCGGCGTTGTTTCAGCGGGCTCACCGGTCATCTGTCATTTGGTTTGTTGTGGGCAACTACTGAATGGAAAATTTCAAATGACATTAAATTTTATCCCCTTATGGTGCCACCCGAGGTTGGGGAGGCGTGGTTTTAGAAGAATGACATTTCTAAACAGCATAAAGCATGCCACCGGAAAAGACGGAGGGTTCAAATGGAATAAGCAATGAAAAATCAATAGGATGACATGGCAACCGGTCCGGAAAAGAGAAGTTAAAGACGACGGCAACCGGTTTATTCAGATATGCAAAAACTGCACACCCAAGTTCATTTTTATCCGTATAATCAATGGGGTATTTTCAAACTATGCAAAAATTGATCATCGGTTTTTGATCGGTTGATGGGCCCAAGGTGAGATCGGAAGCACAACCGCAGGCACATGTTTGATATTCCGAGGATTATTTTTTGAGCATAACGCAGATATTGGGAAAAAAGACCAGTTATGGATGGGCACGGGTTAAGAATTAATATATTAGGTTGCCCCATAGGTTTTCAATTTTTTTCTGAGGGTGTTCAGGGCGATGTCAAGGCGTCTTGCGGTTTGGGACTTGTTTTTTCCGGTCTGATCATAGACTTTGAGGATATAGGACTTTTCCATTTGCGCAAGGGGAACAACGGCGTCCGCATCCGGCGAATATTTCTGCTTTTTCTTCGATTTTTGCTGTTGAATATTAACGGGTAGGCATGTCTTGGAAATCTTTCGTCCCTGGGCCAGGTTTGCGGACGATTCGATAATGGACCGAAGCTCTCTGATATTCCCCGGATAATTATAATTTAAGAGCTGATCCATGGCGCCGTCTTCGATACCGGCGATTTTATCTTTACCCAGAAATTCGTTTAGGAAGTGGTTGGCGAGCACGGGAATGTCTTCTTTCCTTTCCCTGAGCGGCGGCAGGTGGAGCCACCCGCCTTTCAAACGGTAGTAAAGATCCCTGCGAAATAGCTTTTGGGCCATCAACTTGTCAAGATCCTCATTGGTTGCAGCAACAACCCGGACATCCGTTTTTCGGATGGTGTCCGTGCCGAGCTTTATGTACTCGCCGTCCTGCAAAACTCTCAGGAGCTTTCCCTGAAGTTCCATGGGCAGGTTGCTGATTTCATCCAAAAACAGAGTGCCCGTATTTGAGTGCTCCAGATAACCCGGACGGTCTTTTTCAGCCCCTGTAAAGGCACCCTTTGTATGACCGAAAAATTCAGCATCAAACAGGGCGCCTGTCAGCGAAGCCATGTTTACGGGGGTAAACACAGATTTTGCCCTGGGACTGGACCCGTGGACGGCTCTTGCAAGAAGTTCCTTTCCTGTTCCGCTCTCTCCGGTAATCAATATCGGCACATTGCTGGCGGCATGGAGTTCAGCCTCTTTTAGGGTTTTCAAAACATTTGGCGATATGGAAATAATCGATCTAAATGCATGTTCATGCAGAAGTTCGGGGAGACGCGTTCCTTTCCCGATATCGGCAATGTCGAACAGACGCTTTCTTTCCAGAGCACGGTGGATGGATGCAATAAGATCGTCTTTTTCCACCGGTTTCACCAGGTAATCATATGCCCCCTTTTTCATGGCGCTGACTGCAGTCGCGGCTTCATCCAGCCCCGTAATCATGATGCATTCGGTTTCGGGGCTGTTGATCTTTATCTGTTCAAGAACTTTTAGACCGTCCATGCCGGGCATCGACACATCGATCATGGCAAGATCAAAGATTTCGCCGGCTTTAAAAGCTGAGACAGCTTTTTCAGGATCATTTTCAATTCGTATGAATTTAAAGCCGGACGTGATAAGACCCCTTTGGATGGTCTTGAGAAAGGTTTGATCGTCGTCTATTGCTATTATTCGATTTTCCAAGTCACCCCTCCCCGTTACAAATCCAATATTATCCTAAAATTACTCCCGCTTCCAAGCTTACTTTCAACTTCAATACGTCCGCCGATTTTCTCAATAAGATTTTGGACAATATACAATCCGAGTCCGATGCCGTCTTCCGAAGACTTTGTCGTAAAAAAAGGGATAAATATTTTTTCCAAGGTTTTTTCGTCCATACCGCCGCCATTGTCACTGACTTCGATGGTGAGTCGATTTTCTCTGGAATCCTCCATGGAAACAACCAGATTAACGTTTGAATTTTCCTCAAACGGCTTCTCGAAGGCCTGGGCTGCATTGATCAGAAGATTTATCAATATCTGTTCTAAAGATTGCGAATCGATCCGCACTTCCGGCAAGTTTTCCGAAATATGAACATTAAAGGTTTGTACCGTTCTTTTAATTTTGCTCCTGCAAAACCCAACCACTTTTTCAATGATGGGTTTCAGATCGATTTTTTCAATTCTCTTATCTTCGCTGGGCTTTGAAAATACTTTTAAGTCCCGAACGATGGATTTGATTTGTCTGGAGCCGTGTTGAACATTATCAAGAAGTTCAAAAATATCTTCACGGAATTCAGGATAAGACATATACAAAATTTCCAGATCCGGATGTTTTTGGGCGTATTCATCGACCATGGGCATCACGACATTAAGGTAATCCCTTAAAATGGGAATGTTGACGGAAATATAATTGTTCGGGTTGTTGATCTCATGGGCAATACCCGAAATGAGAACACCCAGGGCCGCCATTTTTTCCCGCTGTATCAGTTGTCTTTCCGACATCTTCGATTCAGTGATGTCGGTGATACGGATGATGGCGGACCTAGACTCGCCATACTTCTCCTTCATAGGATATATTACGACCCGTTCCAGTCTTTCCGGGTTCATAAATCCATTCCGTTCAAAACCCACATGCCGCCCCTCAAAAACCGCGGGTGCAATGTTACAGTCTTCACAGGGGGTTGATCGGTCCTTGAATACCCGATAGCAGGTTTTTTCCATTAAATCTCGGCCCTTAATTTTGTAGTACGCTATCGCCGCCTTGTTGAGCATCTTTACTGTCAGATGTCCGTCTAAAAGGAGGAGAGGCTCTGAAATTCCGTCGAATACCGATTGAAGCCTATTTTTGGTTTTTAAAACCTCTTCCTGGGCATGGGTCCGTTCCACCACCTCTTTTTTTAAATCAGCGGTCCGCTGGTCCACACGTTTTTCCAGTTCAAGATTGAGGGTGTTCAGTTCTTCTTCGCGCTGTTTTAAATTTCTGAATAGGAGACTGTAGGGCTTCACAAAACCGGACTCGATAATCGATTTATATATGAGATAAAAGGATATCAGCTTCAGGAAATGGCCTATAAGATTAGAAAGGCCATGGACTTTGATATAGAATGTAAAGGCCAATTCGGAACCGATCGTAAGAATGATGGATGCTATCAATAGCCTAAAGATGTTTTTATCGAACTCTTTCTGTTTTTGAAACAGGAGAAAAATGGAACCCATGAGCATTAGGCAGATAAAATATTCGCTGATCTTTTTGAACCGTGTCAGTCCCGTCCCTTCAATAAAACAGTCGGGGAAAATGTTCCAATAAAAAATGGATGCCAGCATAAGGGATACCAACAAGGCATAACTCATAAACACAACGCGCGTGTTCAGTTTTCGAGGGATGAAAAGCGGCGCAATCAGAAGAGACATGCTCTCTATGTAACGGGCTGAAATCCACAACTGGGTGGGCAGGTTTGCATCATATCCGGAAAATATTCCCATGCCTTTATAGGCCAATGTATGGACCAGATCCAAACCTCCGATGAACAGATAGGCGATCCCGAGGAAAAGGAGATAATTATTGTCCAGAAATCTCCGGGAGTTCCAAGCAACCACAAAAATACCGCAGGCTACAAAAATACTAAATATTTCGGATAGACTGTGAAAAAGAAGGTAATTGTAAAGGCTGGATAGATATAGACCGGCCAGAATCACAATCCATATCGCAGATATTGTCCAATTTCCGGTGACGCCAGATGGCTTCGCCATGACTCTACCCCTGTTGTAAATGCGGAGAAGGCGTGAGATAGAAGCTCCCAACAGCCCCGGAAGGCGGGATTTTTGCCCCGGTCAAACAGAAAAAACGATGGGTTTCGCCGGGGAAACTTCGCTCTAACACGCTGAAGTAAATCTTCGGCTGGGCGTAACCTAACATAGAGGGGGGTGAACTTCAAATATTTTCATTTATTCAAAGGGGATTAACGTGGTTGCTCCCGTTGAAAGCGGAGGGGGGGATGAAGATGGGGATCGGCAATACCGTTGCGTCTCCCCATCTTCAGAGTTATAGGGTCAGGATGACCGGATTATTTATTGAATCGGGGTTAATTCAACCCTGCGGTTTTTGGCACGTCCGGCCTTGGTGTCATTGCCGGCAGCCGGCTTGGTTAGCCCGAAACCCTTCACGGTAAGACGTTCAGCCTCAACGCCGTTATCAACGAAATATTTCATGACGGCGTTGGCGCGTCTTTCGGAAAGTTTCATGTTATAAGCGGCAGGACCAAGATTGTCCGTATGTCCGTCGACTTCAACTTTGATGGCCGAATTCTTTTTGAGTATAATCACCGCCTCATCGAGCATGGGGTGAGCCTCGGCCTTAATTTCAGCGCTGTCAAAATCAAACAGCACAACCGCGGCGTAGGTCCAACATCCCCTGGCATCAACGGTGGCGCCCTTGGGGGTATTGGGACACTGATCCTTATCGTCCGTCACGCCGTCGCCGTCACTGTCCATGGGTTTTGCAACCGGCTTGGGAGCTGGCTTGGGGGCCGGCTTGGCTAAAAATATTCCTTCCACAAACCCGGCCATGTTCGCCGACGAAGCCAGTCTGTCGACGGTGGTGGAAATGCCGCACCCGCCGGCTTTGACAATCGCTTCCAGGGTCATTTTACCGGCAGGATCGTCTCCCACCTGTACGGTGTCGATGCAAACTCTGTCACCGAACTGGCTTTTCATGGCCTCGGCAGCCTTCAACGGTTGTGGATCCATTTGTTTTCCATCGCTGACGATAATGACCGCTATTGGACCTTGGGACGACTTTAAGTCCTCGCCGGCAGCGTTGATGGCTTTTGCCAGGGCAAGAGAACTGTCCCCGCTGGGCCCCTTTACAGAATTTAGGGCCTCTCCAAATCCCGAAGTCGAATATTGCGTCGGTCCGTAAACCAGCAAGGTCGACTTGTCGGGGAGGCTGGCGCTGTGACCAAAGGTTCTGAGTTCCGCATTGTACTTCAGCTCCGGAAGGGTCTGATTCATGGCGGTCAAAAAATCTTTGGCGATTTTGGCTTTTTCCTTTTTCGCATATTTTTCCGACATTGAATAAGACGCGTCCAGGATCACCGCAAAATTGTCAACCTTGGGCACGTACTGATTTGCGTTAAACTTGTAAGGCTCGAAAGACGGTGCGGTCTTCACAACTTTTTTGCCGCCACAACCGATCAGCAGGGTGCTGATCATTAAAATAAACAATAGTCTCAAATAACGCTTGGCCATAATTTACCTCCTTGTTTTCCTTTGTTTGAATGTAAGATTTTATGTAAAAAAGAAATAACAACCCGTCCATGCGTATTATTCCTTATGACTATATAGGTGCACGTCTCGCTGTGGAAAGGGAATTGAAACGCCTTCTGCATCAAAGCGCTTTTTAATGGTTTCGGTTACATCAAACCAAAGATCCCAATAATCCAAAACGTTCACCCATGGACGAACCGCAAAATCCACACTGCTGTCTCCCAGCGCTAACACCGCAATTTTGGGAGGCGGGTCTTTCAAGACACGGGGATCATTATCAATGACATCGGTGATAATATTTCTGGCCTTATCCATATCGTCACCATAGCCAATGCCAAAAACCATATCCACCCGCCGGGTTCCCTTTGCGGAGAAGTTTACGATGTTGTCGCCGCTTAACTTTGCGTTGGGGATAATTATGGTCTTGTTGTCGGGTGTTTTCAACTGTGTGGTGAAGATTTGAATTTTTTCAACGGTTCCTGCAACCCCGGCACCTTCGATGAACTCCCCGACCTTGAACGGTCGGAAAATAATCATCAAAAACCCGGCGGCAAAGTTTGAGAGAGACCCCTGCAGCGCAAGACCGATGGCAAGACCGGCGGCACCGATAACCGCGATAAACGAGGTTGTTTGTATGCCGAGCTGTCCCAGCGCCGCCAAAACCACGAAAATCAATAAAGCGATGTAGATCAAATGGGCGACAAAGGAGACGATGGTGGGATCCACCTGCCTTTTGTTCATTATTTTTTCTGCAACACCGCTCAAGCCCTTGGCGACCCATCGCCCCACGATCAAAACCGCAATGGCGGCAACGACTTTAAGGCCGTAAATCGTCAGCAACTCCCAAATTTTTGCAACGATATTTTCCACAGTTGAAATCCTTTTTGAATAATTGTTTGAACCCCCACCATATATCAATCAAATTGCCGAAAGGTCAGCGAACCGATGTTAAAAACCATAAAAATCCTTTTTGGAAAAAATACCACAGGGTTTTTGGGATGTTTAAATTCGAATGAAAAATTGAGCCCTATTCGAATTTTATTAATCACCGATCAAACTTTTTAAGTTTATGCAGGAATGGGAAACAACAGATATCAAAGCAATAACTATGCCAAGGGTGGTGAATGCCGTATCGCTTACAGGGGAATGAACTTAAACATTATTCTATAACACATTCACAACTTAATGCAACAGTGTCGAAGTATTTTTCCTTTTTTTGAAGTAACGGTTCACCGCATATCTGCCATTGGCATCCATCGATTTTTTTGTTCATGTTCAGGGGGTGCGCTTCTCCGAGTAACGATACCTGCCCGCTCGTGCCTTGCATGGCAGGCGGGTTCGCGGAGTGGTTTGGTCATTTCAATGACTTAGCTGTGGGGGAGACTGCGGCTCCCCCACAGCTTTTTGCTGAAGAACGCGGAGGGGGCAGGAATGCCCCCGATGCTAAGTCTTTTTAATGACCAGACACGGTGACACCCGAGTGAAACAGGGAAGCGCACCCCCTGAACACGTCGGACTTTTTATCTAAAAAGGGGCTTTATCTTGTCTCATGAGACAATTGTGTTTCAAATTCAATTTGGAACAACACCGTTTCACCCCAAGTGCACAGAGGTTAGGGGAAGTTCCCGGTGAAATCGGCATTGTTTGCCCTGGCTTTGGGTATTAAATTCTTGGACAGCATCCCCGGTATCTTGATTCCCGAAATTCGTCTGGCCAACGGTTGACAACGCGGTATTATTTAATTAAAATTTATATATGGATAGAAGCCATTTCAAAACCTTTGGGGGGAGTTGTCGAAAAGCCATTATGGATGGAGCGGGTATATTTTGCAGCTGTTTGAAGGCAACCGGCCGAGTTCTACAAATTTAGTGCCACGCCCTTGACCTTTTACAGGGCCATAGGGCGCAAACCAACGAATCTTAGATCTTGAAATAGCGTCTAACCAATTGAAATAAAAGGTTCTATCCCTACTTTATTTGGCCGCTCACCCGAGAGAGAGGATAAAGTCATGGATAGCAATACGTTTTATAAAAAAATACAGCACCTTTTATCCTTTGCCGATGTTAAAATCAACGGGGACCGTCCATGGGACATACAGGTTCACAATGAAAAACTATACCCGAGAATTCTGGCTGAAGGCTCCCTGGGGTTGGGCGAAGCATACATGGACGGTTGGTGGGACTGTGAAAATCTTGATGGGTTGGTTTATAGAGTCCTAAAGGCGAATCTCGACGCTAAGGTCAATGCCTGGAAGGATCTATTCTCGTTTTTAAATGCCAGGCTTTTCAATTTGCAAAAGACGTCCCGGGCTTTTCAAATCGGCCGGCATCATTACGATATCGGCAATGAGCTCTACCAACACATGCTCGACAGGCTTTGGATCTACAGTTGTGGTTATTGGAAGAATGCTTCCACCCTGGATGAAGCCCAGGAAGCAAAGCTGGACCTGATCTGCCGAAAGTTACAGCTTCAACCGGGAATGCGCGTTCTCGATATTGGCTGTGGTTGGGGAGGAACTGCCAAATTCATCGCCGAACAGTATCACGCCGATGTTGTGGGTATTACCGTTTCCGAAAAACAGGCTGGTTTTGCAAAAGAATTCTGCCGTGGCCTGCCCGTCGAGATCCGTATGGAGGATTATCGAAGCCTGAAAGGCGTTTTCGATAGAATTGTTTCCATCGGTATGATCGAGCATGTGGGGTACAAAAACTACAAAACATTTATGCAGGTGGTCCATCGATGTCTCAAGGAAGAGGGTCTCTTCCTCCTGCAAACCATCGGTAGTAACCGGTGTAAAAAAAATTGCGATCTTTGGGTCGAGCGGTATATATTTCCGAATTCAATGTTGCCGTCGCCCAAACAACTCACTGTCGCAATGGAAAACCTATTCATCCTTGAAGACTGGCATAATTTCGGCACTGATTATGATAAAACCTTGATGCACTGGTTTCAAAATTTCCAAAACAGCTGGTATCTTCTCAAAGATAAATACGGTGATCGTTTCTACCGGATGTGGAAATTTTATCTGTTGTCCCTTGCCGGCGCTTTCCGCGCCAAAAGAAACCAGTTGTGGCAGATCGTCCTTTCCCCCAACGGGGTTTCCAATGGATATTGCGCACCATGCTAACCCGAATATTTCATAAAAAGTCCGTGCTCGCAACAATTCGAGTCAGAACTCAACTACGCAACGCACGGCGGATATGAATCCAGAAGGGCTGTCTCCCTGCTTCATCTTGTTCTCCTGATATTGGAGATCGACGGTGAGCGCAACGTACTTGTTGAGTAAAAATCGGACATACGTTTCGAAAACATGGGCTTTATCCAGATCTTGATTGCCGCCGTCCACGAATGCGTACCCGATGCCGATATTGTCTTGTTCCCGTCTCCACAGTCTTCCGTTGATGTCAAGTCCGCCGGAATACAACTCATTGGCCTGTATGGCAGCATCGTCATCTTGCCGGCCGAACCGAATCCAGGCACCCAGGATCTTTCCCAGTTGTTGATCAAAGGACAATATTACACACTGCTTTGATTCCAGATTGTCCCCCGCACGATTGTTGAAGTCTTTGCTGGTCCATTGAACATTCACACGATAATGTCCCTCGCCCAATCTGGTTTCCATGGTATAACCCAAACTAGCGCCATAAAATTGGTAACTTCTAGCGTCGTCATTTTCGCCCACACTCATGGTAACACCTTTAAGTGTAAATGGGTCCAATTCCCACTCTACGGCACCCCCCAAATCATAGGAAGGAACAAAACCATTGGGGGCATTTGTCAGCACCTGGTTCATGAACTGGACGAATCCATCGTTGGCATAGGCATTTTCGTCCAGATAGTCTGTTCCATCGATGAGTCCTCCGGTAATTCCCAATGTGCCGGCTTTATGGAAGGTAAAGGTATGTTTGTACCAGGCCGTAAGAAGATAATCCCGATTCCGCCCATTGATATTTTTTACATCATCCTCCAGGTCTGCCGCCCACGGTGCAAAAATAAAGGGAGATACCGTTGCATCGTTCAAGGCGTTGCCGGCCGCAAACCCAAACTTGGTTAATATTTCATCGGCATCTGTCAGGGCAAAACCGATTTCGGGCTGAAAGACAAAGGCGCCTCGCCCGGTATCATCAAAACCAGGGGCGTCATCCACACTTTGGTATTGGTAGACACCTGCAGCCACGCCCCCTACAGATATTTTGTCGAAGATCTCAGGGCTTGACGGCTCATGATCCCTCGCCTTCTCTATATTTACAACGCGTTCCTCCATTACTTCAATTCGTTGTTCTAACGCGTCGTGGGATGTCTGACCCAAGGCGTTTTGAAGCCCCGGCGCCAAAGACACGAAAAAAATTGCCGCGATCGTTATTAAAATCTGTTGTGCTGCCGTCGTCCCCGGGTTCCCCTTTTTTCGTTCCACCACAAACCCTCCTTTCTAAACAAAAAAACCACGATCGGTGCCACCTTCTGATGACATTATCCTTCGTGGTTGTGTGTGTTCGAGTTCTTTTTTTTTTGCTTTGGATGAGAGGCTTCATTACCCCGTTATTTAAATTTTTTACAATAACGTGGGGAGGGGTGTCAATAAATTTTCCAGGGGTCTTGCCCAAGACTTTCAACATCGGAAAGTTATCTCACAATGGCGAAACCCAGACGCACGGCTTCGGTCCGCTCTTTATAATCGAGAAGGCTTTCCGCCAATGCATTGACATATTCGACCTGAAAATACAGCCCCAGATTACCCTTAAAAAACCGGTGCAAAGGGTAGGTCAAATCGAGGGTTATGGAAGCGCCTTCCTTTGCCCATCGAAAATTTGATCCCAAAACAAAACTGTCCGCATTTCCGAGTTTGACCTCAAGGTCGAAAAAGCCTCTGTAATCTTTTAAATCCGAATTGGTCTCATCATCGTTGTTTACGTAGGCCCACACTTTGGGGGCGACCATAATACCCAACTGGTTTTTTTCTTGGTAATGAATGAATATGGGTTGGGCATATATGATGTTTGTGCTGCGAGAATCTTCACCGCCGCGGCCGTTGGATTCGTGCTGAAAACCGGTCTGCAGGAACGGTTGGAGCCAGGGAAAGGGGGTCTTTATTTTGGATGATAAAAAAAAGAATTCCGGCTTGTAGCTGGTGTCTTCGAAGGGTTTGGATTCTGATTTTAAGTCCCAAAAAGATGTCTGGGTATACCCAAAATGAAACCCTTCGACCCATGGATATCTTTGAGCTAAAGCGCCTTTTTTATTGAAAAATCGATACTTGAAGCTGACCTGAAATTTACTGTCTTCCGGATCGGTTCCCACGAGAAAATACATCGGCTCATAGGCCGCTATGTTTTTTAAATAGGGTTGATAAAGGGCAAACAAGGAATCCAGCGTTTCAAATTTCTGTGGTTCGGACGTTACACTTTTGGGCGCCTCGGGCCGGGGAGGCTCAACATCGATCTTAAACATCATTGCGGCGCCATCAAGGTCTGGAATCTTCATGCTCACCGGCCCGTTAAGGGTTTGGGGAAGGGTCAGGGAATACCGAACCTTTTCGAAACATTTTCCGCAAATACGAAAGGATTTCAAAGACGGTGCTTGAATAAGGTTGGCCGCTGTTTCCACCTGTTGATCGGAGGATTTTAAAACGCACTGAACACGGACGGGAAGATTAACAAGGATTTCATTCTCCCCTGTGTTGTTGAAAAAGACCGAAAAAACCATGTTTTGTCCGGCTTGGGGTGTCTCGGTGGGTGTCGAGAGAACCGTTTCAAGGGTACCGGCAAAAGCAACTGCATGGAAAAAAACAATCAAAACTGCCGCGGCTAAAATTCTCATCTTTACCGACCCTCCTTGTTTTGGGGATTAAAAAAGTTTTAGCTGTGACGGACCCGACTTTTTTTTCTTTCCCGGAACCGGCGCTTCGTGGGCTAACAGGTGTTCTTCTATTTTACCGACAAACGGTGACAGCTCCCGTTTCTCGGTTTTCCCGAAAATCCTTCGTTTTTTTGCAAAAGTGAGATAGAGCCGTTGCTTGGCGCGGGTCATGGCAACGTAAAAAAGGCGTCGTTCTTCTTCGATATCCGGTGGCGACCCCTTTGTGTCCGGCCGCTGAAACGGCAGGAATCCTTTTTCGCACCCGGTAACAAATACCACCGGGAATTCAAGTCCTTTGGCAGCGTGCATGGTCATCAAGGCAACCTTTTCAGATCGATGACTGTAAGTGTCCGTATCACTCCCACACGCAGCCGCACGCCATACACCCGTTTTATTAAAACCGAAATTTTTGAAGATATCCATCAGGTGTTCAAGCGCTTCTTTTTCCTTGGGCCCCGTGTTAAATATCTTGGACAATCGGGTGTTTTCCAAAAGAAAAATCAGCTTTTCCTCCATAGACATGGCCGCCGTCTTTTGTTTCATTTCCAAAATGTTATCCAAAAATTCGTTGAGCCGCTTCTGCCGAATCTTGCCCATGCCGTTGATGGGAAACCGGCGTGCATTGATCAACCCTGTTTTTAGGGAAAAACGGTTTTGGTAACACCATTTTTTAAAGATTTCCGAACTCTGCTTACCAACCGTCGGTTTGGATATATTTAAAGTCCTTTCAAAATCTGAATAACATCCGGACCCTTCGATTATTTTTAACAATGAAATTAATTCTGTTATGCCGGTTTTGCCGAATAGGTTTTCCCGGTTAACAATTTGATATGGAATGCCGGCGGCATCAAAAACTTTGGAAATGACCCTGTGTTGTTCGGACGTTCGATATAGAACGGCAAAATCGGAAAAGCTGATATTGGGTGTTTGACGGTGTTGGGTCACACGGTCAAAATCAAATGAATGAAATCCCATTCCACCGATCAATTGTTCGATGGTTCTTCCCACCGCCACAGCTTCTGATTTTTCAGAATACGTATCGATCACCCGGATGGTCTTTTCGCCGTGGATCTCGGAGAAGATCCGCTCTTTAAATCCGTCTTTTTTCTGGGGTTCGATGACCTGATAAGATGCGTCCAAAATGGTTTGGGTGGACCTGTAATTTTTTGTCAGATTAACGACTTCGGCTCCAGGATGATCTTCGACAAATCTCTTAAAATATTTGACATTGGAGCCCCTAAACCCGTAAATGGACTGGTCCGGATCACCGATCACACAAATGTTACGGTTAGAACCCGGGGGTACAAGGGCTTTTATGAGCCGGTATTGACCATAGTTCAAATCTTGATACTCATCCACAAAAATAAATTTAAAAAGATCTCTGCACGTCTCACAAAACCGATGATCTGTTTCAAGAATTCGAACGGCATTGAATATCAGATCTTCATAGTCGTAAAGTCTTTGGATTTCCAACAAGTTTTGATACGTCGTATATACGGATAAAAATACCCGGGGAAATTCATCGCCACATTCATCGGGTTTAAGTATCCGTTGTTTGGCGCGAACGATCCCGTCTAACAGGTTTTTGGGTTTAATGTTGACCGGGATACCCATCCCCTCGACGTGTTGGATCGCATCTGAAATTAGGGATATTCGGTCATTGTCGTCGATAAGGTAACGTGTTTTTTCTTCATAATTATTTAATAGCTCGAAGCAAAAACCATGAAATGTTCCGATAAAAGGATCTTGTTTTGGCCGGTCCAACAGAAGTTCGAGTCTTTGACGCATTTCCTGGGCAGCTTTGTTTGTAAATGTCACGGCCACGATATGTTCCGGTAATACCCTCTTGGTTTTTATTAAGTGTGCAATTCTTTGCGTCAGGGTACGTGTTTTTCCGGTTCCAGGACCTGCTACGACCATCAACGGCCCGCTTTTATGCGCCACGACCTGTTTCTGTTTTTGGTTTAATTCGCCGGGTTCAAATTTTTGTCCGGTTATTTTCTCGGGGGTAGATTCTTTGCTCACATTTCTGGGGGTATATTGTTTCGAAGTTTTCCCACCCCTTTTCTTTTTCCCCAAAGGGGGTTGGAAGGGACTGGAAATAAAGAGAGATTTTTGACCCAGCAGACGGTTTCGTTCGTCCTGACCGAATATTTTTATCTTCCCAAACTCTCCGTCAAATCCCGGAATAATATCGATTTCACTTCGGCGAACCCTCGAAATTGCTTCACCCAGCAAAGGAATCCCTGCGTCGTCGAGGATCTCTTTTTTAAGGGTCGTTAGAATGTCGAATTCAGGTCCCAGTGTTTCAATTAACGACCGATACGTTCCCGCGACCTTTTTAGAGGCCGGCCCCACTTTCAAAACTTCCGACAATATCTCCACAAGGGGGATCGTGTTATAAAACGGATGGTGTCCATCGGGTTTCTCTCCTTCCTTTCGATCCGATAGTTCCTCGACCCTGTATAACACCCCCAAAGTCAGGGGTTTTTCACAAACCGGACAGATGCCGCCCCTTTTACGCGTCTGTTTGGGCCAACTGCGCACGTTACATTTCCGATGTCCATCAATATGATATTTTCCTTCTTCGGGATAAAACTCAAAGGTACCCAAAAATTTCTCAGAATCCCCGCTCTCCATGGCAGACCTTATGGCGGTGTAAGAGAGGTCCGTATCAAAAATATTGGCCTCTCGTCCCAGTTTCATGGGGGAGTGGGCATCAGAACTTGATACAAGAGTCAGTCCATCCAATCCAGATACCCGCCAGTTCATCGAAGGGTCCGAAGAAAGACCGGTTTCAGCTGCAAATATGTAATCGGCAAGATCTTCAAAACATTCTTCAAGGGAATCAAAACCGGATTTTGAACCCAGCAATGAAAACCAGGGTGTCCAAATATGCGCTGGAATGAGAAATCCCCCATCAGAAGTCTCAAGAAGAATTTCAAGAAGGTTTCTAGCATCAAGTCCGAGTATCGGCCGCCCGTCTGATTTGATATTTCCAATTTTATCCAATCTTAAATTAAATTTTTCGGCCTTATCCAGATCGGATAAAAATACAAGATTATGATTTTTCCGGGTTTTGTCGTTTTTTTTATAAATATTGCTGATTTCAGAAACCAGCATAAACCGGACGTCTCGGCGGCATGTTGTAGGAACTTCTTGATCACAGACGGCGGATATTTCTTTTTTTAATTTGAACAGTCCCGGCTCAGCCGGTACCAGTTTTTCTTTGATTTCGGAAAACCATCCCGGATGTGTAAAATCTCCGGTTCCAATGACCGTTATACCTTTTAGCTGTGCAGCGATGTACAGGTTTTCAAGGTCAAGATTCTTGGCCGTTGCTCTTGAAAAATGGGAATGAACATGGAAATCAGCGATAAATTTCATAGGGTTTTATTTTGGAGATATTTCAAATCAATAGAAGAAGTTAAATCCTGTAATTATTATAAAATAGCAGGTAAAAACACTTGTAACATTCTTATAAACAGTATATATATTTATATCAAACAAAATTAAACACTATATATGGTGTTTTTTGAACTGAAACCGTGAGCGCATTCCCGTAAAGCGTGTTGAAACGAGGTTTATTCCGTGAATTCTATCGGTCTTTTCTGTTTAACTGAAGCGAAAATTCCGCCTTGCGGGGCTACGGGGATCTTTAATTATTTTTTTTGATTTCTCCCGCAATTGCTCGTTTTAATCACCGAAAAATACGGATGTTTGTGTTGATATTTTTTCAATAACTCACTACTTATCAACAATAAATTTTAGTGTGTTCATAATTAATCTTTTTTAATCATTTTTCATACGCTTTTTTAAATCATTTAAATCGTTTTTTTTATATCATTCAAATAGGTTAAAAGGTTTCTATTGTTATCAACAACCCTTACTCTTTATATAAATATACATACATAAAATTATAAGGAACAGGTTATGAAGTTTAAAATTAAAAAGGAAGACATTCTGGATGTATTGTCCAAGGTTCAAGGAATAACCGGACGAAAAAGCAATCTGGCTATTACCTCGAATATTCTTATTAAAACAACAGGTAATGGTATAAAATTAGTGATAACGGATCTTGAAACCGGTTTCGAAGGAATATATCCGGCGGACATTGAATCTCAAGGCACCATAACGATAAATTCAAGAAAGTTTTATGAAATTGTTAAAGAATTTCCGAGCAAAGAAATACAAGTCGATGAAGTTGAGAATTATTGGATCAAAATTCACAATAAAAATGTTGAGTATAATATTGTTGGAATGAATCCCGATGATTTTCCTGAAACTCCAGAGATAGAAGATGTTGATTTTTTTACCGTCGATTCCCAAATTTTTAAAGACATGATCGAAAAAACGATCATTATTTCGGGTGCTCCTGATGAAAAAAGAACCCATATCACCGGAATATATTTTGAATTACAGCACCAAAAGAAAGAAAACATATTCAGAATGGTTTCAACAGACGGCAACCGTCTTTCAAAAGTGGATTGTATTTATGAAAAAGATTTAAAACTGCCTAAAAAGACCGGTATACTGGTCCCCAAAAAAGGAATGAGTGAAGTTGTAAAATTTTTAGATTCCACAGGAACCGTTAAAATTGGTATCAAAAATAATAATTTTATTATAAAAAAGGACTTCGAAACAATTATAATTAGGCTTCTCGAAGGTAATTTTCCAGAATATGGGGATATTATAAAAAGGGGATCTTCCCATGCGATCCATATGGATCGCAAAATGTTTGTATCCATGCTGAAAAGAATGTCTATTTTGTCTTCAGAAGATTACAAAGGGGTTATTTTTAATTTTAAAGAAGATAACCTTTCCATAACCACAACAAATCCGGAATTGGGTGAATCAAAAGAAGACATGGTTATCGACTATAAGGGAGATCCCATAGAAGTTGCTTTTAATCCCAGATACATTATGGAAACCATGAGCGTAATTGATTCTGATAAAATAATTGTTAATATAATCGATAGTGAAAAACCCTGTTTACTCGAAGGGGAGAATGACGACACCTATTTAAGTGTAATCATGCCGATGAGAATATGAAAAAACAAGAAAACACATACAACGCGGACAATATAAAAGTTCTCGAAGGACTTGAAGCGGTCCGAAAAAGACCGGCCATGTACATCGGGAACACTGGTATTGAGGGGCTTCACCATCTGGTTTACGAAGTTGTGGACAACAGTATTGATGAAGCGATGGCCGGTTACTGCGACCTTATAAAAGTTATCCTACATACGGACAACAGTGTCAGTATCGAAGATAACGGCCGGGGAATACCCGTTGGGATACAAAAATCCGAGAATGTGCCTGCTGTTGAAGTTGTCATGACCAAACTTCATTCAGGAGGAAAATTCGATAGTGATTCTTATAAAGTTTCCGGTGGACTTCACGGTGTGGGGGTGTCGGTGGTAAATGCGCTTTCAAAATTTATGGAAGTCGAAATTTATACCGATGGAAAAATTTATTATCAAACATATGAAAAAGGAAAAAAAACCAGAGAAATCAATATCATCGGAAAAACCAAGAAAAGGGGTACAAAAATACATTTTGTTCCTGATACGGAAATTTTAGAAACAGGCAATTTTAGTTATGATGTTCTGATTCGAAGATTAAGAGAGCTTGCTTTTTTAAACAAAGGCGTCCGATTAACCATCGAAGATGAACGATCGGATAAAAAAGATGAATTTTATTATAAAGGCGGCCTTATATCATTTGTGGAGTATCTGAATAAAATAAATTCGCCACTTCATAAACCTATTTTCATAGAAGGCATAAAAAATGATGTTCAAATAGAAGTTGCCCTTCAATACAACGATACATTCAAGGAAAAAATATTTTCATTTGCCAATAATATCAATACGGCCGAAGGGGGGTTTCATCTCATCGGTTTAAAGGCGGGATTAACGCGAACCGTCAATCAATATTCAACAAACGGGAACCTTCCAAAAAACCTTCAAGCCAAGATTAGCGGTGAAGACATTAGAGAGGGTTTAACAGCGGTTATAAGTATTAGAATAAAGTCCCCACAGTTTGAGGGTCAAACAAAGACAAAACTTGGAAACAGTGAAGTAAAAGGGCTGGTCGAGTCTCTGGTGAACGAGAAATTAAGTATGTTTCTGGAAGAGAATCCAACCGTGGGCAAAAAGATAGTTGCTAAAGCGGTGGATGCTTCCAGGGCCAGGGATGCAGCAAAAAGAGCACGGGATATCGCAAGAAAACAGGGTGCTCTTATCGATTCAACACTCCCGGGCAAGCTTGCCGAATGCCAGGTTTCAGAGCCTTCCGAAAGAGAAATTTTTATCGTGGAAGGTGACTCTGCCGGGGGCAGTGCCAAACAAGGTAGAGACAGAAAGTTTCAGGCAATACTGCCATTAAAAGGGAAAATATTAAATGTTGAGAAAGCCAGATTTGATAAAATTCTTCGAAGCGAAGAGATTAAAAATATCATTACAGCCCTGGGAACCGGAGTGGGTGAAGAAGAATACGATATTGAAAAAATAAGGTATCACAAAACAATTATCATGACCGATGCGGATGTTGACGGATCTCACATTCGAACGCTTCTGTTAACCTTCTTTTACAGACACATGCCCGAGATGGTCGAAAAAGGGTATCTATACATTGCGCAACCCCCCCTGTTTAAAATCGGCAAAGGAAAGAATGAAATTTATTTAAAACATGAAAATCAATTGAACGATCACATTTTAAAACGAGCATGCAATAAAAAAAATATAAAGCTTGGAGAAGAAGAAAAGATTCTATCCGATCATAACCTCTATCTTTTCATGACGAATCTTTCTGAATATTTTTTGATAATTTCGAGATTGAAAAAACAAGGGATTATCGGCGATCTTATCGAATTGTTAATTAAAGAAAATGTTGAAAACAAAAAATTTCTAAAAGACCGACAAAAAATGAGCCAGTTAAAAAAGACGCTTATTGAAAAAGAGTATCATGTCGCTGAATTAACATGGAATTCGGAACGGGATGTTTATGAAATGACGGTTACCCCGTCGTTTGGCCAAAAGGGACGATTGTCGGAAAAAATGCCAAACATAAAGGTGAAACCCATAAAAATCGGCAGAAGCCTTATTTATTCCGGAGATTTCCAGAAAAGCCTGTTTTTGAGTAAAAACATTTTCAAATACGATCGTCCACCTTTTCTTGTTTTTAACAAGGACGATGAGGACAATTTCATTCGCATCGATGATAAAAAAGACCTTCTTTCTTTTTTTATGGAGGAAGGGAAAAAAGGTCTCGGCATTCAGAGATACAAAGGTCTGGGTGAAATGAATCCAAACCAACTATGGGAAACCACAATGAATCCGGACAAAAGAACCCTCTTGCAGGTAAAGGTCGAGGATGTGGTTGAAACCGATGAAATTTTTACCGTTCTCATGGGCGAGGCCGTCGAACCCAGAAGAGAATTTATCACCAGCAATGCCCTTGAGGTGAACATGCTGGATATATAGGCACTCGATCGAAAAATTTCCACTAAACTGCAGCCGTGAGCGCATTTCCCATTAAACATTCAACCAACCGAAATTAGGCAATAAATATGGATATTCACAAGGTTAAAGCAAGGGATTTACCGGATCTCTGGTTTCAGGCGGTTCATGACATTCTTGACCGCGGCCGTCGGTTTAAAATAGATCGAGGAAGCTACGCCGGCCAGACAAGACTCGAATATGATTATTTTACCGGACACGTTCAGTATCCTGGAACCCAGCCGCTGTTGCCCGATATACCGGCATCCTGCGGGATTCCAAATCCTGTGGAAGAAGCCTATATTTATGGCGGTGAAGGCTATGAAAGATCGTACATCGAGTATCTGATGACGGGCCAAAAAGAAACGGGAGAATCATATACTTATGGTGAGCGATTGACCCGGGCGCCGCTGACCGGGGATCAACTGGCATGGTGGGAAGCGGGCAACGCGGAAATTATCGACAAAAGGGAGATCGACGGCAAAGCGGTTTTTGAAGAAGACGGACAAATCTACCTAAATCAGATCGAGTGGGTCATTCAGACCTATCGGCAGCATGGCAACCGCAACAACCAGATGGTGCTTCAAGTGGCCCACCCAACGGATCTTACACTGCTGGACCCGCCGTGTTTGCGTTCAATCGACACGCGAATACAGGATGAAACCCTTCATTTTATAGTCTATTTTCGTTCATGGGATCTTTGGGGGGGAATGCCTGCAAATTTGGCGGGGATCCAGAATCTTAAAGATTACATGGCAGCAGAGATCGGCGTAAAAGACGGTGAGATGATCGTTGAAAGCAAAGGGCTTCATCTATACGGCTATGCTGAGCAGTTGGCCAAGTTAAGATGTTTGAAGGCTTAAGATCACCACCCTAACCTTAAATCAGAATTCTATGGTGTTGGGTGTTCTCGGGAAAGGAATGACATCTCTGATGTTTATGATTCCTGTCATCAGCATAATCAACCGTTCGAACCCGAGACCAAAACCGCTGTGTTCAACAGATCCAAAACGCCGAGAATCTAAATACCACCAGTAGTTCTCTTTGGGCATTCCCATTTCATCCATCCGGTTTTCAAGAACCGCCAACCGTTCTTCACGCTGGCTCCCGCCGATGATTTCCCCAATTCTCGGCACAAGAACATCCATGGCCGACACCGTCTGATGGTCATCATTCAACCGCATGTAAAAAGGCTTTATTTTTTTGGGGTAATTAAAGACAATCAAAGGTTTCTTAAAGTGATCTTCGGTTAGATAGCGTTCATGTTCGGTTTGCAGGTCTTTTCCAAAATCGATATCGTGTTCAAATTTTTTTCCAGATTTTTTTAATATTTCTACAGCGGATGCATATGTGAGGCGTTTAAAATCAGAGGTGGCCACGTTATTTAACGTTTTTATCAGCGTCTTATCCACAAATTTTGCAAAAAGTTCTATATCTTCCGAGCATTCTTCGAGTATAAAGGATGTTAAATATTTTATCATCTCTTCTGCAAGATCCATGTTGCCCTCCAGATCACAGAACGCCATTTCTGGTTCAACCATCCAAAATTCGGCAACATGTCGTCGGGTATGTGAATTTTCGGCACGAAAAGTGGGACCAAAGGTATAAACATCTCCCAAGGCAAGGGCGAACATCTCGGCGGATAACTGGCCGGACACCGTTAAATTTGCTTCTTTAGCAAAAAAGTCTTTGGAATAATCGATTTTGCCTTCTTTTCGGGGTGGATCATCCGGATCTATGGTTGTTACACGAAACAACTCTCCGGCGCCTTCGCAATCCGAACCGGTTATGATCGGTGAATGGATATATCTAAACCCCTTGTCTCTGAAGAATTTATGAATGGCATATGACAACTCGGATCTTATCCGAAATGCAGCGCCGTATTTGTTGGTCCGGGGTCTTAAATGCGCGATATTTCTTAAAAATTCATCCGTGTGACGTTTTTTCTGTAGCGGATAATTTTCAGGGGCAATATTTAAAATTTCCACCCGTTCCGCGACCACTTCCCATTTCTGTCCAGGACCTTTAGATTCTTCCAGTTTTCCACGGATTGCAACCGCGGAACCGGTGGAAATCCTGATGATGTCTTTGTAGTTGTCTATGGTGTTGTTAACAATGATCTGCATATTTTTTAGGCAGGATCCATCGTTGACCTCGATAAATGAAAAATCTTTTGAATCACGTTTGGTTCTGACCCACCCCCTTACAAGAACTTCATCAATGGGGCGTTCTGATTTTAATAATTTTGTTATTTTTGTCCGTTTCATTATAAATCTCCAGTGTCAGAACTCGTTGATAGTGTAAGGGCGCTAAAGTTTTACCGTTATATTATACAGTTGATCTTCGCGCTGCAAAACCAGAACCAGTGATTTTTTTTGGCGGTATTTTATGATTGCCTTTTTAAAATCGTCAATGTTTTTAAGGGATATATCATCGATTTGCCGAATCACATCTCCGGGCCTGACGCCGATACGCGCCAGATAAGATTGACGATTAAGATCTGAAATCACAACGCCTTCTTTCGGGTAAGCTTTAAAGATTTTACGGTTTTTAGCAGAAAGTTTATCCACGGAAATACCCAGAAGCCTATGGGCCAATTCCAGAGCCAATTCTTTCGGGAACACCGATGATTTCACAGAAAAAGATTCGGTTTTACCATTTCTGAGTATTTTTATGTCGATGGTTTCTCCGGCTGGAAAACTGCTCATGGACCTCTCAAAATCCATCTTAGAGTGAATGTTTCGCGACGCTATGGATACGATAATATCACCCTCTCGAACACCGAACTTAAAGGCAGGTCCGGTATTTTCAACTTTTTTCACCAGAACGCCCTTGATGGTCGGTGCTTTCAAATAGTTGGCCAGCTCTGTATCCAAATCCTGTACCGTAATACCGATCCATGCCGGTATAACCTCTCCGTATCTTATAAGGTCGGCAACAATCCTTTTGGCTTTGTTGATGGGTATGGCAAAACCGATGCCTTGGGCTTTGGCAAATATGGCGGTGTTTATACCGATGAGGGCGCCATTTATATTGAGGAGCGGCCCACCGCTGTTGCCCGGGTTAATGGAGGCGTCGGTTTGGATGAAATCGTGATACACCATGTCATCCGTCCGTATACTTCGGTTTTTGGCACTGATAACACCGGTGGTTACCGTATTTGAAAAACCAAAAGGGTTGCCGATGGCGATAACCGTTTCGCCGATCATCAGATCATCGGAGTTTCCCATTTCAATCGCCGGCAGAACCTTCTTGGCGGAAATACGCAGAACCGCCAGATCAGAATCGGGATCTGCGCCCACAATCTGTGCCGTGAATTCTCGCCCATCTTTCAGACCTACGGTAATGGTCGAACCTTTTACGATGACATGTTTGTTGGTTAGGATAAACCCCCTTTTGCCGTCAATGATGACTCCGGATCCCAGGCTGGTTCGTTTATATCTTTGTTCAAACCCTGGATCAAAAAAATCTCTGAAAAAAGATTCAAAAGACGGATCCATGCCAAATCCATTAAATGGATTTATACGCTTGCGAACCTGGAATTCGGAGCTTATATTTACCACCACAGGACTGACTTTTTGAACCGCTTTTACAATTGCGCTTTCACGCAGGTTTTCAGCGCCAAGGTTGTCCGGCGCTTTAAAAATAAGCGTGATAAAAAAAATAAAAATACAACCTACTGAAATTACGAGTTTGTTATTGTTTTGGGGTTTTATTTCTGGCATTTTAGGTTCCGGTATAATAAGGTGAAAAATTAAGAATCCGTTGTTTAAATTTTTTATGCCCCCGCCGCTTGCGGCGGGGTGGTTAATTAAAAACCTAAACCCTTATAATATTTCTCCCGGTTTGTTTACGATCAATCAGGGTCAGACAATCGGGTTTCACCGTCTAAAACTCGCGAGTACCGAAGGGTAAAAAAATTAACCGGGGCTCGTTCCACTTTCTTCCAGGATCACTTGAAACGGAACGAAACCCGACAAGATCTATATCATGAGCATAACAACCATTCAAGATATCTTACCACTCATAGAGCAACCCAGCCGATATTTAGGCTCGGAGATAAATACCGTCAAAAAGGATATAAGCCGGGTAAAACTCGGTTTTGCTCTTGTCTTTCCAGACCTTTACGAGATCGGGACATCCCATTTTGGGATTCAGATACTTTACAATATCCTGAACAGCCACCCAGAGATCGCCGCTGAAAGGGTTTTTGCCCCTGCACTCGATATGGAAGCATACCTCCGGTCGTCGGGAACACCCATTGCGTCACTGGAATCTAAAAAACCCCTCGATCAATTTGATATTATCGGCTTCAGCCTTCTCTACGAGCTGAATTTTACCAACATATTGACCGTATTAGAACTGGCCAACATCCCGTTTTTTTCTCGACAACGAAATAATTCTTACCCGCTGATTATCGCCGGTGGTCCTTGTACGTGTAATCCCGAACCGATGGCGGATTTTTTTGACGCCATGGTTGTGGGAGACGGCGAAAATGTAATTATGGAAATGTCCCAAACCTGGCTTGAATGGCAGTCGTCAGGAACGGGTGATAAAGAAGCCCTTTTGAAAAGATGGTCCAAGATAGAAGGGGTGTATATTCCTGAATTTTTTACGCCGAAATTTGACCGTCATGGTTTCCAGACCCTTGTTCCGAAATTTCAAGATTATCATACGGTTAAACGCGCCATTGTTGATGATCTTGACGCGGCGCTGTTTCCCCGTGCACCGGTCGTTCCTTACGGCAAACCGGTGCATGATCGGCTTCGGCTTGAAGTATCCAGGGGTTGCACCAGAGGTTGCCGTTTCTGCCAGGCCGGGATGATATATCGACCGGTTCGTGAACGCTCGCCAGAGACCCTGCTCTCTCTGTCAGATTTTTCGGTGGCTTCAACAGGCTACGAGGATATATCGCTTTTATCTTTAAGTACGGGGGATTATAGCTGTCTTATACCGCTAATGGAAAATCTCACATCGCGGTATGCATCCCAGCGGATTGCGGTTTCCTTTCCATCTCTGAGGGCCGATACATTATCGCCGGAACTCATGAATCTTGTAAAAAAGGTCAGAAAAACAGGCTTTACGTTAGCACCGGAAGCCGGAAGCCAGCGACTTCGGGATGTTATCAATAAAAATATAACCGAAAAAGATATTATAGAAACCGTTAAAGATGCATTTCATCTGGGCTGGCAGGTGGTCAAGCTCTATTTTATGATCGGCCTTCCCACCGAAACCGACGACGACTTGCAGGCCATCGTTGATCTTGTAAAAAAATTGAAAAACAATTGTTTACCCAACAGACGCAAGGCCAAGATCAATGTAAGTGTTGCAACGTTCATTCCAAAGTCCCATACGCCGTTTCAGTGGTCTTCCCAGATGGCTTTGGCTGAATCGAAACAGAAAATTAACCTGTTGAAGAAACAACTAAAAATACCGGGTGTTCAATTTAAATGGCAGAACCCTGAAGTCAGTTTCATCGAAGGGATTTGGGCACGGGGCGACCGGCGTCTTGGCCGTCTATTGCTTGCTGCATATAAGAAAGGATGTAAATTTGACGGATGGACCGACCATTTTAAATATCGATTGTGGGAAGAAGCTTTTTCCGAGGAAGGGATTGATATCGATTTTTTTATTACCCGTGTTCGGCGTGCCACCGAGCCGTTGCCCTGGGACCATATCGATACGATGGTTTCCAAAGATTTCCTAATCAACGAATGGGATAACGCCACAAACGGTGAACACACGGCGGACTGTCGTAACGGTGATTGTAACCATTGCGGGGTGTGTGATTTTGAGGTTGTTCAACCCAAAGTCTTTGTCGACCATAAAGACAGGGTCCCAAAGAACATTCCGGCAGACCGTAATACGGATATATTTTACAAAAAATTCAAGGTGTCCTTTTCCAAGCTGGATCAGGCAAAATATTTTGGACATCTTGAACTGGTTAAAATCATAACCCGTGCCATTCGACGTGCTCGAATACCGGTCAAGTTTTCCGAAGGTTTTCATCCAAAGCCGTTAATATCCTTTGAAGATCCGCTTCCCATCGGTTTGGAGAGCCGGAATGAAAAATTTTGTGTATCCGTGAACGGAAACATTCAACCCCAGACCATTATAGAGGGATTAAACCGGCATTTTCCGAAAGGCCTTCGAATTATAAACTGCCAGCTCGCACCGACAAAGTCTTCCCGCAACACTTTTTCACCGTCGACATATTTGGTAACCAAAAAGAATGGTTTCTTTAATGAAGAAGATGTGGCATCTTTTGTTAAAAAATCTGAATTCATCGTTACCCGCATCAACCGAAAGGGAAAAACCAGACAGTTAGACTTAAAAGAGATGGTAATAAAGATAACGATGGCTTCGCCCAACAGGCTAAAGATGACGCTGAGATCGGAACCGGGCAAAACAGTGAGACCTTTTGAGGTTCTTGAACATATTTTTGAATTGAGCACAGAAGAGATCAAACAGGCCGCCATCGTAAAAATCTGACCCTACAAAATTGATGGTCTCGTAAAAAAACCGTTTTGCTCGATCCTTGACCATTTGAAACACTGGATCCCCAAATGATCCGATATCGCTCACAAAAGACTTTTTACGAGTTTGACAAAATTGAGTTGCGGAACTGTATGGCATGGAAACTTCTTTTTCAAAGGGGCGAAGCTGAATTATAATGATATGTAAATACAGGAAAAACCATGTATAGAAAAATTATTATAAATGCGGCTGAACATGAAACACGGGTGGCACTTCTTGAGGATGGGAACATCGCTGAGCTTTTCATCGCGCGGGGAGATGCTTCAGACATTGCCGGAAATATCTATAAGGGACGGGTGCAACGGGTTCTGCCGGGAATGCAGGCTGCTTTTGTAGATATAGGACTCAAACAGGCCGCTTTTATCTATGTGAATGATGTGTTTGGCGGAAACTATAATGAAATTGAAAACTTCCTGATAAAAAGGAACGGTGACGAAAAGGATGCCCCGGATATCGATATCGCGGGTTCGTTTTCACCGTTGATCCGTCGCGAAAGACATATAGAGGAGCTTATCACCGAAGGTCAGGAGATAATGGTCCAGGCTGCCAAAGCGCCATTGGGGTCAAAGGGGGCTCGGCTAACAACCCATATATCCCTTCCCGGCCGGGTTCTTGTTCTGATGCCCATATCAGAACATATTGGAATATCCAGACGTATAGAAGATGAGGCTGAAAGGCATCGGTTAAAGGAGATCATAGAATCGATACGGGAAGATAATTTCGGTTATATTGTTCGAACTGCAGCCGAAGGTGCCCAAAAAGAAAAACTCGAGTATGAGATGGGTTTTCTAAAAAATTTGTGGGAGAGCATACAAAAAAAGTATTCAACAGCTCCGGCACCCTCTCTGTTGCACAAAGAAGTCGCCGTCAGCCTTCGTGCAGTTCGGGATCTGTTGGTCAATGAAGCTCAGAAACTGATCATAGATTCCCGTTTGGGGTATGAGTCTATTTTAAATTTTCTCGATACGTTCAAGCCGAGCCTCAAAGATTCAGTAGAACTCTATGAGGGTTTGGAGCCGATTTTTGATGCGTATAATTTGGAAGGGGATATTTCCCGTGCTTTAAAAAAGAAAGTATGGCTGAAATCCGGTGGTTATATCGTGATCGAGCATACGGAAGCGCTCGTGGCAATCGATGTAAACACCGGCCGGTATGTCGGCAAACACAATTTGGAAGAAACCATTTTAAAAACCAATCTGGAAGCTGTTAAAGAAATTGCGTATCAAATCCGCCTGAGGGATATTGGGGGTATCATCATCATCGATTTTATCGATATGGAAAAAAAATTGAATCAGGAAAAGGTGTTTAATGCGCTCTCAGAGTTGCTTAAAAAGGACCGGAGCAAGACCCATGTTCTACCCATGTCGGAATTGGGGTTAATGCAGATGACCCGAAAAAGGACCCGACAACCCCTCACCAGGATTCTGTGTGAGCCCTGCTTTTATTGTGATGGAGAGGGGTATCTGATATCCAGGCAGACCATCTGTTACAATATATTCAGGGAAATTCTTCGTGAATCAAACGACATGGCGGGGGTCAAGATAAGCCTGAGGGTTAATCCTGAAATTGCCGACCTTCTCCATGGTCAGGAAAGCCAAATTATTGTCGAACTCGAGCGTATTATCGGAAAACAGATTGTCATATACCCCGAGCCCCAGCTGCATATGGAAGAGTTTGATATTTTCGAAATTTATAAGGAATAATAAGGCGTTAAGCGGATAAAAAGGACTTTTTTCGCGACACCAGAGTTTACATGTTGACAATCCGGGAATCTTATGATTAATTTATCCGGTTAATTTAACAAAATATAATATTTTCAAAGCACATGCGAAGAAAATTTAGGGTCTAATTAAGGGTTTTGAATTATGAAAAGAACATATCAACCAAGCAGAATTAAGCGCGCCAGAACACATGGGTTTTTGAAGCGGATGTCGACAAAACAGGGCCGTAGGATTATTAACCGGCGCAGATCAAAGGGCAGAAACCGTTTATCGGTATAATCGGTTGGTCAAATAAAATAGATATAGAAAAAACAGCGAATTGAACAGAGGAGTTTTTTTTGCGCTTTTTTTTTACCAAGGCGGACAGAATTTTGAAACGCTCCGAGTTTCTCAGGTTGTCTAATTTCGGAAAAAAATTTCAAAACAAACATTTTGTCGCAATATTTTCTCCGGGTCTGTTTCAAAGGACCCGCCTTGGTATCACTGTCGTGAGGAAGGTTGGAAATGCCGCGATACGCAACAGGATTAAGCGATTTACTCGCGAATATTTTCGGCTAAACAGGCACATGATAACAGGTTGTTGGGATATAAATATTATCGCAAAAAATAAGGCGGCCGAACTATCGACTGGCCAGGCTCATCGATCCCTCCAACACATTTTTAGCAACATTTCCAGGGGCTTAAACCATTAACAGAATGTTTGTGATAATCGCTCTGTTTCTTATAAGGGCCTATCAGTTGATCTTGTCTTCGGTTCTGGCTCCTGCGTGCCGTTTCTATCCAACCTGTTCCGAATATGCCCATGAGTCTATTCGGCGTTATGGATTTCTTAAAGGAATTTTCCTTGCTTTAAAGAGAATTTTAAGGTGCCATCCCTTTCATCCGGGAGGAATTGATCCTGTGCCTTAAAGCGCCTTGTTAGAGCAGATTCGATATATAAGACACCATTGGTGGAAATAAATATATTTTCCCGCCATTTGAAAATCCCGCAAAGATTTTGCTCCTCTGGATTCTGACCCGTAAGACATCAAAACATTAACCCGAGCACCACTTTTTTGTATATTTTATTGAATTTTGGAGAGGATAATGGAACACCTTCGACTATTTATAGCAATAGGACTTTCGTTGCTTGTTTTTATTGCGTGGAATTTTTTCTTTGTTGACGAGAAAAAGGACACACTTCCCCAGCAAACCATGAAAGCGGAACAACCGGCGAAGCAAGCGCCGGAAATTCAAGAAAAGTCGGCCACGGCGACAGCGCCGTCTTTGAAAGACACGCCTTCGGAGCAGATTAAACCATCAAAGACAATCACGGTAAATTCAAAATTATACACGGTTAAAATTTCGGAAAAAGGGGCGGTATTCAAGAGTTTTGTCCTTAAAAAGTACAAAGAGAGCATAAATGCCGATTCGCCGTTATTGGAAATGATATCTCCGGATTTGACCGAAGGAACCGTACGGGTTGGATTTGTCGACAACAGCCTTCCCGGGGTCAATGGTGCGGTTTTTTCAGCAAATCTTGAGAATGATACCGTAGATATTAAGAATGAACCTCGAGAGATCTCTTTTTCATGGACATCTCCCCAGGGGGTTGTTGTTGAAAAGAAATATTTGTTTTCACCTGAAACGTATATGATCGGTCTTAATGTTACTGTAAAGAATCATTCCAACCAGACCATTAAAGACAGCCTCACCCTATCTTTATGCCGCTCCGGTTCGGAAAAAGAGACCCGATATGGTTTCGAAGGTCCGAGCGCACTGATAAACAATAAGCTCGAACAGGTTAAGACCAAGAAAATTAAAAAGAAAAATATCTACCCCGGAGACATAAAATGGATTGCGGTCCAGGACCGTTATTTCATGTCTGCACTCGTGCCCGATGCAGCTGTGACGGCCACGATGCGCCTTTACCTTAATGACGACAAGATACTCGAAAATGAATATGTACAGCCTGAATTCGTTATTAATTCCGGCGATCAGCATGCTTCAAAATTCAGCCTTTTCTTTGGTCCCAAAAGCATAAAAGTTTTAAAATCATTGGATTATGATCTGGCCAAAGCCGTGAATTTTGGGATGTTTGATATACTTGCCAAACCCTGTGTCTGGATAATGGATTTTATTTATGATCATTTTATCCCCAACTATGGGGTGGCCATTATAATTTTAACCATTTTTACCAAAATCATCCTGTGGCCCCTGGGAAATAAGAGCTATAAATCCATGGCCGACATGAAAAAAATTCAACCTTTGATGGCTGGGATCAAGGAAAAATATAAAGATGACAAGAGAAAAATGAATGAAGAGATGATGGGGTTGTACAAAACGTATAAAGTCAACCCCATGGGTGGATGCCTTCCGATGGTTGTCCAGATTCCGGTATTCTTTGCGCTGTATCGAATGTTATATGAAGCCATAGAATTAAGGCACGCGCCGTTCTTTTGGTGGATTAACGATCTTTCAGCGCCAGATCGCCTTTTTCGGTTCGACTTTGCCGTGCCATTCATGGAGCCGCCATACGGAATACCTGTTTTAACCATAATAATGGGGGCGAGCATGTTTTTTCAGCAAAAAATGTCCCCTCCAATGGGTGATCCCACCCAGGCCAAGATGATGATGATGATGCCGATTGTTTTTACGTTTATTTTTATCAATTTTTCTTCGGGGCTGGTTTTATACTGGCTTGTAAACAATGTCCTTTCAATGGCTCAACAGTATTATATCACGAAGAAAAGAGCTTAATAACGGAGGTTTGATAATGTCGCCCAGTTTGGAATTTGAAGAAAAAAATGTCGAAATGGCTGTCAAAAAAGCCTGTGAAGAATTGAACATTCCCAGGGAAAAACTCAAACACGATGTTATTTCTTACGGATCGACCGGGATTTTTGGGTTGGTTGGAACCAAGAAGGCGCGTATCCGAGTTACCGTACCGGAACTTTCCCCGGCGTCTGTCCACAAAGATTCAGATTCAGAAAAAAATAGAGGCGGTTCCCCCGATCAAGCCATAGATGATACAGATTCACAAATAGATGTCGCACCAGAAAAGCAAGAAATTTTACCTTCAGATGAGGATCCAAAGGATATCGGCAGGGAAGCGCTTCAGCGCATTGTCGATTTGATTACCACCGATGCAACCATATCCATCGAAGCGCGATCAAACCGAATTTTTTTCAACGTCAAAGGCGGAAACTCTGCCATCTTAATCGGCAAACGCGGACAAACCCTTGAGGCAATTCAATATATCCTTGAAAAAATTGTCAATAAGAGCAGGCCTGAACGTATTAGAATTCAGGTGGATGTTGAAGGCTATCTGGAAAAAAGACGAATTAGCTTGGAAGGGCTGGCCACACGGCTTGCGGAAAAGGTAAAACGGACCGGAAAACCCGCGACCATCGGTCAAATGAATTCTCACGACCGAAGGATCGTACATATCGCTTTAAAGAATGACAGTCTGGTTAGAACCCAGAGTATGGGAGAAGGCGTTTTAAGGAAGCTCGTCATATTTCCCAGAAAAAATTCGCAGCGAAAAAAACGCCATTAAATCCAGATGGCTCACTCGTTTTACGGCTTTGGACTGAAACAGCAAATGCTAAACCCCGCAGGTTGTCGAACAGCGAATAGCCTGGTTCAACGAGGCTGCAGGGAGCTTAACTGACTCTAATTGTTAAAAAAAATGGAATGTGACACGATCGCCGCCATTGCAACACCCAGCGGCAGCGGCGGTATCGGGATTATTAAAATCTCCGGTAAAGACGCTTTTTCAATCGCTGGGTCAATATTTCAAAAATCCTGTGATCCACCGGATGAACTTCAGGACAGGAAACCCCCTCTTTTTTCTTCCTTAAGGTCCCATCGTCTCTATCACGGTCATATTGTGCATACGGAAAACGGAAAGGTTCTGGATGAAGTTCTTGTGTCTAAGATGGAAGCACCGGGGACATACACCCGGGAGGATGTCGTTGAAATAAACACCCATTCCGGTCACGTGGTGCTGGGTTCGATTCTCGATTTAGTATTGAAAAGCGGTGCCAGGCTGGCCGAACCGGGTGAATTTACCAAAAGAGCTTATCTCAACGGCCGTATCGATCTGACCCAGGCGGAGGCGGTCATCGATATTATCAATTCTAGAACCGAAAAATCTCTCGAAATTGCAACCTCACAGATTAAAGGCGTGTTGAAAACCACCATTGAATCCATAAGAAGCACATTGCTGGATATTTTAACAAAATCCGAAGCTGCCATTGATTTTCCCGAAGATGTGGGTGAAATAATTAATGCAGAGGAAGCCATCGGAGTTTTAGAGAAAAGCGTTATCGAAGATTTGAAAAAACTGGTCGATCAGTACGAAAATGCGCGGTTTCTTCGAGACGGTCTTAAAATGGTGGTTATCGGCAGGCCCAATGTGGGCAAATCGAGCCTGATGAACCGGCTTATTCAAGAGGATCGTGTTATTGTTACGCCGATTCCCGGTACAACCCGGGATTTGATCGAAGAAACACTGAACATTCATGGTATCCCTGTGGTCATTGCAGATACCGCCGGCCTTCATGATACGGATGATCCGGTTGAAGTCATCGGCATAGAGAAGACGCAGGAATATATCAATGGTTCAGATTTGATACTTTTTATGATGGATGCCAGCGATCCATTGACCGGTGAGGATATTAAAATATACGAAACCGTCAAACCCAAACGTCTGATAATGGTGATCAATAAAATCGATCTGGTGGAAGATGACTTTGAGCTTGCCATTCCCGACCCATGGGGAAAAATACCCAGCGTAAATATTTCTGCATTATACGGCAGGGGGCTGAGCACACTCAAGGATTTAATCGCAAAACTTGCAACCGGAGAACATGGCCTCGAGGTTCGCAACAGAATTGTTCCCAATTTAAGGCATAAAATTGCCCTTGAGAAGAGCCTGCATCTTGCTGTTTCTGCGGTCAAAGAAATACGCAACGGGATGCCGTTTGAGCTAATCGCCATCGATATTCAGGAAGCCATCGACCGGCTCGGCGAAATTATCGGCGTTTCTGCCAGGGAAGATGTCATCGATCAGATTTTCAGCCGGTTTTGTATCGGGAAATAATGTTTCACGTGAAACAATTGTACCGGATGACATATTTTTGAAAATATTATGGTTTCAAGCATGATTAATGTTTTGTGGAAAAACGGGTCAAGCGGTTTCCAGCTTAAAATTGAATCGTACGTGAAGCGCTGTTGAGTCGGCGTATTCCAAAAAACCAGATGGTTCCAGAGGAGTTAAATTATGAAGATAGACTTCACACCGTATTTTAAGAAATACGAAGAAATTTCATCAACGGCAGATGAATTGTTTTTTCGGGTACAAAAAGAGTTTCCGGAATGTGTAAAATGTGAAATTAAATGCGAGGACTGTTGTCATGCCCTTTTTGACCTTACACTGATCGAAGCCATTTACATTAATCATCAGTTTTATAAAAAATTCAAGGGCAAGGAAAGAGAACAACTGCTGGAAAAATCGAACCGTGCGGATCGAAAAACTTACCAGATAAAGAAAAAAGCATATCAAGATAAAGAATCCGGAAAAAACGAGGTGGACATATTGGTGGAAATGGCCGCCGAGCGGGTCAGATGCCCGCTTCTTAACCGGGAAGGCATGTGCGATCTTTATGAATATCGGCCGATCACCTGCCGGCTTTATGGGATACCCACCTCCATCGGCGGTATCGGACATACCTGCGGGAGATCGGGTTTTGTTGAGGGCCAACAATATCCTACGGTCAATCTGGACATCATTCAAAAAAAGCTTTACGAAGTTTCTGCTGAATTTGTAAGCCGGATTAAAACCAAGTATGTGAAGATGGCAGAAATGCTCGTGCCGTTATCCATGGCAATTCTAACGGAGTATAATGATAATTATCTTGGAATTGCCGATAAAGAAGATGTCCAAAAAAAACAGGGATAAAAAAATGACGAAAATATCTTCCGAAGACGAGGCAAAACGGAAAAAAGCCATATTCAGCACCATGTCTCCGAGACGCCAGAAACACATCTTAAAAAAGGGATATGAAAAATGGGATCCGTTTCAGGAACCGAAAGATCCCATAGATATCAGAAAAGATAAAACCAAGCGAACAACCCAAACCCTGACCCGGGAATTTTTACAGGCGATGGGCTCAGAGGAATACAGCAACGCTTACGGAAGGGGCGTGTTTGAGATTTGTCTTGGAATTGTCAATGATGATGAACGATACCGGGGTATGTTTGATTTCTCGGTCTGGTACAATGAGCTGTTGAAACGAGAAGGATTTGAGTGAAGATTTATATCCTTAAAGGACAACCATAAAACTCCACAAGATGCCCGCACAGATTGCAGATCCGATAACCCCCGAAGAGTTGCAGGCCATTGCATGCATGAGAAGGAAATTTTCGGGATCCTCGGATTGACCGACCAGATGAACTTCTCTGGCGGATCCTGGAACCGCTGACACCCCGGCTGCACCCAGCAGAGGATTGATTTTTTCCTTAAGAAAGAGATTCAAAATTTTAGCAAAAATGACACCGGAGGCCGTTGCGATACTGAAAGCCACAGCACCAAGGAAGAAAATAGCCACAGATTTTGGGGTGAGAAACACATCTCCCTGGGTACTGGCGCCGACCGTAAGGCCCAAAAGTATTGTCGCGGTATCGATAATTGCTGTACGGGCCGTCTGGGCCAGGCGGTTGGCAACGCCGCATTCCTTTAGGAAATTCCCGAAAAAGAACGTCCCCAGAAGCGGTATTGAGGCCGGGGCGAGAAAACAACACAGTATAACAGCGACGGCAGGGAAAATGATCCGCTCTTTTTTGGACACTTCCCGGAGTTCCGCCATCCGGATCAAGCGCTCCTTGCGGTTGGTCAGAAGTCTCATGATGGGCGGCTGAATTACCGGTATCAGTGCCATATAAGAATACGCGGCGATGGCGATGGGGCCGATGAGGTGGGGCGCCAGCTTGGCGGTCAGAAATATGGACGTGGGGCCGTCGGCGCCGCCGATTATGGCGATGGAAGCGGCTTCCTTGGGTAAAAAACCGAGGGCCAGCGCACCCAACAGTGTAAAAAATATTCCCATCTGAGCTGCTGCGCCCAATAGCATCAGAACCGGTCGTGCCAGCAAAGAAGAAAAATCGGTCATTGCACCGAGACCCAAAAAAACGATTGAGGGATAAAGACCCGAGGTAACTCCGAAATACAGATAGTGCAGCACACTGTTATTTTCGTATATGCCGAGCCCGAATCCCTTGAAAAAAGGAATGTTTCCCACCAAGATTCCAAAACCGATGGGAACAAGTAGCAGCGGTTCGTACTCTTTTGCGGTTCCCAGATATAAAAAGATAAAACCGACAACGATCATGATGACGTTGCGATAGTCCGCTAAATAGTACCCGGTATTTGATAAAAATTGAAAAAGCAAATCCATGGATTAACCTTTAATCGTTTTCATTATCTTTGTTTTCTGTGCGTGGATTCCAGCCAAAAACACCGTCACCATAGGGGACCAATATTTCAGCCTCACGAAAGGCTGTAAGGGTTATGTGTGGGTGTGGAAAATCGTTTTTTTTCGCAACTTCATATAACTTAGAAAGATAAAAGGTTTCGCCGATTTCTTCGACCAGGGATTGATAAAGACGCGCCGTTTCGTCAAGGTCTGTGGGAAATTCTTTGGGCACGTGTGAGCCCGGCGTTTCTTCAGGGGCATCGTCTTCCGGCATTTTATTGTTGTTTTTGAAAATGGGATGTCTTTTTTCCCAAAACAACAGCACCTTGTAAAGCTGGGAAATTACAGAAGAGAGTACCACCAGACCGGAAAAAACGATCAAAGCGCCTACAAAAGCCATGGCCCAACCGTTATGCGTGGTTATTGCGTGAAAGCCGTACAATGAACTTCTCCCTAATTGTTAGAAAATCGATTTAAAAAGAAAGACAACCCTTTTTTTCGATCACACATTCCTATAAAAGTCAATACCAAAGCGCTGTTTTTATCAATGGTCTGTTAAAACAAGAATTGTCGCCCGATCGATGACGGGTCTTTAGGACCCGGATCGATGTTGGGCCCCCCCTTTAGCCGACGGCGTCTGATATCCATGGGCAGACTCCCATCTTTTATCGAGAAAGTAGAGGATCGGAACCGTCATTCTTGAAAAGAGAAGCGAGGCAACTTCTCCTGCCATAAGGGATATGGCAAGACCTTGGAAAATCGGATCAAACAGGATAACCGAAGCACCCACCACCACGGCGGCGGCGGTCAACATCATGGGGCGGAAGCGTACGGCACCGGCGTCGATTACGGCAAGATCCAAGGGCATCCCTTCTTTCAACCGCAATTCAATAAAATCGACCAGAATGATGGAGTTTCTCACGACAATCCCGGCACCGGCAATAAAACCGATCATGGAGGTTGCGGTAAAAAAAGCGCCCAGTGCCCAGTGAACGGGCAGGATGCCGATCAAAGAGAAGGGGATGGCGGCCATGATGACCATCGGTGTGGTAAAAGACTGAAACCATCCGACGACCAGGACAAATATCAGAACCAGAACCACGGCAAAGGCAATCCCCAGATCCCGAAAAACTTCATAGGTGATATGCCATTCTCCGTCCCATTTCATTTCGTATTTGCGGTTGCTGGAAGGTATATTGGCCGTATGCTGGGCCATCGTATATCCTTCAGCAAGTTGAATCGAATCGATTTTGTTTTTCATCTCCAAAATCGCATACACCGGGCTTTCTTTGACGCCGGCCACATCCCCGACAACATATACCACCGGCATGATATTTTTATGATAAATACTTTGATCTACTGGGGTTTTTCGGACGTTTACCAAGGTAGAAAGGGGCACCATGCTGCCGTCGTCCGATGCAAGTTTAATGACTTCCAGGCGCTGAATCCCGGCACGGGCGGAAAGGGGCAGGCGTATTATGATGGGCACATCCTCTTTTTCCCTGGGATGATGAAGCAGTCCGGCCTGCCGTCCTTTAAGTGCCAGCTCTATGGTTCCGGCAACCTTGGCAGCGCTGATTCCGTGGAGGGCGGCCTTTTCTTTATCGACCGTTATTTGATAACGGGGCTGTTCTTCTTCCATATACCAGTCTACATCGACCACGCCGGGTGTCTTTTCAAAAATCTTCATGACTTCGGCGGCAATCTCCCGTTGCCGGTCATAATTGGGGCCGTAAATTTCAGCCACAAGGGTGGATAAAACCGGGGGACCGGGCGGGACTTCCGCCACTTTAACCCGCGCATGGTAACGGTCGGCAATTTCTTTTAACGCCGGCCGCACCCGTTTCGCAATGGCGTGGCTCTGTTTTTTTCGATGTCCTTTTTCCGCAAGGTTCACCTGAATGTCCGCTAAATAGGGGCCCCTTCGAAGGTAATAGTGGCGTACCAAACCGTTAAAGTTGAACGGTGCCGAGGTTCCCACGTAGATTTGATAGTCATTGATTTCATTGACAGTTTTGAGATAATCGCCCATTTCCATGGCAGCCGCGGACGTTTCCTCCAAGGTGGCGGTTTCCGGCATGTCGAGAATCACCTGAAATTCACTCTTGTTATCGAATGGAAGCATTTTCACCCGCACCCACCCGATGCCCACCATGGCGCATGAGACCAAAAGAAGCACCACGACGGTGATCAGGAAAATCCATCGCCAGAATCTATTTTCAATAAGGGGCGTCATCACCCGTCGATATAGACGGGTGCTCCAATCTTCATCTTCAGGCCCAGCGGATGATTCTGTTTCTTTGTGCCTTATCAGCCGCAATGAGGCCCAGGGCGTTACAATAAACGCCACAACCAGGGAAAAGATCATTGCGGCTGATGCGCCCACCGGAATGGGTCTCATGTACGGCCCCATGAGTCCGCCCACAAAAGCCATCGGAAGAATGGCGGCGATGACCGCCAAGGTGGCCAGAATGGTGGGATTCCCAACTTCATCCACCGCTTCGATGGCCACCGCGGTCCTGGATCGGTTATGGTTTTGGGGGAGACGAAAATGACGGACGATATTTTCCACCACCACAATGGCGTCATCCACTAGGATTCCGATGGAAAATATGAGTGCAAATAGGGTTATTCTGTTTAAGGTATACCCATACAGGTAAAAAACAGCCATTGTCAGAGCGAGGGTTACGGGGATGGCGAGCGCCACCACACCCGATTCTCGATGTCCCAGAACAAACCAGATAAGGATCGTCACTGAAATAATGGCGATCATCATGTGAAAGAGCAATTCATTCGATTTTTCTTTGGCAGTGTTGCCATAGTTGCGGGTGACGGTAATATGGATATTATCGGGAATTACGCTTCCTACGGCCTTATTCATCCGTTCGAGCACTTTATGTGCCACAGTGACGGCATTGGCCCCTTTTCGCTTGGCAATGGCAAGGGTAACCGCAGGATAACCCTCTTTGGATACAGGGTATCCGGTCATTTCCTTTCCAGCCGCCGCCGGGCCGGTGCCGAAAAAAACATATTGCTCCGGTTCTTCGGGACCGTCCACCACATCGGCCACATCACGAAGATATACGGGCTTGCCGCCGTGAACGCCCACCACTACGCTTTTTACATCCTCCACGGTCTTTAAAAAACCGCCGGTATGAACCAAAACCTGGCCCTTGGTGGATGGATAGGTGCCGGCGGCCGACTCCTGATTTGCGGACGTCACCATTATTTCCACCGTTTGGAGATCAAGGCCGGACCCTGCCAGGCGTACCGGATCCAGACGCACCTGGATCTGCCGCCGTTCTCCACCGATGAGGGTCGTTGTGGAAACATTATTTTCACGCTTAACGATATTTTCCACTTCTGCTGCGACACGGCGCAGGGTATAATGCTCGAAGCCCTCTCCCCAGAAGGTAAGTGCCAGAATCGGAACATCGTCAATATAGCGGGGTTTGATCAATGGAGGGGTTACCGCCCAGGGAATCAGGTCATAGTTGGCCATGAGCTTCGACTGGAGACGAACGATGGATTTTTCTTCGTCCTGTCCCACGTAAAAGCGGACCACCGCCATGGACATGCCCGGGCTGGATGTTGAATACACATATTCTACGCCCGGAATTTCCCACAACAGCTTCTCCATGGGGTTTGTAACCCGCGCTTCGACTTCTTTGGCGCTGGCGCCGGGCATCTTCACAAAGACATCGATCATGGGTACGATAATCTGCGGTTCTTCTTCCCTGGGGAGCGCGATGACGGCTGCGATACCGAGCAATAGTGAAGCGATGATAATCAGAGGGGTCAGCCTGGAGTCTATGAAAAATTGAGCGATTCGGCCGGAGACACCTATTTTATGGGTCATGAGACAACCTCCACACGATCACCGTTGGAAAGGGTGGGCGGTGGAACGACGACATACCGATCGCCTTCCTTGAGGCCGGACAGGACTTCTAACGACGCTCCGAATATTCTGCCGGTTCGAATGAGACGGAACCTTGCCGTGTGGTTATCATCAACAATGTATACACCGGTTAACTGTCCGGAGTGTATCACCGCAGTGGATGGAATTAAAAGCATACCGATTTCGTCTAAAGGAATAAAAACCCGGGCAAACATTCCGGACCGCAGTCCCGCTTCATCGGGCAGTTTAACCTTAATTAAAAACGAACGGCTCCTTTCGTCGGCTGCAGGAAAAATTTCCTCTACGGTTCCGTCCATCGGTCTATTGTTTAAGGCCTGTATCACAACCGTTACAATTTGGCCTTGTTTTACAGACCCGATATGCATTTCCGGCAATTCCAAATTTGCATGATAGTTCCCTTTTTTCTCCAGAATTAGCAACGGTTTGCCTGGAGCCGCCAAATCTCCCACATCAATCATTTTAGCGCTGACTCTACCGTCAAACGGCGCGCGAATTAAGGCATCCTTTTTTCTATCGAATGCAGCGGATACCGAAGCTTCGGCCTGTTTGACACGCTGTTTGGCGGCGGCCAGCCCGGCTTGGGCCTGTTGGTATCGAGATTTGATCTCATCAAACTCCTGGGGACTGGCGGACGCGTCTTTCATCAGGTTCTGGTATCGGTCATAGGTGGCCATCGCAAGTTCTGCGCCTGCGATGGTCGCAGTTTCGGCGCGCCGGGCTTGCGCAAGGGCGGCTTCAGCCTCGCGAAGCTGTGCCGACACCTGGTGATCATCAATGGCAATCAGTTTCTGTCCTTGTTCGACCGTATCTCCGCCCTGAACAAAAACCGCCATGACAGCCCCCAAAATTTTGCTGGAAAGTGTACTTATGGCTTTTGCTTTAACCGTCCCCACAGCTTCATAAGTAAACGGTTGGCGGCTTATGGATGTTATGGCAACCGGAGCTTTAACCGGCTTTTTTTTGATCTGTTCTGCATTGCCCGGCTCAATTTTTTCCCCGCAACCCATTGAGAGAAAGACCGCGGTAAATATAATGAAATAAAAAAATTCTTTGTTTTTCCGCATGATGGACTCCTTAAATAAACGCTCGGAAGCTCATACAAACCATTGTTTTTATTGGATTTTTATGTGTTTATCAGTGGTTCAAAAACTCCCTGCCGGTATCGTTGTGCTGGCCGTGCCTAATATTAAGGGTGCAAAGCTTGAGTTATTGAAAATCCGTGTCAATGGTTCCCGAAGCCAGGGCGAGGGCGATGCGAGCCACCTTGTAATCGTGAAGGGCCTTGAAATAATTGGTGTGGGCCTGTTGGCGGGCCTCCTCGGCATCCAGAAGGGTAACCATCGTTATCAACCCGTTTTTATATCGATTTTTTACAATCCGCAACCCTTCTTTGGCCTGGTCGACAGCGGTGTGTGCCACCGGGATACGTTCCCACGAACTCCGGGCTGTTAGAAAAGCTTCACGTGTCTGGACCTGTATTCCCAGTTCCATGGCTCTCCGTATTTCCTGCAATCGGTTCAGAAACGATTTTGCCGCTTCGGTTTTTCCGGTAATATGGTACCCACTGAATAAATTCACCTTTACGACCGCTCCGATGGTATAATTATCTGCCGTATCGCTAAAATCTTCCGAATCGATTTCATAATTTCCCACCAGCCGCAAGTCCGGGAAATGGCCGGCCCGGGATTTGTCGATTTCTTTTCTGGCCATCTCTTCCTGGTGTCTCAACTTTTCCAGATCAAGGCGTTTTGAAAGAGCGGTATGAATCCAATCTTCCATCTCCCCGTCTATTTCCTGTTCGACGGCCAACGGAGTTGCCGGGTTTAAAGGTTTATCGCCGGGAGAACCCATGGATGCGTTCAGCATGGCTGCTGCCACCTTGACTCGGCTTTCGGCCTGGAGATGCTGCTGCTTAAGGTCTGCAATACGAACCATGGCCCTTAATACATCGCTTTTTACCACAAAACCGTTGCGATATCGAGATTCGATCATTTTAAGATGGGCGCGTGCCGTTTCAAGGGCCTGGTTTACGACGGCGATATTTTTCTGAGCAAGCAGAAGCCCTACATACGCCGCTGCTGTCTGTGCAATCACCTGTTGCCGGGTTCGTTGGAGCATCAAAGATGCAACTTCCAGGTTCTGCTTGGCCTGATCCCATCCGATTTTTGTTCGGCCGCCGTCGTAGAGAGACCAGGACAAAGAGAAAACCGTTGCAAAGTTGTTGACGGCATCCGGATCGTTGAGCCTGGCAGGATCAAAATCTTCTTGGGTGATGGTTCCCTGATTCAGTTTGGTGCCAAAAGCCCACATGGGATTGGTGGTACGATTGAACGTTTCGGAAAAATCGATCTGCGGGAAAAACCCGGACCGGGCCTGGATGGTATTTGATTCAACCGCTTTTACCTGAAAGTTGGCCGCCTTGACGTGGGGATTCTGATTCACAGCGATATGAATCGCTTCCGCCATGGTCAGGGATTCGGATGGCGGGATGTTTTGATCGGCGGCAGTGCTCGAAAATATGGGAAAGTAAAAAGATACGGCCGCAATGAACCAAAAACAGAGTTTAGAGCGAATCGATTTCATATTGCTTCTCCAACGGGTTAAATTGTTATACCATCATTGAGCGTAAACAACATGAAGGATAATCGTATGGTATTAAAACTGAACTAAATTTTTAGCTTTCATGGATCTTGGGCATCCTCGACTTTCGCTCAATTCAGGTTATTTGAAAGTCTTTTTATATATATGACGGATTCGTAAAACGTTTGTTTGGTTTATGGAACGAAACGGCGTGAATAACTTTATTGATAGTAATATAGAAAACGAAATAAAATCATTCAACATTTTTTAGAAAATAATATTTGTAAAATTTACTAAATGAATATTATTCGTATTTCCTGTATGAATTACAGCGGATTTTCAATCCAGTCGGCGGGGTAAAATGCCCAATGGGTTAATCCTCACCGTATTGGCGTCAGACCATTTTCGTGCAGATACCAGGGATGACATTTGTTTTGCAAACACCCTCCGGGCGATAGCCGATGTCGTAGGTGTCGTTTTCTGTGTTTATAACCCGGTAGATGCCACAGAAGAACTTACGTCACGGCTGACCGATCAACAAGAAAATAGATTTCAAGAGGCCTTGCGGATACCGCTGATGCCCCGGCCGAAGCTATTAAAATCGACGACCGTCACGTAGCATCAGTCATTTGGCGGAAACAATTCGGAGATCGTTTTCCCGCTGTTGAGAAAAAGGACGAAGCCAACCAAAAAAAGCGATAACGACCGGACTTGCTACCGTCTATTCGGCAAAAAATCCTTCAAAGCCGTGGAGTTCTCGCTGATGACCCCATGGTAAAAATTGAATCGGAAGCTGTTTCGTGAAGAAAGGGCGGCGTTGGCAGCGGCCGCCCCTCTGTTGGGAATGGTCATTGCAGGTCCGGAATTTAGACTTAATAGTGTGATGGTTTTAAAACAGGAATCCGTTGTTGTTCATGGAACTTATGGAATTTCTATTCCAGAATCTGTTCAACAGATTGAGTTCGGGATTTCTATCCTCACGTCCCTAAAGTATCCCAAAGAGCCGCCAACCCTGTTCTGTAATGACCCGAATTTACCTGTCGGCGATATTGATCGCCACATTATGGATGACGGCTCAGCATGCCTTGGTGTTTATGCCGATATAATGACAAGATGGTCCTTGAAATCGGGCATTGTGAACTATTTGGAAGGCCTTGTGGCGCCTTTCCTCGTTTGGCAGGCCTATTATAATGCACACCAAAAACCCCCTTCCTGGGGTGAGCGGCCTCATTTTGCAGAGGGAATTACAGAGTTTTACGCGGAACTGCTTGGCATGAATAGGCATCAAGCGGTTGTTGAATTCATGAAGCTTTTAGCGAGAAAAAATCGCCCCAAAGGCCATGAGATATGTCCTTGCGGCTCTGGTGAACGGATTCGAAGATGTCATCGGGAATTGCTTTACAACACCCGTGAAAAAATTGCTTGGCAGTATGTTGCCAAAGATTTGCAAGCTGTTCTTCGGGATGATCGATCAAAATACTAATTGCCCTGAAATTTTTAGGATTTGATATTGTGCTTATTAAAGTTATACAGAATGACCTGTGGCACTTCGGGACCGATTAAACCAATTGCACCAAACAATTAAGTGTTGGTGCAATTCGACGCAATTTAGACGCAATATGGTTTTATATCTGGTTGAAATTAATAAATATATATTGCGTCTAAACAAATGTGTGGATTGCACCATTAACACTATATGACGCAATTAAATTAGGTGAACTTACATCAGTTACTCCAAGAGAGTCTCCAAAAAACCCAGACACTGTCTGTCCAATCTGCTGGTGACATGCAGTGGATCTTGGGGACGGGTATTGATATATTGACATGGGTGATTCCATCATCTTGAGTTCCTTCTCTTTCACGATCTTTTCGTCCCGTTTTACCGATTGGCTGGCCGTGGGTTGCGAAACGCCAAGCCTTTTGGATTGAATTGGGCGGCATACCCCGTCAAAAGCCTTCTCATGACGGTGGCGATCGGCGTAGGACCGGTACGCAACAAAAGATGCGCATGATCGGGTATCAGCGCCCATGCAAAACAATCGGTGTGCGTCTCAATTAACACTTGGCCGAGCCGGTTTACAAAGGCGTCACGGTCCGCATCGTCATAAAAGATTTTTCGGCGCTCGATTCCGCGCACAATGATGTGGTGTAACGCACCCGCAGCATCAATTCCGGCTTTCCGTGGTATACCAATTTGAATAGCCGAATAATAAAATCATGCCAATCGATATATCAATACCCGTCCCCAAGATCCCCATGATAAATTTCATTAAAAAATCCTATTTCAACAAATGTTGAAAACATTAAAAAGATGAAATTTGTTGACAAATAAGAAGTTTCACTATAAGGTGCTATTTCAGCAAGTGTTGAAATGGGCATTAAAATGAAAAAAAACGAAAAAGACCCTAAAAAATCGGCGGAAGCCGCTCTCCTATCATGCCTTTCCAAAATCCCCTTCTTGAAAATCGTTGAGGTTCAAGTTGCATATTATGAAACAGGCGTTCAGGCGGATCTTGCCGTAAAGATTGAACTTCCCGATCGAGTTATGCAGCTGTTCGCCGAGGTCAAAGGCAGCGGCCAACCACGTCTGGCCCGCGAAGCTGTGAATCAGATGCTTCGGTATAAGGGGAAGGTTCCCGATGTCTATTTTATTTTTATTGCGCCTTACATATCCCCCAAGGCGGCTGAAATTTGCCTGTCGGAAGGTATCGGTTATCTCGACTTGTCCGGCAATTGCCTATTATCATTTGATAAAATATTCATCCAAAAAGAGGGTTATCCAAACCGGTTCCGGGAAAGGCGGGATTTAAAATCTCTGTATTCACCCAAGGCCGAGCGAATCCTCAGGGTGCTGTTATGCAATCCCGGTAAAGACTGGAAGATTAAAGAGCTGGCTGATGAAAGTGGTGTCAGCCTTGGCCAAGCCTCAAATGTAAAAAAGATATTACATGATCGGGAGCTTCTTTCAGGGAAAAGGGGTGGATTCAGCCTGGAACAACCGGTTTCACTACTTCAGGAATGGGCTGAAAATTACGACTATCGCAAAAACCGGATTCAAGAATTTTACTCTTTAATGAGCATAATGGATATTGAAAAAGTTTTTGCAGCTTATTGCAATAAAAATAAAGTCCAATATGCATTGACCGGGTTTTCAGGTGCAATACGAATCACTCCTGCTGTTCGATATACAAAAGCCATGGTTTACGCTTCCGACATTGCGGAAACGGCATTTTCAGACCTTTCTTTGAAAGCGGTAAAAAGCGGCGGCAACCTCCTGCTGTTTACCCCTTATGATGATGGTGTTTTTTACGGATCATCCAGAGTCGATGATATTCAGGTCGTATCAAAAATACAGCTTTACTTAGACCTTCAGGGATTTCGCGGGCGCGGTGAGGAGGCTGCCGCAATGCTGTTTGAAAGGATTGTTGAAGAGGCGTGGTAACAAGAACAGATTATAATCAAATATCACGGATTTTTCCAAATTATCAGCGAGTATTTTGGAATTTTTAAATTCAGCAATATCTATTAGTTTCCTGTTCTTTATCAGCCCTCAAATATTTCCAGCTTAAAATGGAACCCTTTACGTATCCTATGTCGTGCCAACCGCAATATCAAAAACCACCCGAAGAATCCAAAAGTTTCCATATCTTATCGGGTTTGCGCGATTTGTACTTTTTCAGCAGAGAAACATACCGGTCGTTGTCAAAAGGTTTCTGGTGTTTCATGGTATCAAACATCAGGGGAACAAAAATGGCGCCAATCAGGTGAATGGTATCGTGATGGGAGCATTTTTTTTTGCGCATGGCATTGTAGAACTGGAAAACTTCAATGGGGTCTTTGGCCGCAAGCTGATTCTCGACGGCGTTATGGATGGTTATGTGCAGAAACGGGTTGACGTCGGTGCCCGGATCAAACTCTCTGTCATGCAGAACATCGGCGAATTCAAATACATTGAAAAACTCGTCTTCATGCATCAGCATGGCTTCTGCCAAGCGCCTGTCCTCGTCATCCAAGCCGTCCAGATCGTCGTTTTTGGCCTTTTCCCAGAGAAAATGGAGGTGCTCGCGGCTTGCGGACCTGAATAGCTTAAGAGCCTCATCTTTCATCGTTTTTCTCCTTCGTTATGATAATTTGTGTGCATGATGCTTCGCATAACACATTGGACCAAATTTTATTTCAAGCCCGAGAAACAAAGTTTTCCTTCAGAATATAGATGGTTGTATGTTGAAGGAAAACACGAGTATTGTCAAGCAGTTAATGTTTGATGAGGATGATTGTTCCAAATTAAAATAATCGTAGGGGCATAGACAAAAACCGAAAAGATGATATGCTGAAAAACAACGTAACTATCCGAATTCGAATGCTTTCAATCGGTGATTATCCGGTTGATAAGCGGTTACTTGTTGATATGATTAATGTAGGTTACGATAAAACAATAAAATGATTCGGGAGGCAAGTCGGAACATGCTGAAGAAACCGTTGCAAAAATATTTTGGGTTCGATTCATTTTTAAAGGGTCAGGAAGACGTCATCCGGAAAGTTCTGGAGCGTCAATCCGTGGCAGCCATCTTTCCGACCGGTGCCGGCAAATCCCTTTGTTATCAACTGCCGGCAATATTATTGCCCGGCATGACGCTGGTGGTATCTCCCCTGCTGTCTCTGATGAAGGATCAACTGGATTTTTTACTGGAAAGCAATATTTCTGCCGCGCGTTTGGATTCAACCCTTCAAAAAAACGAATATAATGCGATAATCGGAAGCGCCAAAAATAACGAATTAAAAATTCTAATGATTTCGGTCGAACGGTTTAAAAATGAACGATTTCGCTCCAACCTGGAAAAGATGAACGTTACCCGGTTGGTTGTTGACGAAGCGCATTGCATCTCTGAGTGGGGGCATAATTTTCGACCAGAATATCTGAAACTGCCTGATTATCAAAAGGAATTCAAAATTGAGCAAACGTTGTTGCTGACTGCAACCGCGACTGAGCGGGTCATTGACGACATGTGCGCTAAATTCAATATTCTTAAAGACCATGTCTTTGTTACCGGCTTTTATCGCGAAAATCTCTTTCTGCAAATAACGCCAACAGCCACACCTGAAAAAAAGAACCGCGTGCTTCAAAGAATCCGTGAAAACCCCAAAGCTTCTACGATCGTATATGTTACCCTGCAGAAAACGGCTGAAGAGGTCTCGGATTTTCTTTGCGCAAACAACATCAATGCGCATCCTTATCATGCCGGGATGGAAAACGAAAAACGGGAACAGATTCAAAACAAATTCATGGATGGGACCCTGGCCTGTATCGTTGCAACCATCGCATTCGGAATGGGAATCGATAAAAAGGACATCCGCAGAATTATTCATTATGATTTGCCCAAATCGATTGAAAACTACAGCCAGGAAATCGGTCGCTCCGGGAGAGATGGAAGGCCCGCTTTATGCGAAGTTTTAGCCAACAGAGACAATATTCATATTTTAGAGAATTTTATTTATGGCGATACTCCGGAGAAACATTCGATCTTTCAATTGCTCCGGACCCTAAAAGAAAATAAGGGTTTTATTTGGGAAATTAAAGCATTAAAGCTTTCAACTGACCTGAATATCAGAATTCTTCCCCTAAAAACATTACTGGTTTATCTTGCAATGGAAAAAATTATTCGACCCAAGTTGACCTATTTTGAGGAATATTCATTCAAATACCACACAGAGCCGGCAAACATTATTCACAGTTTTGAAGGGGAAAGAAGGCAGTTTGTTACAGCGGTGATGAATCATTGCCATACCCGTAAAATATGGACATATGTCGATATTCAGGCAATCCTTAACAGTTATCGTACGGATCGGCAGCGGATTCTCACCGCACTGGAATACTTTGATGAGAAGGGCTGGATTGAGCTTCAATCCAGGCAGGCCATGGACGTGTACCACATTTTGACCCAGGCGTTTGATATCGAGGTCATGGCTGAAAAAATGTATGCCTTGTTTAAAAAGAAGGAGGGACTTGAGATTCAAAGAATCCACAACATGGTAAGCTTTTTTGAAAGCGATGCATGTGTCAGCAAACAGCTTGCCGAATATTTTGGAGAACATCTTGGAAAAGAACGCTGCGGGCATTGTTCATTTTGTAAAAGCGGGAAAGCGGTTTTGCAACCCACGACCGAACAAAAGCCTCTGGCCCATTTTGATTTAAAAACGATTACCGGTGAATTTATGCAAGCGGTCGGCGAGCAGTTTACCGAGGTAAATTTAACGAAGTTTCTCTGTGGTATTTATACGCCGGTCTTCTCGAAATTGAAAATAAGGAAACTGCCGTATTTCGGTATTCTTGAAAATTATCCCTTTTTGGAAGTCAGAAACTGGATTAAGGATAATATTTTGCCTGAAAAGGTTATCTCTGGTGAAATACTCACTGTGGATATCTATCAATAACGCCGGAAACAATCCCCAAATACAGTATAAAAATCTGCAAGAAATTTTACAATGCCCACCGGGGCTATTTAGCCGGAATTACCTTAATTTTGTTCCAGAATCTTGCCCCGGGTACTGATGACAACCTCATTCACGGGAATATTTTGCCCGGATGCTTCCAGGCCCTTTTTTACGATCATGGGAAGACCCGAACAGCACGGAACCTCCATAAAAACATTGGTAATGCTTTTGATACCGGCAATTTTGAAGATTTCTGCAAATTTTTCGATGTAATCTTGGGCATCGTCGAATTTGGGGCATCCCATCATCACCACTCTCCCTTTAATGAAATCCCTGTTCAGGGTTGGAAACGTTGCCGGAACACAATCCGCCAAGACCAAAAGATCCGCACCTTTAAGAAACGGGGCTTTGGGTGGAATGAGTCGTATTTTAACCGGCCAGTGAGACAGGGCGGACTCGCCCTCGGCACCGGTTACCTTGGGAATCTGGACTTCCGGATGAGATTCAATGGGGACAAACGTCTGGATTTGGGTGGATGGACATCCACAGGGCATATTCTGTTGTGCTTTGTGAGCGGCTTTCTTTTGTGTTGCCAGATGTTCTTCGACGGCGTCTTCATCGAACTCATCGGATTCCCGCTCGATCACCTTGAGGGCACCGGTGGGACATTCCCCCAAACAGGCCCCGAGCCCGTCACACAGTTTGTCGGCGATGATCCGTGCTTTGCCGTCCACAATTTCAAGGGCGCCTTCGGCACAGGAAGGAACACACTGGCCGCATCCGTCACACAGTTCTTCATCGATTTCGATTATTTTTCGTAATGCTTTCATAATTAACCCTTCTATCTGATTGGTTTTATGGGTCAAACGAATCCGTCTATCCGAACTCGTTTCCATCCAGAAATGGCTCTTTTCCGCAATCTCTGCGTCAATCTTCGGAATTACTTGTGCGGCGTACAACTTGTACGCCTCCGCGCAATTCCTTGATTTCCTTGACCTTGCGAAAAATTGCTAATTTCTGCATCGGAAACTAAATTTTTGCCGATAAAACAAATTAATTCAACAACACCTTTCTTGCTTCTTCGCGACCGCTATCGGTTAAAAAAGATTTGTCGATAATACTGGAAATTCTGTCTGGATCCGTTGGGTTATCTTTCTGTTTTTCTTCAAGGTTGGTAATGAGATCCGCATCGTACAGCACTTTAAAATTTAGCGTTTCCTCGGGCCGGGGATGATGGTGATGCCCGACGATATCACAAACCTCTTCAATCAATTCTTCTTTTGCGCCCAGCTTGATCATAATGGATCTGGCAATGGGCGGCCCTTCCTGCTCCTGGTATTTTGCCGCCGTACTGTTATACTTTCTTTCCGCTTCATGGATGCCGATGTCATGCAGATACGCTGAGGCCAGTATGACCGCCAGATTGCCCCGTTCGTTTTTGCCGATTCTTTCGGCATACCGCGCCACCCGGGTTGCATGGCCGATCCGTTTGAAATCACTTTTAAAATACCGCTTCATCTCTATGGCGATACGGTCTTTTAAAAGGTCCTCCTTCTGGGCCAAAAGCTCGGGCGGCAGATCCCCGATGCACTCTTTTGCATACTGGCAGTATGAAGCACACCCAAAATCCATTTTGGGGTTGGCGAACTTGTGCTCGCATTTGGGGCACTTCCGGGTGGTATCGTCTTTGAAAAACTCAACCAAATGACCGCATTCCGGACATTTTGACTCGAAAATGGCCCCTGGTTTCCAGTATCGGCTGTCCTGTCCCGGGCATTTCATTCTTTTATCCTCCTCTGATTACGGCGTTCTTCTGACAGGATTCACAAGACATATTCTAATCATCGTGTGAATCCTGTCGAGAAAGAATTATCCTAAAATCGCTTTTAGATCTTCATCCGGTGTCTGTATCGGCATAATATTGAACTTTTCCACCAGAACATTGAGGATGTTCGGCGAAATAAACGCCGGCAGGCTGGGCCCGAGTCTTATATCCTTGATGCCCAGATACAGCAGGCTCAACAGAATGGCACAGGCTTTCTGCTCATACCAGGACAGAACCATGGACAGCGGAAGATCATTCACCTCGCATTCAAAAGCATTTGCCAGGGCCAATGCAATCTGGACGGCAGAATAGGCGTCGTTGCACTGACCGACGTCGAGAAGTCTCGGAATGCCACCGATATCCCCCAAATCCTGATCAAAGAAACGGAACTTGCCGCAGGCAAGGGTCAAGACCACGCAGTCTTTGGGCACTTTTTCCACAAATTCGGTATAATAATTCCGTCCGGGTTTGGCGCCGTCGCATCCGGCCACCAGGAAAAAATGGCGGATCGCTTTGTTCTTGACCGCTTCGATCACCGTGCCCGCAACCCCCATGACCGCATTTCTGGCAAATCCGACCATGACCGATTTGCCTTCTGTATCTTCTGTAAATCCAGGCAATTTCTGTGCCTTTTCGATCACGGACGCGAAATTCTTGTCCCCGATGTGCGCAACGCCGGGCCAGCCCACCAGGCCGGTGGTAAAAATTTTATCTTTGTAAGAATCTCTCGGCTTCTGAATGCAGTTGGTGGTCATCAAAATGGCACCCGGAAACGCATCGAACTCTTTGGCCTGGTTTTGCCAGGCCGTCCCGTAATGCCCGCACAAGTGATCGTATTTTTTCAGTTCCGGATATCCATGGCAGGGGAGCATCTCACCGTGTGTATAGACATTGATCCCCTTTCCTTGAGTCTGCTTGAGGATGTCTTCCAGATCTTTTAAGTCATGCCCTGAAACCAGAATGGCCTTTCCTTTTTTTGCACCCAGCGGCACCGATGTCGGGACCGGATGGCCGTATGTCCCCGTATTTGCCGCATCCAGAATTTCCATGGCAACAAGATTGATCTCGCCGCATTTTAAAACCAGACCCACAAGATCGTCAGCGCCAAGATCCGTGTTCAAGCTGGCAGTCATGGCTTCGTGGATAAAATCGAAAATCCTGTCATCGGTTTTTCCAAGGATCTTTGCATGGTCCGCATATGCGGCGACACCTTTGATGCCGTATATCAAAAGCTCTCTGAGGGAAAGAATGTCAGGATCGATGTTCGGGTCGGATTTAACCCCGACGGTTTCTCCCTGGGCCACAAGCCCCTCTAAGGTTGAGCCCGGCGTGAAGTTGGCAGGGCCGTCCAAAAAATCGGCCTCGCCGCCGGCTGCCGTTACCTTTGCCTTGAGTTCATCTCTAAATTTAACGGCTTGATGGATCAGTTCGACAAATCGATTGGGGTCGAAATCGACGTTTGTTAACGTAGAAAAAATCGCTTCGCAAGCAAAATGATCTATTTCTGGGTCGCGTATCTCTACGTTACGAGCTTCAACGGCCACCAGAGACAATCCTTTGACCGCATACATCAAAAGATCCTGCAGGGCTGCCACCTCCGGTTTTTTTCCGCATACGCCGATCTTTGTGCATCCTTCGCCTTTTGACGTCTGTTCACATTGAAAACAAAACATGATGTGCCTCCTTTTTGTTGAATACGTCCGTCTGTTGTCGGACGTGTTAATGGTCTTTTATGAATCGGTCTCGATAACTGTGTAAATCGTTTCCTTACCTTTGACATGCAGACTATATTACAAACGCGTCCAATGCCTTGACTTAAGTCAAAAAAAAATGATAATTTTTTAATGAAAAGGGAAAATTATGAAAAAAATTCTCCATATCATCGCAGAAGCGCCCCTTTTCAACGGCCTGGCTGAAGATCAGTTGAACCAAGTTCGGCAGATTTCCGTGGACAAGTTTTATGATAAAGGCAAGACGGTTTTTTTAGAAGGAGATGATTGTAACGGTTTTTATATCGTTGCAGACGGCAAGGTAAAAATCTATAAAGTCTCGTTCGAAGGCAAAGAACATATTCTTCATATTTACGGCCCCGGGAATCCCTTTGGTGAAGTTCCGGTGTTTTCCGGGCGGAAATTTCCGGCCAGCGCCCAGACCCTCCTCAAAAGCCATCTTCTGTTTTTTCCACGGACAGCGTTTGTGGATCTGATATCCAACAATCCTTCTCTTGCGCTGAATATGCTTGCCGTGCTTTCCATGCGCCTGCGCCAATTCACGGTCCAGATAGAAAATCTTTCGCTAAAGGAAGTTCCGGGCCGGCTGGCTTCATATCTTCTATATTTGACAGAGGAACAGGGCCGACCCGATTCTGTGACCTTAAATATTTCAAAAGGTCAGCTTGCCAGCCTTCTGGGTACCATCCCTGAAACCCTGTCACGAATTCTGGGGAAAATGAACAAACAGCATCTCATCGAGGCCGGCGGCCGGGAAATAAAAATTTTAGACTTCAGGGGGTTGGAAGATCTGGCCGAATACGGTAAATTACAGTAAACGGTCTGTTTTACGGTTCTCCGGCCTACAATTACCTGATTTTATCTCGGAATCGAGTTTTGGTCAAGTTTTGCATGCCATTTTCATGGCAAACCCCTTGCGAACGAATGACAGCCCCTATTTTTCCTGAAGATATTTTTCAAGAACTTCATTCGCCCATTCCATGGCGGCAATCATGTTTGGAAATCCGGTGGTGGTTAACGACAATAGAATTGCATGGCGGATCTCATCCGGTGCGGCACCGGATGCCAGCGATTTTCTTGTTGAAGACATAACTGCACCTCTGGAATTCGCGCCGATGGCGATACCGAGCTTGATGAGGTCCTGGTATTTCTCCTCCAGAGGTCCCTCTTCTCGGCATGACTTGCCCAATTGTTGATAATGTTCTAAAACTTTCGGAAATTTTTCGGAAAAGTTTTCATATGGCTTGGGAAAATACATCGGTCCTCCTTTGTCTGAATCAGATGGATGTTAAATGTTTAACTTTTATAACCGGTTGATATTTTTTATTTTGATGTGTCGGATGATGGTGGTTGCGGTTCTAAATAAAAACGCCACTTGCAGAACATGTCTTCGGGATGCGGGTCCGGCGGTGCGAAAAGACACTCAACCCGAATACGATCATCAACCTCCTGGGCAAAACTGTTAAATTCTTTGTGGTGCATTTCCTTACATACATATTCGCCCAAACCCCGTTTGATTCTGGCTTCCTGGGTCGGACAGGCGGGAACGGAAATCATCACTTCCTTGTCGGATTCTTGAATCTGGTATCCCACGAGGATGCACCAGGGGAAAAGTTTCTGGGCTTTGACAAAGCCTTTGAGTCCTTTTTCCCGAATTTGAAATCGGGTGACCAGGTCTTTTGCGGCCATTGCCGAGACGCGGTCCCAGACCTTTTCGTTGAGATTTTCGGCGGTTTCCTGGCCGAACTGCTCGGTTAAATTGATAAACCAGAACGCATCAACGACTCGGTAGTGCCAGAGAAGAAATTTTAGATATTTCCTCAGTTCCGGTGCTTCCATTTTCTCGAATATTTCCATATCCATGGTGTGACTCCTTTGTATCCTTTACAATGATCTTCATTTTTTACAAAGCGGACCAAATGATCTTATCCATATCATCTTTTAAGATTATATTTGGTAGGCCTTTTTCATCAAACACAATCCCTGCACTTCCCTTGTTTCCCAACAGTTTAAGGTCCGGTCGTCCTTGCGATAGCTCCAGAGTCGCTCGGGGAACATATTCCTCATCAAAAAATGTCATTCGCGCGGAATCGGGGGATGCTGAAATGGAAACACGTTCTTTTCCGCTGGCATCTATGACGCTGAAGGTCTGAACAACGGCTTTCTGGGCGGTGACTTTTGATGAACGTATTTCATTTTCGAGTTTCTTCAACCGCGCAATAACAAACCCTGCAGCAATAAAGATAGCCAGAGGTAATACCATGGTTTTTATTTCGACACTCAGTTGTTCATAGTATCCACCCATCACCACAATCAAAAGGGTAAGTGCGAATGGTTTTTTCCAATCTTTTTTCTGAAACATCCGTCATTCTCCTTTGGTCAGGATCCCTTATTATAAATTGAAAAATAACAATACTTCATATGATACGATGCGTCAAATTGACTGAAATAAAGGCGAATGGACCCTGAAACGAGGTTGGAAAATTTGATACATTCATTTTTTAAGACGTCGTTAACAAAAAGTCCTTGCACCCAGGACCCGAGCCAATTTTATATTTTTTGTTAAGTTTGTGGTTGTTCTTGGACGGACTTTCGATTATAGTCTCCGCCGGTGGATACGGGTTGGACGGACGGGTATGGCAGATGGAACCTGATACTAAATACACACCGGTTAATTCTTGATGAAAATGATTTGGTAAACACGCCGGTTACTGGTGATTGAATGATGAAAATACTATCGGAAAATATAACAACGCCTGTGGTTTCTGTGGTCGGGAATTCCGGCGCAGGCAAGACCACGATTTTAGAAAAAATAATTCCTGAAATGACCCACCGGGGTCTGAAAGTCGGGACCATTAAACACGACGTGCATGGTCGGTTTGAGATGGACAAACCCGGCAAAGACAGCTGGCGACATAAACACGCCGGTGCATCGACCACCGTTATTTCGTCTCCGTATCGAATCGGAATGGTGATGGATGTGAAATATGATCACAGCCTTGATGAATTGGCGCCATTTTTCAACGGTATGGACATTATATTAACCGAAGGATATAAACAAGATCACAAACCAAAGCTGGAAATTTTCAGGCCTGAGATTACCCAAGAACCCTTGTGCAAAAACGATGAAAATCTTCTTGCGTTTATCAGCGATGCCCCCATCGATTTCGGCGTGCCGGTATTTTCCACAGGAGATATTAAGGGCGTGGCCGATTTTTTAATCGCACATTTTAATCTTATCCCCTCTGTAACAACGGATCACAAGAAAGCCGCAACATAAACCGGGATTGAAGATTCCCTAACCCTTGCCGCGGGGAATCTTCCCGGCAAGGTATTCTGTCAATTTTTATTCCCTTGGCCAACCCCGTGGCGTGCTGCCGGGACTGCACTTGCCATGCGGGTTCAATATCTCCCCGAACCGGTGGTTACCTCTTTATATAATTTTGTCGCTTGACGGTTCGATAAAATATGGGCTATAAATAATCATCGATATCTTTCAGAGACCCTTTGCATCTAAGCCGGTTTAAATTCCTTAATCACAAACCCAACTCGGAAGCCACATTATGAAAAAATACTTCATAGGGGCGTCTCTCGTTTTGTTCGGTTTTGTAATCGCCTTCCCCTTGTTCAGCATGACCTACTATACCATGGTGCGCACCTCCACCCCGGATTTTTGTGCCCTGTGCCATGAGATCAAACCGGCCGTGATTGCCTGGCGATCCTCCACCCATGTCAACAATCCCCAAGGATTCGTGGCCGACTGCATGGACTGCCACTTGCCCGCCCCTCACAAGACATTCGACTTCTTTTTTGCCAAAACCTATCACGGCGCCAAGGACGTGGTGAAGCATTTTTTAATCGAGGAATACGACCGGAAAAAAAACCGGGAGGCGGCCTACGATGCCTTTGACAATGCCCAGTGCCAGAAGTGCCATAGAAACCTGCTGACCATGCCGGACAAGCGAGGTGCCATGCTGGCACACCGGTCGGTTATCTATGCGCGTCCGGGCTACGAAAAAAAGTGCGTCGACTGCCATTACGACCTGGTTCACAATGAGAGTGTGTCGATCATGTACAAACAGTATCGGCGGCTTCCCTATCAGGCCAAGGGCCTTCGAAAACTCTAATCAACCGGTATGAACAGAGTGTTTCATCCCTTTTTTACCGAAAGGAGGAAAACCGTGAGGCAAAAAATTATATTCATCGCAGTTGGACTGCTGACCGTCGGCCTGGTGCTGTCCGGTGCCATGGGGCCGGCGGATGCACAGCCCAACTTCGCAAAAATGAAGGAGTACCGGATCGAACGGAGCATTCCGCCCGAGGCGGTGGCCTGCATCGAATGCCACAAGGCCACGAACCCCGGGCTGTTCGATGACTGGGCCCGGAGCCGCCATGCCAATGCCAACATCACCTGTCTGGACTGCCATCTGGCCCAGCCCGGCGATACCGATGTGGCCAAAGGACATGAAAAATACTACAGCCGAAAGGATCTTCCGTACGGAGAACCGAAGTACAAGGTGCCCATCGCCGCAATCGTTACCCCCAAGGACTGCTCCCGCTGCCATCCCGATGAGGTAACCCAGTACAGCAAGAGCAAGCATGCCAATACCATCGAGATCATGTGGAAGCTGGACCCTTGGCTGAACAAGGGCATGAATTCGGACAACGAGCGCAAGACCGGTTGCTTCAACTGCCATGGAACGGTCATCGAGATTGACGAAAACGGCGCCGTTGATCCTGCCACCTGGCCCAATGCCGGTGTCGGCAGATTGAATGTTGACGGGAGTAAAGGTTCGTGCACGTCCTGTCATACCCGACACCGCTTTTCTGTGGCCGAGGCGAGGATGCCCGAGGCCTGCGACCAGTGCCATTTGGGACCCGACCATCCTCAAATCGAAATTTATGAAGAGTCCAAGCATGGAACGATGTACCATGCCTATAAAGACGAATATAATTTTAACGCAGCCGCCGGCACCTGGACACCGGGTACGGATTATCGCGCGCCGACCTGTGCGGCCTGCCACATGTCCGGTTCCGGAAAGGTCATGGGAACCCATGACGTCACCGAGCGGCTGTCCTGGGAGACCCAGGCACCGCTGACGGTCCGGCCCCAGGATTTCAAGCCCTTACCTTCGGGAACCGACTGGACGGTGGAACGGGAAAAGATGAAGAATGTCTGCCGCGCCTGCCACGGTGATTCTTGGATCAACGATTTTTATAACGGATTCGACAAAGCCGTGGAAGAATATAACGAGGTCTATTTCAAACCGGCCAAGACAAAGCTGGGCGAACTTTATGAGAAGGGACTGTTGGATAAGACCAAATTCTTCGATGAGCGTCTCGAAGTGGAGTTCTATGAACTGTGGCACCACGAAGGCCGCCGTGCCCGAATGGGGGTCATGATGATGGCGCCGGACTACGCCTGGTGGCACGGGTTCTATGAGTGCAAGTTCCGCTTTGCCAACTTTATGGAAGCGGCCAACCACCTGATCGAGACCGGCCAAAAGGCGTATGTCGCCAAAGATTTCCCCAATGCCACGGGAGACACACAGAAGCCGCCGAAAATCTTCGACAAGAAGTAATCGTCCATACATCCAACAGGACTGACTTCCGCCCTTCTGTCTGAGCGTAGGTCCGTCCTGTTGGGGATGAAACGGAATGTTATTCTGAGAAAGGCTATAATCGGAGCCCAACCCGCGGCCTGCTACTTATAAACCAGTTTGGGCGTTTCCATAATTACTTTGGTATCCGGTGGAACAGATTCGGTAATCCAGACATTTCCCCCGATTACCGAGCGCGCCCCGATAATGGTATTTCCACCCAGAATCGTGGCGCCCGAGTACACAATGACATCGTCTTCGATGGTGGGATGGCGTTTTTTGCCTCTCAGTCGTTCTCCGGCATCTTTGGGAAGTGAAAGGGCGCCAAGGGTCACCCCTTGATAGATTCGGACGTTTTTTCCGATCACGGTGGTCTCGCCGATCACCACGCCGGTTCCATGGTCGATGACAAAACTTTCTCCGATATCGGCCCCGGGATGGATATCGATGCCGGTCAAACTGTGGGCATGTTCCGTCATGATGCGGGGTAAAAGCGGCACCTGAAGCTCAAAAAGCTTATGGGCCACCCGATATACGGTGACGGCAAAAATACCGGGATAGCTGAAAATAATCTCGTCATGACTTTTTGCCGCAGGGTCCCCTTCATAGACCGCCCGGACATCCGTTGCCAGTATTTTCCGAAGCAACGGTATCGATTCAAGGAGGTTGAGCGCGATCTTCTGTCCCTGTTCCTCGCATTCATTGCACGGCAGATCATATCTGAAGCAGTCATGCCGAATACTGTGGGCAATCTGAACCGAAAGCATATCAAACAGAACCGAGACCGACTGGCCCATGTAGTATTTCAAATTGACCGGATCGATTTTTTCCCGAGTAAAGTAGCCGGGGAAAAGGATTTCCTTTAATTTGTTTATAATATCAACTATATAACCCTCAGAAGGAATCGGTTCATAGTCGATGTGGGTGTAACTCGCTTTATCATAGCAGCTTTTTATGATGTTTTCAGTAATGTCGGGAAGCTTCTCTTTGAATCTGTTTAAAGATTCAGCATCGATCCTGCAGGAGGGTTCCGGGGTATTCATATCCTTTTTCATTTGAATATCTCCAAAATTATTATATCGAGATATACGCAATGTCCCTTGCAAGAGACTTTTTGCGCGTTCATCACTTGTTCGATCAGGACACTTTTTCTCGAGGGGTTTTTATATCTTTTGACAACAGAGTTTCGACGGTGTCACCGCAACGAATTTTGCCCCCCGCAATGACACGGGCAAAGACCCCTTCTTTTGGCATAATACAGTCTCCGGCTTGGTAATATATGGCACACCGGTTATGGCATTGTTTGCCGATTTGCGAAATCTCAACTTCGGCCGATTTCCCGAGTTTCACACGGGTTCCCACCGGCAGATTTTTCCAATCAACGCCGGATGTTGCGATATTTTCGGCAAAATCGCCAAAGGTTACATCAAGACCGTTATTGCGCGCTGTTTCGATGCTTTCCGCGGCCAAAAAACTCACCTGCCGATGCCACGGACCGGCATGGGCGTCTCCTTCGAGTCCATGATTTTTTATAATGCTGGCCTGTTGGACTTGAACTTTTCGTGTTCCTTTTTTCTTGCTTAAAGCGATGGAAATAATTTTCATGGTACAACCTGCGCATTGAAAAATATCGTGATCATATTCGGGTTAAAGAGAAACATCCTGCTGGATTTCTTTTCTCTTTTTTCTAAAAGTGGAAGCCATTTAATAAATGCCACTATGTGGTATTTATGTCAATGTTAAAATGAACCTTTTCCTTGTGCGTGGTCCTTAAAAGTTCATTTGACTTCGGGATTCGTACGCTGGCTCAGGCCGGATGATTTCAATGAAACGGCGTCAAAAGCATCCCGGATTTTACAATAGATATTTAATGACTAAAAAACCTGTAATTAGAAGAACTGTAAATGCTGTGGCAAGAAGGTTAAAGTATTTATCGATAAAAGACTGGATACTGGGGCCGAATATGTAAATGAGACCCCCCACAAGAAAAAAGCGCGCAGACCGAGACACCAAAGATGCGATGACAAATACGGAGAAATTGATTTTAAATGCGCCGGCTGCAATGGTAAATACTTTATAGGGTATCGGTGTAAAACCCGCGATTCCCACGGCCCATGCATCGTATTTGTTGTAGAGAATTTCGATGTATTCAACCTTTGGGGTCAGGCCGTAAAAGTCTACGATCCGGTTGCCGACGGAAGCCATAAACTGCCACCCGATCAGATAGCCTAAGCATCCTCCGAGGACGGACCCCGCAGAACATATCAATGCATATTTCAAAGATTTTTTGGGTATGGATACAGCCAGGGCGATCAGCAGTATATCCGGGGGAATCGGGAAAAAAGAGGATTCACTGAAGGCCAGTAAAAATAACGCCCATGCTCCATAGGGCGTTTCCGCCCAGTGGAGCACCCAGTCGTAAAGGCGACGAAGCATGAATTACGATCTCCATCCATATTCACCCACAAGTTTGACAAATCTGCATCCCCCTAAATTTATCTTGTGAATGCCGGTTTCGTCCTTGTAAAGTTTTATGAGTTCTTGGGAATACTGGTCTCCAACGGGTATTACCATACATCCCCCCACAGCGAGCTGGCTCACCAACGGTGTCGGAATGCTCGGAGAACCTGCGGTAACAATAATACCGTCAAAAGGGCCTTCGTCGGCCCAGCCGGCAGTGCCGTCCGAATATTTGGTTACAATATTGTGGTAATGAAGCGCATCAAAAAGCTTGCGAGTTTTTATATGGAGCGCGTGTATTTTCTCGATGGTATAAACACGGAAAACAATTTCCGCTAAAACGGCAGCCTGGTATCCGGATCCTGTTCCGATTTCAAGTATTCTGTCGTCTTTCCCGGGCTGCAGTGCCTGGGTCATCTCCGCTACGATATATGGCTGTGAGATGGTCTGCTGTTCTCCGATGGGGAGGGGAAAGTCACCATAGGCCTGATCTCTTAACGCTTCACTCACAAAAAGGTGCCGGGGAACCTTGCGCATGGCGGCCAGTACGTTTGGATCGGTGACGCCGCGTGCTTCAATCTGTTTTCTGACCATCTCTTCACGCTGGCGTTCATACTTTAAAGAATTTTCATCCAAAATAATAAACCTTATAATTAATCTGAAGCGTTACAATTTTTCCGCGTCACTTTGCCGGAGGCCATTTCAAAGAACGTTTTTCAAAATGATCTCGCGGTAGGGCTTCGAAACCCGTTTAATTTATTTCGCAAATGCCACGGGCGTAAGCCCGTGGGAATCTACAGGGCGATATTTGGAATTTCTATCAACTTTGAGGGGTTACGTCAAGAATTTAGAATCTATTCACCGAAGGTTTCCAAAACACCAAATTTTTCTGGTCCGATGCGAATTTTCGTCCTGATTTTTCACCTGCCCATCGATATGGCCGTATCATTAAAATGTCCCCAAACCAGAAAAAAAGAATCCGTGGCCAGAGGACCCGGTTTTGTTGGCACCTCGGAGGGGTAAAGTCTACCGTATATGCCGGTGGGAATGATGGAGTGCTGGAGTAGTGGAATACTGAGGATTGAAAACAAAAGATATCTTATTTTAATTACAGGGTTCAAAACCCAGAACCCGGAACCCACAACAGTGCACATTTTGTCGTTATGTATCTAAAAACAGGTAGAATTCCACTAAACCCGCTAATTCAACACTCCAATATTCCAGCTTGACCGATTGAGATGGCATCCCCGTTGTTTTCAACTCGGCACTGAGGACCAGGTTTTTCAGGGCTAAATAAACCGCTTGATTTTTCATCACAATGTCGCATAATCTGATGTTCGTGGCATGAGATACATCCCAAAATGCGCTTAAAAAGGAAGTTATGTGCGGTATTCCCGAATACGGAGTAAATCCCTGGACTGAATCGGACAAAACAGCGCCATGAAGAGCATAAGACATTTGAAATTATGTGTTTTACTTTTGATGCTCATTATTATGTTCGGTGTCACCGGATATATGACCATCGAAGATTGGGGTTTTTTAGATGCATTGTATATGACGGTTACCACGCTCACCACTGTGGGATACGGTGAAGTCCACGAAGTGAGCGAATTGGGGCGGATGTTCACGATTTTTTTTATCATCATCGGTGTGGTTTACTTTTTGTATATTGCGGGTGCCGTCGTCCAGTTTATGGTCGAAGGCCAAATTAGAACCATATTGGGGAGAAGAAGCTTGGACAAAAAGATAGATCGAATGAATAATCATTATATTGTTTGCGGATATGGACGTATCGGAAAAATTCTATGCAAGATGCTGGCAAGAAAGCCGGTGGACCTGGTGGTTATCGAAAAGGACCTTGAACTTATTCCGGTCATGGATAATGACAAAATGATCTATGTGTCCGGTGATGCCGGAGAGGAGACCACGCTGCTCAGGGCGGGAATAAAACGCGCAAAAGGTCTGATTGCAGCCCTGGCGACCGATACGGACAATGTATTTTTGGTGCTCACCGCCAGGCAACTTAATCGAGACATAAATATCATGGCACGGGCTTCCCAAGAGAGATCCAAGTCTAAATTGCTGGCTGCAGGTGCCAACAGGGTGGAGTCACCCTATGATATGGGGGCAGCCAGCATGGCCCAGCGGATCATCCGTCCAACGGTGACCAATTTTCTGGATCTGGCTTTTGCCTACAAGCGTAAAGATATTCAAATGGAAGAGATACCGGTCAATCCTTCGTCCAGCCTTGCAAATGTGATGCTGAAGGATTCCGGTATCCGGCAGCGATTTAATTTGATCATCATCGCCATAAAAAAACAGGACGACAGCATGTTGTTCAACCCCTCATTTGAGACGGTTATCGAGGCCGACGACACCGTCATCGCCGTGGGGCAGGAAGAAAATCTTCAGAAGCTGGAAAAAATATTGAGCGCAACACGGTGAGCAGGCGGGGCGCTTCAAATCGGGTTAAGGGGATAAAATTAAATCCATATTGATACCCCGCCGCTTGCTGCGGGGCGCTTCATTCGGTTATATTTTATAGATAATCCGTTTATCTGTAATTATTATGTCCACATACTTGTCGTGCCCTTCCATTTGTATTTGTGGAACGATCTGGTCTTCAAGCGACAAGGCGACCTTTCTTGTGGTAATGGAGAGGTTTGGAATAAGCCGGTCGTAATATCCGTCGCCGGATCCGATTCTTCCGCCTTTTTCATCAAAAGCGATGCCCGGGATAATTGCAATGTCGATACATTCGATGGGCACAACGTTGCACTGGTTAGGATCTGGTTCCAAGATGCCTCTGGGACCCAGGGTCAAATCCGTGTCGACATTGTCGATTTTCATCAATTTCATTTTATGTTTTGTTGTGTCAAAGGCGGGAAGAATGACGATTTTGTTGTGATTGAAGCATCTTTTAATGATTTTCAGACTGTTAACTTCACAGTTGCTGTTGATATAGAGTAAAACAATGTTCGATTCCAGAAAATTAGCGAATTCAAAGAGCCGGTTTTCTATTCTTGTTGTTTTTGCTTCAACTTCTTTGGCTGAAAGTGCGGCAAGTGCCTTTGCAATATTGCTGCGTATTTCATCTTTTGTTTCTCGAATTTCCTCCATGGATACTTTCCCCCGCGCAAACATTTTAATTATTTTTTATAGTATACAAATTTGATGAACAATGTCAACTTATAATAATCATTGACTATATGGCTTGCCCCGTGATACTAGACAAAAGAATTTTTTCCAAATCGGATTGTCGATAATACAGGTGTTGTCAATCCGATTCAGGTGTAAAGAAAGCGTTAAAAATTTGGGTTATAAAACGTCGTTTGAGCGAACCGAATTAAGATTCAAAGGAATATAGAAACCGATATGCTGGAAATCAAATTTGTAAGGCAAAATTTGGAGGAGATTGAAAAATCGCTGGCAAACAGAGGAGAAACAGCGGATCTGGAAACGTTTAAAGAGTGTGATACCCAGCGTAAGTCTCTCCTGCTCGAGATTGAAAATTTAAGACATCGCCGGAATGTTGTTTCGGAGAAGATCGCAGCCCTGAAGAAAAACGGTGACGATGCAGAGGATCTAGTGACCGAAATGCGCGAAGTCGGGGGGAGAATCAAAACCCTGGATCTGCAGTTGACCGAAAATGAAGAAAAGATAAACCAAATCCTTTTTGGGTTGCCCAATTTGCCCCACGCGTCCGTTCCCATCGGCAGGGACAGTTCTGAAAATCCGGTTCTAAAAAAGATGGGCACCCCGCCGGATTTCGATTTCGAGCCGCTGCCCCACTGGACTTTGGGCGAAAATCTTAAGATATTGGATTTTGAAACTGCATCCAAAATTACCGGTGCACGTTTTCCACTCTATCTGGGGGCCGGTGCAAGGCTGGAAAGGGCGCTGATTAATTTTATGCTGGATATCCATACCACCGAGCACGGTTATAAAGAAATACTCCCCCCTTTTATGGTAAACCGGGACAGTATGACCAACACCGGCCAGTTGCCGAAATTCGAGGAGGACCTTTTCAAGCTGGAAGGGTGGGATTATTTCATGGTTCCGACGGCGGAAGTCCCCGTTACCAATATCCATAAAGGCGAAATCCTGGATGAAGACATGCTGCCGATTCTCTACACGGCGTATACCCCGTGTTTTCGTTCGGAAGCAGGTTCCTATGGCAAGGATACCCGGGGCTTGATCCGGCAGCATCAGTTCAACAAGGTCGAGCTGGTGAAGTTCACCCGGCCGGAGACGTCTTATGACGCGCTCGAAACCCTCTTAAGCAATGCCGAAAAAATATTAAAAAACCTCGGGCTTCCGTATCAGGTTATCAATCTGTGCACCGGCGACCTGGGCTTTTCTGCAGCAAAAACCTACGATATTGAAGTCTGGATGCCCGCCCAAGGGGTTTACAGAGAAATTTCGTCGTGCAGCAATTTTGAAAGCTTTCAGGCCCGTCGTGCCAACATTAGATTCAAACGAAAAGGGAAAAAAGGGACAGAACTTGTCCATACCCTCAACGGATCGGGTCTTGCCGTGGGGCGGACCCTTGCCGCACTACTTGAAAATTTTCAACAGGCTGACGGATCCGTGATTATTCCCGAAGCCCTACGACCCTATATGGGGGGAATGGAAAGACTCGTACCGTGAAACCAGAAAATTTTCCAAAAGAAATTCGACCCTTTATAATTCCCCAACATGAGGGCGAACTGATTTATCGATGCCTGGGCTGTGGCCAACAATACGGAATTGATAAATTACTCTATACATGCCCGGATTGTGCACAGGTGCTTCTCATTTACGACCTCAATTTCGAGGGTTTAAAAAAGATTCCCGGAGAGATCTGGCGAAAAATTTTTGACTATCGCAAGATGCTGACCATTCCCGCGTTAAAGGGGATCTATCTGTATCATGAATTTATCGGGCCGGTGATACCCCTCGATTCGGTGATTTATCTGGGCGAAGGACACACACCGATTGTCGAGGCAAATGATTTTTTGCAACAGAAAGCCGGTGTCAGATTCTATTTTAAGAATGACGGCCAAAATCCCAGCGCCTCCTTTAAGGACCGGGGGATGGCCAGTGCCTTGAGCTATATCCATTTTTTGGTTCAAAAAGGTTCTGTTTCCGACGTACTGGCCATATGTGCGTCTACCGGGGACACCTCCGCTGCTGCGGCCTTATATGCGTCCTATCTTCAACCCCATGTTAAATCTGCCGTGCTTCTTCCCCACAAGAAGGTCACCCCCCAACAGCTTTCTCAGCCCCTGGGAAGCGGTGCTTCTGTGTTCGAGATTCCGGGTGTTTTTGACGATTGCATGAAGGTTGTTGAAGCACTGTCAGAAAAATATAATGTGGCACTTCTCAACTCTAAAAATGCCTGGCGGATACTTGGACAGGAGTCGTATTCATATGAAATTGCCCAATCCTTCGAATACGATATGGAAAATAAGGTGGTGGTCGTACCCATCGGTAACGCCGGCAATATTACCGCCGTGATCAGCGGGTTTTTAAGATTTTATGAGACCGGTATCATAACGTCTTTGCCGAAAATATTGGGGGTTCAGTCTCAACACGCCAACCCTGTGTACCGATATTACCTCGAACCGGATGCAGGGAAACGGAAGTTTAGACCGGTGATCGTCAAGTCCAGTGTTGCCCAGGCAGCCATGATCGGAAATCCTGTTTCAATGCCGAGGGTAATTCATCTGGTGGATGCTTATAACCGGATGTCGGACAGGCAGAATGTATTTTTTGTGGAGGTTTCTGAGCAATCCATCATGGATTGGGAACTTTTGGCCAACCGGAATGGACATATTGCCTGCACCCACGGTGGAGAATCTCTTGCCGGCTTGGTGGAAGCCCGCAAGCAGAAAATTGTCGGAAACAATGATGTCGCCGTGGTCGATTCCACAGCGCATGCACTCAAGTTTTCTGGTTTTCAGGAGATGTATTTTGAAAAAAGCTTTCCTGCAGAATTCGAAATTGTTCCGGATCCGGCACTTATGAATGCCCCTGTTTACGTTCACCCAAAGGATCTTCTAAAAGTCCCTGCTCCCGGGAAACCATTGCAGGGCGCAGAGTTCGATTATTTTGTCGAACGGATATCCGAGGAGGTCGCAACGCGTTTGAGTCTTAAAAAGGTGCTGAAGGCATGAAGACCCAAGGGGTGTGTTTAACATCCGTCTGTTGCTCGACACTCGTTTTAGCATGTCTGATTGTTCTCCGTCCCGCATATTGCGCTTTTATAAACAAAAACTACGTTGTTCGCTACGACAGGGGCTGGGACATACTCTGTGATCCGTATGTTGTAAAAAAAAATGATTGGCTCTTTAAACTTTTCAGACAAAAAGGGGAGATTTCCCACAAGGATTACCCGGAATTTTTACGGATATTCAAACGATTGAATCCCCACGTTCATGACATCGACAGAATTCGTCCGGGGCAGCATATCGTTATTCCGCTTAAGAAAGTCCGCCGGGACGACGTGCCGGAGCAATCCTCGGGAGTTGTTACCATTCCATTTTTAGCCGATTCCCGCATGTCTGAAGCCCTTGAAAAGTATTCATCCCCATATCGGGTCCAAAAAGGGGATTCCATATCCATCCTTATTTCCAGACAGTTTGAAGGTTATGGTACCCAAGCATATGAACAGGGTATGAAATTGTTCAGGGTGATGAATCCTAACATTAAAAATTTGAACCGCATTTATGTCGGCCAGGTAATCCGTATTCCTGATTCAGAAATTCAAAGCCAGCCATGGGTCCCGTCTCTGTTTGAGCAGACAACCCGGCATGGCAAAACAGCCGACATCGACCCTTCCATCTCAGCGGACCAGAAAACACCGATCCCCCACGCGGCAAAAGATACCGAGAAACAAACAGAATCGCCGTTATCCGAGGTCGCTTGGGCGTTGGATGCTAAATTTTTTAATAAAGGTGTCTACTACTTTCCGCGTCTGGGATGGGAAGATGTAAAAGTCGATCTTTCCCGGTCCCCTTTCATGGAACTCAGAGACGGCACCCGGGTGTTCTTTCCAATGAATGCCGACCATCAGGCTTCAGAAATTAAAATGGCCAAATCTTTTTGGAAAGATGTGCATATTGTATCAACAGGATCCGGGGATTCTGTGGAACAAATCTTTGATGCTGTTTTGGGGCGTTTTGAAAATAAGGATGTAAAGAACCGTTTGTCCGTGTCAGATCATGGTGTTAAGATCGAAGTCCGGGGAATGTGGATCATCGAACAACCCGAGCCGTCCGAGGAAGAAAAGCGCTATCTTTGCATAACACTTATCGAGGGTCCGGAAGAGCGGACACCGACTTCGATCATTCGCTATTTGGACCAAAATGGTATTGTTATCAAAGAGGTTCTCAAAGGAAAAATTTCCGCCGCCCGAGAATCGAATGCGCCCCGATACAAGGGGACGTCCGAGGATATACGTGTCATCAATGCCTCGAATCATAAAATGTTTGTCAGCAATTTTCTGGGGGCCATGGGGTACCGATACCAAACCAACGAGACGATTTCATTCGAGTATGCAGGGATTACCATTGACGCGGCTTCAAATCTTGCCACCCATAACAGCGGCACTTCATTTCTTATCGACTTCGGAGAATTTTATGGTGATGCGGTTTTGGCCATAAAAAAATCAGGCCGCAACATCATCCAGATAAAAGATAGCGATACTTTGGATGCGATCTCGGCGCGGCTTCTCGCTGCAATGGGTGTTTCCTTTACCGAGAATCCTAGTTTTTTGGCCGCCAAGAGATCTGTCGGACACAATACCACCCTCACCATCCCCGGGTTTTTAATCGACCATGCCAAAACACCCGAGACGCTTTTGGCAATGGTTCCGCTGCATGACGGGGTTGTTGAGTTTTTGGCAAATAACGGCATAAAAATCATGAGGGTCACGTTGAATGACCATTGGATTGACCAGACGCCATTTTGATGAATTCGTAAACGGACAGTTAAGAGCTGTCGGGTATTACAAGGTAAAAAAGATGCAGACCTTTCGACGGGGTTGGACATTTCTTGCGGTTGTGGCAATATGCACCGTAGCGTGTACATCAAACCTGCAGGTCCAAAAAAAACATGGAGAGGCGGCACGGAATCTGGGTGAAGTATACTTTAGGCAGGGGAATTATACCGAAGCACTCAGGGAGTTTCTAAAAGCCGAATCCCTTTATCCGGACGATCCTTTTCTGCAAAACGATCTGGGCCTCACTTACAAAGCCAAAAAAAAACCGGATCTTGCAATCACCCACTTTAAAAAAGCCTTGGACCTTAAACCGGATTACGCGGATGCCAAGAATAACCTGGGGACCGCATATCTCGACAAGGGGGAATGGGATGTGGCCATCGGGTATTTCAAAGAGGTAACGGAAAGTCTGGTCTATGCTTCACCCCATTTACCCCTATCGAATCTGGGATGGGCGTACTATAACAAGAATGCGTATGAACACGCTGAAAAATACTACCTCGAGGCCCTTGAAATAGCGCCGAAATTTATCAATGCGCTGCGGGGCCTCGGCCTGACTTACATGGCCATGGGAAAGGTTCCGGAGGGTATTGAAATTCTTGAACGCGCTGTAAAAGAGTATCCGCGCATGGCCCTATTATATTTCGATCTTGCCACGGCGTACACGGTGTTGCATGACGACGAAAGCGCGCTGAAGGCTTATAACAAAGTCGTTGAACTTTCACCGGGCACTGCCATTGCCCGGGAAGCGGAAAAAAAGGCCGCAAAGATAAGAAAATCCATGATGTAAAACCGCCGCGTACCCTTGCGAACCCTATTGTGAAAAACACAAAGACCCGTGTAAAACCCCCTTTTTATCCAATTTTTATGTCAAACTCAGATGTTAATCCTCAAAACACCCCATCTATTCCTGCCCGCCCCGTAGGTCCGACGGATCGCACCGGGGTGGTTAAAATCTTTTCTTCCTTGAAATTGAATAAAATTGAACATTTTAAAAAGGCCTTAAAATTTTATTTCAAAAACGACACGGATTACACCGCGCTAATCAATACAAACAACTAAGGAGACACCGTAATCGTCACACTATCGGTTCCCGTATAGCTGTCACTATCCGTGGCAGTAAGCGTTACGGTGTGTACTCCCACAGTCAGGGTGGTTGTCGAAAAAGTTGTTCCTGTGCCTATTTGACCATCGATATCGGAAGTCCATACCAACGAACTGTCGGGTAACAATCCATCTTGGGCATCGAAACCAAAACCGCTGAAGGTGATAGCGTCTCCTAAACCGAATGATGCGCCATCTGCAGGAGTGTCAATATTAACATAAGGCTGGTCGAATGAATTAAACGGAGAAGCGTTTAAAAAACATGCGTCAGGTACCACATACGGCAAGGTGAATGTTAATGTCGATGTGGTCTCCGTTCCCTGGACCGTCGTACTGGCCGTCATTTCTGTGTTAATCCAGACGGCATATTGTTTTAAATAAATATAATTGAAATTGGCAATGCCGTTCGCATCCGTAGTAACCGTTGCCGGAACTGTTCCTGCCGCTGAGAGCGGCGGTGTTAGTTCACCGTCTCCATGGCCCGGGTCCGTGCCGACATCTTCCCCTGCATCTAGAATCAAATTCCGGTTACTATCCTCATTATCATACGTACCGGTTAAAATCGGATCGCAGTCGTCAGTCCAAAAGCCTGTATTGTATTCAATGGGCCAGAGGTTGAGTGAAACCTCGGCGCCGGCCACGGCATTGCCGTTTGAATCCGACACCAATACAGACGAGGACAGGTTATATGCGGTATCATTGTTAATCGATACAGCCGAGGTGGCTGTTCCAATAACGACCGAGCCGGAAGTTCCGCCGATGACGATGGAGACACTGTCGCTGAAAACGGTGCCCAAAACCTTGGCAGTAATGGTTACGCCTTCCGCACCCGAAGATAGGGAGCCGGAAGTAAAGGTTGATTGTGCAATGCCAAAACCATCCGTATAGACAATAACCGGCGATACGGTTTCACCACCACCGGTGGGATTATCGATTGAAAAGATAACCGGAGCGCCACCGACAACCTGGCTGCTGGCATTCCTTACAGTTGCCGTCAAAGTGGCCGTATTGCTAACGTCGCCGACGCTTTTTGCGACGACACTCGAACTGGTCTGCAGAGAAATTTGAGATGCATCGCTGGCTGCCGCCGATATGGCCACCGTTATAAAATCAGTGGTTGTCGGGTCATCGGCATCAAATACCTGCACGGTGGCAACCCCTGCGAGAGACGAACTCAACAGGGCTGATACCACCCCTCCCACCACCGGTTTGTTGACATAATTGGAACCACCACCATCCCACACCCCTACCGTCGTCGCGAAATCTACCGTGGACTGATCCGGGGCAGCGACATTAATCAGGAGGCTGTTGCCAATTTGGAGACTAGAAGGATCGACTGCCGGTGAGGTAATGCGAAACACATTGCCCGTCGATCCGATAGTGTACTCTTTTGTCGCCGATGCCCCCAATGCGGTTGCTCTTACTGTTACATTTCCTACGCTTGTGCCCGTGACGGTCACCGATAATTGGCCATTAACATCGGTATTACCTGTGGTCAATGACAGGGTGGCAGCACCTGTCGATGACGAATCCACACTAAAAACAACTTCTGCATCGTATATGGGCTTTAAAGCGGCATCTTGCACCAAAATCGTTAAGGTGGCCGTATCGCTTCCGCCGATTTCAAGGCTTGTCGTGCCAGTGGGTGAAAGGGTTATGGTGGTCCCTGTAACCTGGATCGGGATCTGCCTGGGCGTCAGATTGGTGACGGTTGCGGTAATTGTTACGGTCTGATTGCTCTGTTCCACGGTTCCGGCGGAAAAGTTTATCTTGGCTTCTCCGTTTGCATCCGTAATTGCTGTTGAAGCACTAAGCTGTCCGCCGGAGGTGCTGAATGTCACCCTAACGCCTTCGACAACGGCGTTGTTGTCATCTAAAACGATGGCCGTAATCGTCGCACTGTCGGAATTGTCGGACAGAACGCTGGTTTGGGAGGCAGAAAGTGATAGCGTGCCCGAGGCAATTGTAATTTCAGTGGGTTCGTCGGTCGGGGTGGAATCGGAAGCTTCTTCATCCGGGATCTCAGTGGGTCCAGTCGGACTGCAGCCGATTATCTGATAAGAAAAAAAAGTCATTAGAACCAACGATAAAGTGAGTATGATAGGACTGAATTTCATATGGGCCACCTTCAAACCACGATTTTGCGATGTTATGTTAGAAAAGGATTATGGTTGTAACCATTCGATTTAATTGTTAATAAATATTAAACGATCGATTTTTAGTAAAGACCTCCACCGGTCAATTCCCGCGCTCACTTTTTTAAACCTAAATTGAGCGATTGTCGAGTTTGCCGGAGATGCAAGGCATGAGACATGCAGCCGTAGTCTGCTACTGCAACTGTCTCATAACGCTGCAGATTCGGTAAACCCGGCAAGCCCTAAGGGGTTTCAAATGGTGACAATTTTTTGCTTAAAAATTTCCACCGATTAGATGAAACCCATTAGCGACTTTAGCAATGTATATTTGTTTATAATTAATACTTTTTTATAACTCCGTCACTATTTGAAACGCTCAGTTTAGGTTAAAATTACTTCAATTCTGCATGCTGCGTTGTTCAAGCTGGACGATTCTGGGGGTAATAAATATCAGCAGCTCTTCCATGGATTCTGATTTGGAATTTGTTTTGAAGAGCCAGCCAAGAAACGGAATTTTCATGAGTTCAGGGACGCCGCTTTCACCGGTGTCTTTCCTGGTCTTCCGGATACCGCCAATAACCACCGTATCCCCGTCGTCCACCAGCAGTTCGGTATTCGCTTCCTTGGTGGTAAATGACAGCTCATTATTAATAATGGCACCGATTTCATTATTTTTTATGCTAATTTCCATTGCAATTCGATTGTCAGGGGTCACATGGGGGGTCACTTCCAGTTCAAGGGCGATATCTTTAAACTCAGTTGTTGTATTCCCGTCAGGATCCAGTTTGTTATACGGATAGGCCAATCCCTGCTTGATTTTGGCCGGTTTGTTGTCGAGGGTTAAAATTTTCGGAGCGGAAATTATCTTGACCTCTCCTTCAGACTCCGAGGCCTGAAGTCTTGCATCGAGTATTTGAAATTGGCCGCCGATCAATCTGGAAAACTGAATCCCGATTTCTCCGCGAGTCGATGTCGGCGGATTTATTGCGCTCATATCTCCGGAGAGATCACCCCCTAGGTCAACGTCTTCGAAATTGGTTGGACCGTATGTTAATCCCCATGAGGTCCCGAGTTCCCTTGAGAAGGTTGTCCCGGCTTCGACAATCCTGGCTTCAATAATGACCTGTGGGGTGACCTTGTCGATTTGTTTGACGATCTCTTTAGCCTTTTGTACCTTTTCCGCTACATCTGTAATGATAATCTGATTGTTGCGTTCATCTACACGGATGCTGCCGCGTCCTTCGGTTGGTATAATCTGGGGTAACACATCCGCTTTTGCTTTTGCATAGTTCACCGGAATGTATTCTGTTATCAGGGGTTCCAGCGCTTTTTTTTGCGCTTCAAGCTTTTGCGCGGCCGCGATTTTTGCCTGTAGCTCCGTTTCTTCCACTTTAAGCGTTTTAAGGGTCGCAATGCGGATGATATCTCCTTCGAAAACCTTCCCCAGCCGGTTCATCTTCAGAATTACGTTAAGGATCTGATCCCAGGGCACCGGCTTGTCAAATGCCAAGGTCACTTGTCCGGATACATCTTTGTCAATGGCGAAGTTTTTTCCGCTGACATTCATTAAGATGCGAAAAACATTTTTAATGTCGGTTTCGAAAAAATTGATGGCGATCTTTTCGCCGGTGTATTTCCCGGTTTGAGCTTTAAATTTTCTGTGTTCAGACGGTTTCAGTGCCGGGACGTCTGTTTTATCAACCGATTCTGCCATAACGTTTCTCCAGGGTGGAAGCTCGGCGGTGTCAAGGGGCCTGGGCTGCACGGAAGAGGCTTCAAAATGAACGAGAATCAGGTTGTCCGTCTGTTCGATAAAATAGGGTACAGAATCCCGCAGCTCAATTACAAATCCCGATGTGTTTTTCATGGCAGGCGTCTGGAAGGGTGTTATCCGATCGACAGCACTTTGAAAACGTGTGGTAATCAATGGTCGTTGGCGATATTCCGGAAGTTTTGAATGATAGAGATTGAGCAGGAGTTTTTTATCGTTGATTTTTTTCACATTGTATTTCACCGCTGTTGTGGTTCCGATAATAATCGTCGATTGGCCGGCCGTTTCACTTGAAAAATCGATTCGATTAATCCATGCGGGGGAATTTTTTCCCACTTCCGGTTGAGTGATTTCACGGGTTTCAGTTTGAGCCGTCAATATCTTTTGATCAGAGGCCCCAGGTTGTTCCGAATGCGCCATGGATGTTTCACCTGACGGTTCTTGTTGTTTTAATTCCGGTTTGGCGGAAACGGACGTCAACGGTGTTTTTTTGAACACTATTTTAAGGCCTGTATCTTCGCGGACGACTTCGTATGAAACATCTTTTTTTAATGAGATCTCGATTTTAGATGCATGCCCTTTGGCCGTTAATTCAGAAGATTTAATCCCGGCGACAATATCGCTCTCCGGTGTAAAATCTGATTGGATATTGTCGAGGGCGGTTTCAGGAAAATAAACAAGAACACCCAGCGGGAACGGCTGTTTAACGGAGGTATAGGACAGCAACTGGTTTCCCCCGATCCTAACGATGCTTGATTCAGAATCTTCAGCAATGCTTATTTGGGTGATCCGCTTGGATTTAGCAGATTCGACGGCCGGTTTTTGGGTTTCTTTGACGGCCGTGGTGTTGGAAGCACACCCGATAAACAGGGTCAGCAACGCGGGCAAAAAGAAACCGAATGTTCCAATTTTAAACCATTTTTTCATTTCACAATTCATGCTATTCTCCGGGAGGTTTCTGGAGTTTAAGTGATTTTTTTACGATAGAAACCTTGCCATAAATATCTTCAGCTTCTTCTTCAACAATGATTTGATCCGCTAATATTTCAAAGATTTTGCCTGAGTGGATTCCAATATACGTGCCTTTTTTTACGACATATCCCTTTCCGGAGGCTTCCTGAACCAAGGCTCTATTTCCACTGGGTGCGAGTATGATTCCCGAAAGCTTCAGCTGGCTTAAATCCATCTTTTCAAGGGGTGTAAGGGGCGTCCGCCTTTTTGATTTTTTCTTCTTCACAGCTATGGATGCAGGTTCTTTTCTAAAGAGCGGTTCAAATGGATTCAGCTTCCCTTCGGGATTGTATAGATCGGATATTTCCGGGGTTTCGATTTTGGGCCTTTCGGGAGATACCGAAGCGACGATGGTTTTGGGCGCTGTATCAGCGTTTTGTTTAGGAACCTGAGGTGGGGTTTCCGGTGCGGGCATCTTCGCTGTTTTTGTGGAAACCGATTTGGCCGCGTCCGGTTTTTCAACCGTTTGAGGGGTGGGGGGCATCGGTGCAACGACGTTTTTTGGCGTTGCGTCCACAGGCTGTTTTGGCTTTTGAGGCAAGGATTCGGGTATAGGCGTTGCCGTCTCTTCTACAGAGGGGAGTTTTTCAACCTCGATCTTTTCCGGCGGTTGAGATTTTGGGGCCGGCGGTTCCGAGATGATGATCTTTTTCGTGATTTCCCTTGATTTCGGCGGCGGTTCCTCTTGTTTCTCACACCCCCACAATAGGGTAAAAAAACAGGCGATACAGATAATGCTGCGTATGAAAACAAGATGTTTATCCATGAGTTATCGTGTCTTTTTGATGCTTCGGCTCATGAAGGTTTTTTTTGCTCCGTTTCAATGAACCTGTACGTGATAGCCGTACCTGATGTTGTGAGTTTGTTGCCGCCTTTGGCGGTGGTCATTTTAATGTTTTCTATATTTACAATCCGGGATAACCTTGCCAACTTGTCAAAAAAGAGGGCGACATTGTGATAGCTGCCTGTAACCATAATCGATACCGGAATTTCAGCATAGAAATCTTTGTTTCGTTCAGGCTGCGGCTGAAACAGGATAAATTCCAGACCGGCATCCCGGCCAGAGCTTGAAATACTTGACAGCAGAGACGGTATTTCTTTTTTTTCGGGAAGTTTTCTCCGTACGATTTTGAATTCAATCTCCGCCTCTTTGAGCTTTGCCTGAAAATGTTTCAGCTGTCCTGCCTTTGCCCTTGCCCGGACGAGTCGGGTTTCCAGCGATTCGGTTTCCTTTTTCAATTCATCGATGGTATTGAGTTTGGGCAAAAAGGAAAAATAGAAAAACGGTCCAATGAGCGCAGCGAGGATCCCCAAACATAATAGAATCCTGTAAAGCCTAGACAGCTTTCCAATCTTATCGATATTTCCAAAAAACCATTCTGAAAAATTAGAGAGATCGATTTTTTTCATCGTTATCGCCATACCATGGACCGGTTTTATTTTTTCTTTTCCGATTTGTTCCGGGAGATCCTGGTGCAGATAATTTCAAAACTTTTAAGATTTAATTCGTTTATCTTTTGTTGTTTTATGGTCTTTAAATTTACTTTTATAAAGAGGTTGGACGCTTCCAGGCGGCTCATAAAATCAGCGATGGTTTTATTGTCCAGGGCAATTCCCTGAAGGTTTATATCGTCTCCATTTGCCTGGAAGTTGTTGAACCATAACCGTTTTACCGGCTTGCTGTCACTGTCTGCCGATGCTTCGGATTGAGCGGCAGAGACCTTCTCAGCCACCAGAGTTGTCATATTATCAAGTAGTTGGACCGCAATCTTTCGATTCGTTTCCAGGCTCTTTATGACATCGGTCTTTTGTTTTAGCGTGTCGAATGCCTTTTTTATTTTATCGACCTCTTTGGCTTGTTTTTCGAGCTGAGCCAACATTGATTGTGTGTTTTTTATCTGGGTGTTCAGGGCATCGATATCGTTGTTCAAGGTTATGTTATAATACACAAGGATTCCGACAACCATGATAACTGCCAGGACAAACATACTGATCTGCCTGCGGATGTTCTCTTTTTTCTGTGCTGCGCGATAAGGGAGCAGGTTGATTCGTATCATTTGTCACCAATTTTTCGTATTGCGAGTCCCATGCAGATGGCAGCCTGTGGCGCTATTTTTTCAAGATAGGACGCGTCAAAACGGCTGCTGTCGGCTGAAAAATTTTTAAAAGGATTGATGACTTCGACTTCAGCGGATGTTTCAGCTGCCAGAATGTGTCGAAACTCTTTAATATTGGCGCCACCACCGCTGAGGACAAAGCTGTTTATCTGATTTTCGGGATATGTGGAATAGAAGAAATCCAGAGCACGCTTTATTTCAGTGCACCAGTCAGACACCACAGATGAAACAATTTCTTTTAAATCTCCAAGGGGAATTATGTCTGATTGTTTTTGAAATTTAATATTTTCTGCTTCCTCTAAAGAACAATCGACACGAGAAACGATCTTCTCATTGATTTGTGCGCATCCAAGGGAAACATCACGCATAAATGCAGAGGAATTACCTTTTAGAATATTCAGGGATGTCTTGCTGGCACCGATATCAATCAGGGCCACATGTTCATCTTCAGGGGTATAGTTAAATTCAAAAATATTTTGTAGGGCAAAAGCGTCAACATCTATTATGCAGGTGTTCAGATTGGCCATCTGGACAAGGTTGATATATTCATTAACCATCTCTTTTTTGGCGGCTACCAGCAGGACACTCATTTGGTTGGGGTTGTGTTCGCTTTCTCCTAATATTTGAAAATCTAAATTAACATCGTTGATATCGAATGGAATATACTGTTCCGCTTCAAACTGAATGGTTTCGTGCAATTCATCTTCCGTCATGGTCTGGACGTTGATCTTTTTTACAATCACCGAATAACCGCCGATGGAGATCGCTACGCTCTTGTCTTTTAGTTTGACGCCTTTAAAGAGTTTACGAATATACTCGGCGACAGTTTCAGGATCTTTAATAGAACCTTCTTCGATGAGTTCGGGTTCAATGTCGATGGTGTTGAAGGTTTTTAGGGCGGATCCTGTTTTGGTGTCAACGACTTCAGCGACTTTTATAGTTCTGGAACCGATGTCCAGGCCAATAAGATGATTTTTTTTCCCAAAAAACATAATAAATTCTTAGTCACCAAATATTTTATTTTTATCAGAAAGATCGAAACCCAGAGCCAAGATGATCTTGCGCTGAGTTTCAAGCCGGCACGGCATCCCTTTTTCGATGCGGGCAATGGTAATGGGAGACACGGCCGCCTTTCTGGCCAGTTCGGTCTTGCTCATCAGCAAAGACTCTCTGATTTTTTTTAAATGGTTTCCGTTCATTAAACAGCCCTTTTAGCAGATTTGAAAAATTCCACTAGACATATGGTTCTAAAAATTCCGGTGGGCCATTGCCTATTTTTAACGATATTACCTTAAATTATTATCAAGTTCAAGAACTTTTATGCATAATTATAGATAAATTTTAATTAATTACTTTATTTGGTGGTTTTGACAATTAATTTACTATATATGGTATTATATAATAGCGATAATATGTGTACAATAAAACAATTCTGAAAAAATGTTTGTTCCGGTCCTTTAAAACTGAAAGCTAACTTGTTATAGTGTCAATGAAAATAAAGCATTACCTTGACTTTAGCGATCCGTTTCCGTATATGTTTTTACGGATAATATCTGTCATTCGAGTTTCGCACCCTCTGCTAACACGGTCTACGCGCAATCAAAGCATCTTTAAGGGCACGAAATTTGAGAAGGTTATTTTTAATGCATTGGAATCGTCTTTTCAATTTAGATAAAGATGTTCCCATGCCGATACCCAATATTCCCATGCCGAGCCATTAACCTTGTTTATGAACCTCCAAACCGCAGAAGAAAAAGTCAAGCCGTTCAGGTTGGTCAAATACTTTACATTTACAAGCCTGATCGTAATATTCATTGGAACGCTGGTCCTCTCTTTACTCAATACCCACTGGGTAAAGACCATGCAGCAAAAAAAAAGTGAAGACTACGCCAGCCTTCTGATCGAAAATCTGAATCATCAGGTGTTTTTGCAGTTCATCATTCCGGTTGCCTTGAAATTCGGCAAGATTCAGCTCAGTGATCCAAAACAATTTGAACGGATGGACAAAGTCGTCAGAAGCACGCTTCACAGCTTCAAGGTTGATATGGTCAACATATACGATATGGACAACACAATATCCTACAGTTTTGACCACTCTTTGATCGGCAAAGAAAATTCGGGCGGCAAAGGATATGAGGATGCAATTTTAGGCAAGTCGACTTCAAAGCTGATTCAAAGCGGTAACTGGTTCCGGATCTTGCTCGGATTTCCCCAAGACAGCCGGTTAATTACAATTGCCCCCCTGCGCGCAGAGCAACCCCTCTCCCGGATATCCGGTCCGGTACTGGGTGTCGTAGAAATCGTTCAGGATTTAACCGGTGGATATAAAGCAATTTTCGATTTTCAGATCCGTGTTATTACCACCAGCTCGGTTGTGATGGGGGCGCTATTTTTAGCGCTTCTGTTTGTGGTCAAACGGGGCGAAAACATCATTGAAAAGCGCGCCCAGGAACGACTCAAGCTCAAAGAGCGGTTAAGCCGAGCAGAACATTTGTCGACACTGGGCGAAATGGTTGCAGGGATTTCCCATGAAATTCGGAATCCATTGGGTATTATCCAAAGCTCATCCGAACTCTTAAAGAAAAAAATGGCCGGCTACGATCCTTCGAATTCTATTCCAGATATCATTATCGAAGAATCCATCCGATTAAATAATGTTATCACAGATTTTTTAAACTTTGCGAAACCCAAAATTCCAAATCTCATGGCTTGCGATGTCGAAGCGGTTCTTGAGAAAAACATTAATTTTTTGGCATCACACATTGAAAAGGAAGGCTATACGGTTGAAAGACATTATGACAATAATATTAAGGAGATAACAGCCGATTCTGATATGCTTTATCAGGCATTCCTGAACATTTTAATCAATGCGATGCAGGCGATGCCCGAGGGCGGCAAAATACATGTCGCAATACAATCCACGGACAATACAGTAAAAATATTTTTTGAAGATGAAGGGGAAGGGATCCCCCAAGACCTTATGAAAAAAATATGGGATCCATTTTTTACAACCAAAGCCAAAGGAACCGGTCTGGGGCTTGGTATTGTAAAAAATATCATTGAATCCCACAGCGGAAACGTCCAGATTAGCGCAAGACCGGGTGCCGGCGCCCGGGTTAAAGTAGAATTGCCTGTGAAACAGGGAGTATAGGCATGGAAACCATCCTGATCGTTGATGATGAAAAGAATTATCCGCGGATATTAAGTGCCGTTCTCGAAGAAGAGGGTTTCGAAACCTTTTGTGCGAACAGCGGTTATGAGGCGCTTGAAACACTGAAAAATATCGACGTTGATCTCGTCCTTACCGATATGAAAATGCCCAAAATGGACGGCATTGAACTCCTGGAGAAAATCAAGGACAAAGACAAGGATCTTCCGGTCATTATGATGACCGCTCACGGTACCGTGGATAAAGCTGTAGAGGCCATGCAGAAAGGGGCCTACAGTTATATTCTCAAGCCCTTCGATAATAACCGGCTGATTATATATGTTAATAAGGCCATCGGCATGTACCGGATGGTCAAAGAGAACCGGCAACTCAGAAATGCCGTGGAATCAAAGTACAGTTTCGGAAATATTATTGGAAAAAGCAAGGCGATGGAGGATGTTTTCGAAACGATTCGAAAAGTGGCACCCGCCACCACCACTGTTTTGATCGAAGGAGAAAGCGGTACCGGGAAAGAACTGGTGGCAAAATCGATCCACTTTAACAGCCCGCGGCGGGATAAACCGTTTATTGCGGTGAACTGCAGCGCTCTGGCAGAGACGCTTCTTGAGAGTGAGCTTTTTGGCCATGAAAAAGGGGCATTTACCGGTGCAGTAGCCCGGCGGAAAGGCCGTTTTGAATTGGCTGACGGCGGCACCCTCTTTCTCGATGAAATCGGCGAACTTTCACAAAATTTACAGGTGAAACTTTTACGGGTCCTCCAAGAAAGAGTTTTTGAAAGGGTTGGAGGGGTAAAGCCGATTTCTGTCGATATCCGTATTATTGCGGCTACCAATAAGAGACTTAAAGATGAAATGATCCAAGGACGATTCAGAGAAGATCTTTATTATCGGTTGAATGTTGTCCATATTGTCCTGCCTCTTTTAAGAAACCGTCGGGAAGATATTCACCTGCTGGCGGATCATTTTATCCATAAATATGAAGAGAAAGATAAATCCGGCACACCGGTATCCGGTCTTGATCCGGAAGTTGAACGTTTTTTTTTCGATTACAGCTGGCCCGGAAATGTTCGTGAGTTGGAGAATGTCATTGAACGGGCCATGGTGATGTGTCGAAGCAATACCATTCAGGTTTCAGATCTTCCCAAGGAATTTAGAAGCAATGTTTATAACACGCTGCATATTGAAGGAATACCTTCCAGTGCAAAATTAGATGAAACCCTGACGATGATCGAAAAAAGGATGATCGTAAGGGCTTTGAAATTGACAAATAATGTTCAATCCCAGGCGGCCGAATTGCTCGGCATTGGCAAAAGCGGGCTTAACTGGAAAATAAAAAAGTTGAAATTGGACGTCGGTTCAAAAGTTTGAACCCTAGGAAACAACCATTTTTTTCTTATTATTTTAAATGGATATCTTAATTTGAGTTTTAAGGGGTTCAAAATTTTGAATCGGGCGGATTTGGAATTATTTTCTTTTAAAACAGTCTGTTAAGTTGTTCATTGTTGGGGGCGGTTCAAAAATTTGAACGATTCCGGATTTAAAGGGCGTGGTTAAGAAGAAAAGCAGTGCGGAACATCTCAAATCATTTTCACTATAACTTGCTATAATTAATATATAAATTAAAATGATAAAAATTTGGCGGGCTTAATGTGCCACTTTGGCAAGGAACTTGCATGTTCTATTTGCAACCTAATAATTTCTTCATTTGTTTTCCTTCTTAATGGCCAACCGGCTTAAAACCGGTTGGCCATTTTTTTTGGGATTTTAACTCTGCATCTGACCGGCCACCTTTTCTTTTGCAATTTCAGTATATATTGAGCCGGTATGATCGGATAAAATTTTCTTAAACGCATCGATGCTTTTTCCATGATCGCCCATGGCATCATACATCTCCCCTAAATTGAAAAGGGCTTCATCTTTAAGGCTGTAATCCGGTATCGATGCAATCATTTCAAAATATTTGGCTGCGGTTTTGTAATCTTTTTTCACCGTGTAGGAATACCCCAGGCTGTTAATAATGAGATTTTTAATAAACGGTTCATCATTGAAGTCTTCAAGGGATTTCTGGTAAAGTTCTATGGCTTTGTTATAATCTTTAGCCGTGTAACAAATATTGGCATATATGAGTCGTGCATGTTTTCCACCCGCCCTGCCCGGGTATTTTTCAATCATCGATTGAAAATCCTTTCCAACGTCCAGATACGCCTTGTCCGGTCCGGTATTTTTAAGCAGCATCTGGTATTGGGTAATATTCTGTTGAAGCAGGGCAGATGCCGTGTCTTCGGATTTTTTTAAAAAATATGAAAAACCCGCTGCAACAACAATAAGGATCAGAACAAACCCCAGGAAACATGAAACCTTCACTTTGTTTTCTGCAGCAAAACCGGATAATTTTGTCCAGAATGTTATAAACTCGTCGGGATTGGCGAGGTCTCTTTTACGCGCTCGGGATATCTTTTTTTTTGCCATTATTCCTCCAGCAATTTTTTGATTCTCTGCCAGCCGTCTTCCGGGATGTTCGCGCCCACGACCTGGCACACTTCGTAACCACAGGCAGATCCAAGTTTACCGCATTTTTCGAGGCCATAACCGTTAACCAGTCCAAAGAGAAAACCAGATGCCCAGAGATCACCGGCTCCGGTGGTATCCGCAGCAGCACCGCTTCCCATGGCTTCAATTTTTATGATTTTCCCGTCATGGGAAATAAAGCTGCCGCGTTCCCCAACCTTTAGGGCTGCAATCTGTGTATTTTCAGATAGGGATCTGACCGCTTTTATTTCGTCCCCGTGGCCGGTAAATGTTTTTGCTTCATCCTCATTGGCAATCAAAATGTCAACAAAATCTTTTACAATTTTTTTAAGAAAGGTTTTCGACGTCTCAACAACCGTAAAACTGGCAAGATCCAGGGAGACCAGTGCGCCGGCGGCTTTTGCACCCTTTAGGGCTGCCATGATCAGATCTTCGTTAAAAAGAAGATACCCTTCAATATGAACAATTGCAGCGTTTTCAAAACAATTTTCAGTAATTTCTTCGGGTTGTGCTTCTGATGCCGCGCCGAGAAACGTTAACATGGACCGCTGTGCATCGGGTGTGATAATGGACAGCACCCTGCCGGTGGGAGACGGTGATTTAAAAAGGGCAGGATCGACGTTGCTGTTTTTCAGATCTGTTTCAAACAGACGGGCCATTTCGCCATTACCGCTTTTGCCGACAAAACGAGCCGACCCTCCAAGCCTGCCGATGCCGATCACCGTGTTGCACGCCGACCCACCGGGCATGATGGTCGGTTTTTTAGAGGTTTGCGACACGGCCAATTCAATGAACTCTCTGTCGACATATTTCATTCCACCTTTAACTGCGCGGGTTTTCACTAAAAAATCGTCGTCTTCGTGCGCAAGAATATCGACCAGGGCCGAACCGATACCCACAACCAATCTTTTCTGCTGATCCTTCTGATTTGTAATCATTATTTTGATTTTCTTACTTTCTGGGCAGCCGATGCCCTTGAGCGTGATAATTCACCATAAAACAGCCCGGATAATCCATCCGCTTACCATACCAGAGATTGATAGATCCACCCCTTGTCCCCGTCGGCGTGCTGAATGTGAATCCAGCTATTTTTGCGCTGTATGACTTTAAACGGAACGCCTTTTTCAACCGTAAACAAAATTGAAAAACTTTGGCCAGGACCCGATCGAATATTGCAATCGTCTTTTTTGGTAATCACGGACGGAATTTTCCCGACGAGCGATTTGTAGATCCACCCTTTATCGCCTTCAAAATCACGAAAATGATACCATTGTCCCGACTTTTGAAACACATCGACAGGATAGTATTTTTCCACTTCCCACAAGATCTCATGATTTTTCCCGGGACCTGAACGTATGTTGGCCGTTGACACAGCTACCGCCAGGCGTTCCGCCGAAGCCACGCCGGTAAAAACGAATAGCAAAAAAAATGTTGTCCATGTATAATTTTTCATTTGATTCTAAAACGTATTACCGTGCAATAAATCGACGCTCTCGGCTGTCAAGCCTTTCAATACCTTCTTCTTTAGCTTCCTGTAAAGCCTTTTTATAATCCTTTTGTGACAGATGAACAGACAGCCCCTTTACCTCCCCGGCCCGGCCGCAGGGTCTGTACTGGGGCATGATGTTGACGTATGTGTTCAATGAAATTTTGCGTGCAATAAATCTCATTATTTCCCGGGTTCCTGCAAGTCCATGGGGCAGGACCAGGTGTCTGAGCAAGATCCCGCGCCGGGCGATGCCGGCATCATCGGTGATAAGGTCTCCCACTTGCCGGTGCATCTCAATCAGTGCTTTTTGTGCCACCTCGGGGTAATCTTCGGCGTTGCATGTGGTTTGCGCCACCTCAGGATCCCAAAATTTAAAATCCGGCATATAAATATCGAATACACCTTCGAGCAGTTTCAGCGTTTCAATGGAATCATACCCTCCGGTGTTGTAAACCAACGGAACTGAAAGACCCTTTCCTATGGCAATTTCCAAAGCCGAGAGGATCTGGGGCACCACATGGGACGGGGTAACGAAATTAACGTTGTGGCACCCGCCATTTTGCAAATGAAGCATTATACTTGCAAGCTGATCATTGGATATCTCTTCACCGTGACCCAGGTGACTGATGTCATAATTCTGGCAGAAGTTGCACAACAGGTTGCAGTGGGTAAAAAAAATTGTACCGGAGCCATGGCTTCCCACCAAAGGGTCCTCTTCCCCAAAGTGAGGATTGAAACTGGAGACATAGGCTTTTGGGCCTGTTTTGCATATACCGGTTTCTCCGGCCAGCCGATCGACCTCACATCTTCTGGGACAGAGTGTGCAAGATTTTAAAATCTCATGCGCCGCTTCAATTTTTCCTGCCAGAGCCCCTTTATTGAAGGTTTCAATAAAGGCGGGTTCAAAATTCGGCATATTACATGCCTCCTGTGTTACCCGGAGCGCTTCTTTCGGGTTAAGAAGGGTTCAATGGATTTATGCCCATATTAGTTTTCCCCCCTGATAGACGAAGAAGGCGGCGGTCCATGCAAGGAGTGTACTATAAGAAATACTGAAAATCATCCATTTCCAGGATGCGGTTTCACGTTTGATGGCGGCCAATGTTGCGAGACACGGCATGTACAATAGAACAAAAACCATCATTGCCAGGGCTCCAAGGGGCGTCATATCGGATGATAAGAGTGCATTTTTAAGGGCTTCCGAATCCTCATTTCCATCAGCAGCATAAAGTATTCCCATGGTACTTACAACGATTTCTTTTGCAACAAAGCCGGTGAGAAGGGCCACGCTTCCGCGCCAGTCGATGCCGAGGGGTTCAAAAATCGGCGCGACAACTTTACCGATACGACCCATATAAGATTTTTCAGCATGTTCGGCCTGCATGGCTCTTGCAAGTTTTGCCACAGCAAGATCACGTTTCTGTGTTAATAACGCTTTTTCCGGTTCATGGCCCGTGGCAATTTCAGTTTGAAAAGATGTTTTGACCCGGTCTATTTCTGAGGCATAATTTATAGAATACGGCATGTTTCTCGGAAATGCGGAAAGTGCCCATACCACCACCGAGCCCGCGAGGATGATGCCCCCCATCTTTTTTAAAAATATTTTACTCCGATCCCACATGTGAATCAGGAGGCTTTTTATCATCGGAATTCTGTATGGCGGCAGTTCCATGACGAACGGTGCGTCAACACCTCTCAAGAGGGTTGATCGGAATATACGGCCGGTGATAATTGAAAGTATAATCCCCAATAGATAGATGCCGAATATTACGGATCCGGCCCGGACCCCAAAGAAAGCACCGGCCAGAATAATGTACACCGGCAGTCTGGCCGAGCATGACATAAACGGGGTGATGAGAATCGTAAGGATTCGATCTTTCTCACTTTCCAAGGTGCGGCTGGCCATAATGGCCGGAACGTTACATCCGAACCCCATGAGCATGGGGATGAACGATTTGCCATGAAGCCCGATAAGATGCATGATTTTGTCCATGAGAAACGCCGCCCTGGACATGTAGCCCGTATCTTCAAAGAGCGCGATACAGAAGAAAAGAATCAAAATATTCGGCAGGAAAATAATAACACTTCCCACACCCGCAATGACGCCGTTGATGAGAAAATCCTTAAAAATATTATCCGGAAGCACCTGGGCCAGAGACGTGGAAAAAAGCTTTATAGCGGTGCCGATCCACTCCATTGGATAGACCCCCAATGAAAACGTGAGTTGGAACATGGCCCAGATAAAGAAAATAAAGATGGGGAACCCCACAAACCGGTTGGTCAGCACAAGATCTACGTTTCGAGATATATCCACACGCTGCCGGGTAGATGTGGTGAGGACCTCCCGGATGATGCCGGCGATAAATCCGTAGCGCTCGTCGGTCATTACGATTTCCGGCTCGTCATCGAATCGGTCCACGAGGAAATCCCGCTGCGCCTTTGCTTCTTCAAGAATCCTTCGGCCGTTTTTACCGGTTTTCAGTTGGATGCGCTCTTTTACGATTTTGTCATCTTCAATAAGCTTTATGGCGGTCCATCGAATGTTGTAAGGAATGGAGCCTTCCGCTTGGCTTTGAATGAAATGTTCCAGTTTGGAAATGGAATCTTCGATGTCCTTGGTGTATTTTACTTTACGCTTTATGGGTATCACATAATTGGACTCAGCCAGTTCAATGGCCTTTTCCAGGAGCGTATCGATGCCTTTGTTTTTGTTGCCCACCGTAAAAACCACCGGAAGGTCCAGAAGTTGAGAGAGTTTTTTCTCGTCGATTTTAATTCCCCGGGTTCGGGCAACATCCGCCATGTTGAGGGCGAACAAGACTTTGCAGTCAATCTCTCTCAACTGTGTTGCCAGATAAAGACTCCGTTCCAGGTTGGATGCGTCGATGATGTCGATAACAACGTCCGGGCGTTCTTCCAGGACAAAATTCCGGGCGACGATCTCTTCTATGGAAAAGGGGGTTAAACTGTATGTCCCGGGAAGATCTATAATTTTTAAATCATATCCGGATTTTTTTATATGGCCTTCTTTTTTTTCAACAGTGACACCCGGCCAGTTTCCCACTTTCTGCCGGGTACCGGTCATGTTGTTGAATATCGTGGTCTTGCCTGAATTGGGGTTGCCTGCAAGGGCGATGGAAAGGTGTTTTTGATACATTATGGTTTTTCTACTTTACGTGTTCGACGGTGATCTGTGCAGCTTCCTGAACCCGAAGGGATACATGGTATCCTTTTACAATCAATTCAACAGGATCCTTCAAGGGTGCATATTTTTCTACATAGATCTCTGAACCCTTCAAGATGCCCATTTCAAGTATCCGTCTTCGGAGGGCGCCGTTCCCGCCCACCCGGACGACTCTTGCGGTCTGTTTTGCTTTCATTTCGCTCAATAACATGAACACTTCTCCAAGGTTAGCTTCTAACGCGTTCTACCAGAATCTTTTTTGCCAGACCCCGCCCAAGGACGTACCGTTGATGGCCCACAGCAATGACCAATTGTCCTTTATCGAGGTTGTTGATGACATCTATTTTGTCTCCGATTCTTAAGCCCATGGACAATAACCGCATATGTGCAGTGGCGCCTCCGGTAAATTCCTTGATTTCAAACCGCTCCCCCTGCTTGGCATTGACAAGGGGCATGGGTTGTATGTGATCTTTAAGACAATCGGAACAGATACCGTAGATATCCATCTTGTGTTGAAGCATGTGGAAATTATGGGTCGCGGCAATCTGAACCTGAAGATTTTCGAGCTGTTCGTCTTTGAACTCATAAATATTTCGACATTTTGTACAGATCATATGATCATGATGCTGACCCAAATGCCGATGTTCATATCGAACTTCTCCATTGTCAAACCTGTTTCTATGGGCAAAACCGAACCGGCACATAAATTTCAGGGTATCTCTGACAAAATCGGACGAAAATTGATGTCCGCTCTCATTAAGCAGTTGGGTCAGTTCTCCCACCGTTAAGTGACGCTCGTTTTGAAGAAAAACTTCCAGAATCTTGAATCGATCTTCAAAATCATCGATGTCTTCTTGTTTAAAAAGTTTTTTGAACTGTTCCTTTTCACGGTTATGGATGCGTTTCATATAAATTCCCCGGCGAAACAATGTGCCCGCCATTTTTTAACCTTATTGAGAATGATTTTCCACTGTAATGCTTGATAGGGACGTTGTCAATAAAGCAACTATCCGGAAAAGAAACACATATCCTAATGGCCGATCAATATGTTTTATTAAAATATCTCCAATTTCGACGATCCTTCAAAGGGGATAAAAAAATTCCCCGACGGCCCCAAAGGTCAATGCCGTGTCAGGCTGCCATAAATACGTAATAGTTTGTCGGGAAGCTCGCGAACATCCGATATAACATTGTGATGAACGTTTCCGTAAAGATCATCCAGCTTGGGGTCTCCGGCAAAATGGATGGTGATGGCATGGGTAAATATATTTTTCGAACGGCCTTCGAATATGGCTTTCCGTGTATCTTCAATGGCATAATGATGTTTGTAGTCAACATCGTTTGGAAACCCGTCACCCAAGATAATCAGCAAGCGAACTTTTGAAGGGATCTTTTCAAGTTGACGATACGCGTGGCGGATCGCTGCTCCCATTCTGGTATTTCGCTGAGGAGCCATGGCATTGATGCGGCATTTGACCCCGTCATTCATATTTTCTTCAAAGTCCTTTATCCGAATGTAGTCAACCCCCAGACGACCGGTACTGGAAAAACCGGCAATGGCAAATGCATCCCCCACAACCTGAAGTGCTTCACAAAAAAGTACAATCGCCTCTTTTTCAACGTCGAGAACGGTTGCTTTCGAGTTGTAAATCGCATGGGATGTGGAGCGAGAAAGATCGACCAGCAACAGAACCGCCACGTCTCTGGTCTGTTTTAGGCGCTTGATATAGAGCTTGTCGGAGGGCGTTTTCCCAGCTTTTTTGTCCATGACAAAGTCTAAAAGCGCCCGGTAGTCGAATTCATCACCTTCCACCCACTGCCGCAACCGTATCAGCCCTTCCGGCTTTAACAGCTCAAAAGCATAGCGAATACTTTCGACCAGTCCCTGATGCCGTTTCAGGGTGCGGATGTAAAAATCACCCTTGAATTCCGGAATAAATCGGTCCAGGATCCTCACGTGGGCTGAAAGATAATCGTTAAGGTTGCAGTCCCACTCTTTGTACCAAAAAACAGGTCCGACAAGGCCATCGTTGATCAGGGGCGTGATGGCGGTGCCGCCCAGTAATTGGACAAGATCCAGCCATGACAGATCCACGGGTGTTTCAGATGGCCGCAACCCGGATCCACCGGTATTTTGATCACGGCGTATGATCGATTTTATATCCTCATGGGAAACAGCGCCGTTCTTGGCGATCAATTGCCGACGGATATCCGATTTATAAACCTTAAGCCTTTGGTTATCCAGTTGAACTTTCAGCTTGGCCGCAATTTGTTCAAAATTGCGGTAGGTGGAAAAGAAAAGATCCGGTCGTAACCTTCGGCCAAACGGTATGGGCATGGATTCGTAAAATTTTTCGTAATTTTTGGATCTTTCATGTGGTTTTAATCGTCTCTCAATGTCTGCATAGGTCTCGTTCACCAGCACGGCACATATTTCAACCGATGGATCTTTTTTTATTTTTCTGTTGAAAAGATCCACCATGTTTTCGGCCGGACGTTTTATTCCTTCGGCGCTTTCGAAATTCTCTTCAACAGAAATACCCAGTGCAATCCACAGATACATTAAAAATAAGAATCCGGCCGGTTGATTTTCTTTTAATATTCGAGCTGCGTTATCCTGCAGCATCGGCATTGTCTGCCGGATAAGGCCCGGGTAGTGTCTGTTGAGCAATACCCGTGTGCGGCCATGCTCAAAAATGGTAAACAGGTCCATTGCCAGGGCCGGAACCGGAAATGCTGAAAAAAAGCGCTCCATATCGGAGAGCCCCCCCCGGGTTTGGATTGTTGATTTTTGATTTTCCCTGGAATCGAATCCAAAATCACGGGCCGTTAATTTCCCAATCCCCTGGCATCTTTCCATGGCTTTTTCCAGGTCAAAGTCAAAGGTATTAAACTCATAAAGTCCGGCTTCAAGCCTCACAAGACATTTATACAGTTTAATGTTTTCCGATTTTTGATTAAATTCAGCGAGTTCGTCGGGCAGATAGATGAATTTTCCGTCTGAACAGACAAAAATCTTTTCGCCGTTATCTGTTATGGAGGACCTGGAAAGAGAAGACAGCGGCCTTACGGAAATGGAAAGACCCGTCCGTGCACAAAGATAGCCGTTTAATTGGTTTTGAACTTCAGATAGCGGGACGGCCACCTGCAAATCCGAATAGGTATCGATACCCAGTTTCGACTCCAGCGACAAAAATTTTGCTGCAAGCTTTGGGTTGTGCCTTAATTTGTCCAAGGCCTGGGATACAAATCTGTCTAAAGCATCTTTGGAGAGCAGATACAGTCCTTTTTCCAGACCGTCCAAAAAGGCGTCGGCCAGGTGAAAATCGGCCGTTATAATTCGTCGCAGTTGTTCGATTTGCCAGATCCGTTTTGAAGGAGAAAAGGCGAGTACGGCGTTCGGCAGGATACGGGCAAAATGCTGACTCTGAACATACGACATGTCTCCGGCAAAAGCGTCGCCCAACAGATCAATATAAACGGATGCAGATTCAATGTCTTTTTTATTTAAGAGCTCCGACAGTGCTTTTAGGGGATCTTGCAGGGTATAGGTTCCCTTGATTAGCATGATCTCAAGGGTTTGCAGAAAACGTTTTAAAAACCGGGCGTCGCCGTGTTTTAATACCGGTACGAGATGCTCCGCCATGATCCGTCCCAGAGTCGGGCCCTGTTTTCCGAATTTGCGCACCAGATTTCGGTAACATTCAATTTTTTGCGGACTCGCCCCACCGATCAGATCCGCAAAACTAACGGCGAGGGTCCGACCGAAGGAAATCTCGAGGGACAGACCCCACAATGCCTCTTCCACCAGCATTTTAACGGGTTGATCAGAAACCGTGCGTTCCTTCTGCTCCAAAACGGCCCGAACCCGTTCCGCAATGTTCGGATCTGCCAAAGCAAGCGGTTCGAGGGAATCGGTTTTTTGGTTTTTAAATCTCATTTCATACGATTAAACCCATTGAGGGACGTCGAGGGCGCACCAAAATTGCGTTAAAATATATCCTCAACGAGATCGTTAAGGGTTTCCTGGAGCCGGGCGTCGTCGGTCAGCGGGAAGCAAATGGCACTCCGACAGGCTTCGTGCACGGGGATGCCCCGTCCGATGATCTGGGCCGCATATATCAAAAGCCGGGTACTTGCCCCTTCGGTCAGACCGTGCTCTCTAATGTTTCTTATTTTTCCGGCCAGCGTTACCAGTTTCAAGGCGGTTTCCATGTCGATGTCCCCTTCGTGGGAGACAATTTCAGCCTCTTTTTGGGCTTCGGGATAATCGAACTCGAGGGAAATAAACCGCTGGCGCGTGCTTTGCTTGAGGTCTTTCAGAACGGATTGATACCCTGGATTATAGGAAATCACCACCATAAAGTCCGGATGTGCCGGGACGATCTCTCCTTTTTTATCGATGGAGAGGGTTCTCCGGTTGTCGGTGAGGGGATGGATGACCACCGTGGTGTCTTTGCGGGCTTCAACGATTTCGTCCAGATAACAGATGGCCCCCACGCGAACCGCCCGGGTTAACGGCCCATCCACCCATACGGTTTCATCCTTTTTTAAAAGGTAACGTCCCAGAAGATCCGATGCAAACAGATCTTCATGACAGGCAACGGTAATCAGCGGCCGCTTTAACCGATATGACATATACTCTACAAATCGGGTCTTGCCGCACCCGGTGGGACCTTTCAGCATCACCGGAATTCTAGCGGCAAAAGCAGCCTCAAACAGTTTAATCTCATCTCCCGCACTCAGATAATACGGTTTTTTTTGAATTAAATGTCCCATGGTCTCAGGTGAATTTTGGGATGACATGGATGCCACACCTCCAAAAAGTGCTTCGCTTTTTTTGCTTGGATGAATCGGGCCAATGTCGATGGCGTTCTGGAAAACAACCGACATCTCGTATATCTCATTTATCTTCATATTTTTCAAGCACGGGAATCCATCGATTTAAGATACCCCGTTAACATTCTGGAGCCCCCTAAACCACCGGTTGTCAGATGGTGTGTTTTGGAATATTTTTGGAGAAAAAGAAGAGCTGTTGGGTTCCAAGGGTGACATCTGGGAGGGTGATGAGCATCTGAAGAAGGAGAAGAACCGATGAACCTCGCTAAAACAGGAGTAATTGCGTGTGTATTTTATTGAGGTTCGCCATCGTGGCGGGGCACACAGGTTACCGCCCATAGCGCCCATTCTCTGGTGGGTCTTGGAACCAATTTTGAAATTTCTGCCTCGATTCCATTTCTTTTCCCGGCATTTAATCCGAGACCCGCCAGTTTTTTGTCCACCTTGGCCCAAAAGAGTCCTTGATGGAATGCCTTCATGTCCCGAATTTTAGAATAAAGGAACCGTTCCTCAATGTCACCCAAGTGACAGATACGCCTTTCTTTGATCCTTCCTTGGTTTTGATAGTTTTTCACAAGAAAAAAACTAAGCGTATCGCGTCTTCGTTTCAATGGGCCTTTTGCGCTATTTCTTTCCCATTTAACATTCATGGATGCGTCTGTTTTTTACCTCTGTTGGGCGTATAAAAAAACGACTCTTTTATTATTACATTTTTGAGTAAATGGAGATGTTCATATACTACGTTGTAACAACCAGTATATGCCTCTGTTGATTTTATCTGTCAATAAAATAACCGGGAACTCCCGGTATTTATATTCTAATTGACGGACTGCCAACGAACAATCCTAAATTGACAGAAGGGCACGGATGCAACCCCGAAGGAATCCAATCCGTAATTCTTTAAAAAAAATCAATTTCAATGAAAAAAGTCTTGACATATAATTTTCCATTGATATAGTTCATAGCATGAATCAATTAAACGAGAATATCCGTTCAGAAATTTCGGACTATCAGATTCAGCAATTTCAAACGCTTGTGACAAAATTATTTCAATGCTGCCAAGAACGGGCTCATTATCAATGCGAACGGTTCCAACTGCCCGATGCAGAACTAAGATGTTTGCTTCTTTTTGGAGAGGAGCGTTATCTTACGTCCAAAGGTATTGCCTATAAAATGAATGTGGTTAAGAGCCGTGTTACCAAGATCGTGAACGGACTGGTCCAGAAAAAATTGGTTCAACGAATCCCGGATCCCGAAGACTCCAGAATTACCCTGCTCAGCCTCACAACTGATGGACATAAAAAGCTTATTGAAATCAATGAGTTTTATGATTTTGTCAATCATCAGGTTTTGTTGCAGATGGAGCCCGAACAAAGAAAAGCCATGCTCACAAATCTGGATATTCTCAAGGCATCCATGGAATCTGTTAAGGAAATGATGGTATGATCCTTTAATTGTAATAAATCGTTGTAAAATCAGCAGTTTTTTTTGACCTTAAGGTTCATGATGTGCACCAAAAAAGGGGAAATTAATACTTAACAGTTTGAAAAAAAAAGAAAATTAAAGTTGTCAATGTGAAACAGGAGGTCGGTCATGCAAAATATTGAAGCACAAATTGAAGCGTTGCAATCTCAGATTGCAGCAATGGATAAAAAAATTCCATCCAACAAAATCTCAATGATTGTATTTAGCGGCGATATGGACAAAGTGTTGGCGGCCTTTGTCATTGCCACCGGTGCCGTGGCCATGGGGATGGAAGTTGTGATGTTCTTCACATTCTGGGGAACGCCCATCCTAAGAGACAAGACCAAGAAGGCCGGCGGAAAGGATACCATGGGCAAGATGTTTGGCGCCATGCTGCCCAAAGGCACCTGTGAGGTAAAACTTTCCAAAATGAATATGGGCGGTATGGGAACGGCCATGATGAAATCACTCATGAAAAAAAAGAACGTTGCGTCATTGGATCAGATGATGGAAATGGCCGAAGAATTCGGGGTTCAGATTTTCGTGTGTGAAATGTCTATGGATCTCATGGGATTTAACCGAGAAGAAATGATCGATTATTCGGGTCTGTCTTATTGCGGTGTCGCAACATTTTTAGAACAAGCCAACGACAGTAAAATTCAGTTATTTATATAAATTAGGAGGTTTATTATGAGTGAAGAAATGAAAATTGCGAAGGTAATGGACCTAAAGGGTTTACCCTGCCCCATGCCGATTTTAAAAGTGAATAAAGGGATTAAAGAAGTTGAGATCGGACAGGTAATTGAGGTTTGGTCAACAGACCCCGGATCCTTGTCCGACTTCCCGTCCTGGGCCAGAACCCGGGGGCACCAAATTTTGAAAACAGATCAGAATGGAGACGTCACAAGGTTTTATGTCCAGCGAATAGTATAAACTTGAACCCGGTACCTCTCGAAGAGGGGTACCTTTTTTCATCCAAATAAGTCGTTAGGAGGTTTCGTTGAACACCCTGTATTATTTCGTATTAATACCGATGGTATACTTTTCGTTTACCGTGTTTTTTGTCGGAACCGGAATAAGACTTGTAAAAATTTTCAGAAAACCCAAGCAATCCACCTCCCTGCAGATATATCCGGAAAAACGGCCCCAATGGCTTTGGGCTCTGCACGATACTTTTCTGTTTCCCTCTGTTCGGAAACACAAACCCGTATTATGGATTTTTTTGATACTGTTTCATGTCTGTCTGTTGCTTCTAATGATCGGACATTTGGAATTGTTTGGTGAATTTAGAATCTTTCAGATTATTCCCCATGAAGTTTTTCTCGGAAAGGGTTTTGTGGGCCTGATATTGTGCCTTGCCGTATTGTTTTTTCTATTCAGACGGTTTTTATCACCGGTAAGAGAGCTATCGGTTCCCGAAGATTATTACCTTCTTATTTTGTTGTTTCTTATCGTCCTTTTTGGGAGTCAGATGGATTGGGCCAGACGGTGGTACGGTTACGAAGAGTTATTGGTGGAAGATTATCGAACATATCTTCTCAGTCTTTTGACGCTAAAACCTGAGCTGCCCTACAATGTGATCAATTCAGGACATTCCTTTATGCTGGTTCTGCATGTATTTTTCGCAAATTTGTTTCTCATATTCTTTCCCTTCAGCCAGTCCATGCATTCATTTTTATCGTTGCCGATGAACAAACTGAGAAGAGGTTGACAATGGATCCAAAAACACGTGAAGATTTACTGAAACTCTTCCAGGGAAAACTCAATGAAGCCATGACCTTCTACCTGGAAACATGTACCCGTTGCGGTGTCTGTATAGAGGCCTGTCATGTCTATGCCTCCATGGGGAAGGTCAGATATATCGCTGCCTATCGGCAAGAGATTGTCCGAAGAATTTACAAAAAATATTTCAAGGCCAGAGGAAACGTTTGGCCGTCGGTGGGAGATGCCAAGGAATTGAATGACATGGCACTGGAAGAGCTGTACGAAGCGGCGTATTCCTGCACGGGTTGTCGACGCTGCATGGTATATTGCCCGTTTGGAATCGATACCCAGATGATTATGTCCATCGCCAAATTGCTTCTTGTCGGTGCCCATAGCGAGCCGGAAATTTTGACACTGTTGGCCGACACGTCCATTGAGAAAGGTAAATCCTTAGACATTTTTAAGGAGAGCTTTCTGACTGGAATTAAAAAACTGGAGAAAGACGTTGTCAAAAAGTGGAAGATGGAAGCGGGGGGAACCCCCATACCCATGGATGTCCAAGGCGCGGATCTTCTTTTTGTGGCGTTGGCCGGCGCCCACTCGATCATTCCGACAGCAGCTATTTTTAATGCCGCGGGTGAAAATTGGACCTTGAGCTTTTTCGAGGCGGTCAATTTTGGTGCTTTTGTGGGGGACCCCGGGCGCACACAACTCATATTGGATCGCATTGTGAAGGAAGCGAAACGTCTTAAAGTTAAAGAGGTCTGCATCTGTGAGTGCGGAACGGCGTTTCGCGTTATGAAGCAGCTGGCAGGAAAACAGCCTTTTAAAGTGTCTTCGGTTACCGAAGTTCATGCCCGATATATCAAGGAAGGCCGGATCCAGCTAGACCGATCCTTATTAAACGGCGTGGTGACGTATCATGATCCGTGTCAGATCGCCCGAAACGGCGATGTCATCGATGCACCGCGTTACATCTTAAAGCATTTGACAAACCATTTTCGTGAGATGTCACCCGATCCAAAGTACAATTGGTGTTGCGGTGGTGGCGGTGGCTTGGTCGCCTTGGGAGAAGAGACGCTGGATTTCCGGATGAAATCATCAAAAGTAAAAGCCGATCAGATCAAAAGGACGGAAGCAACAACGGTCGTGACCGCTTGTGAAAACTGCCATACTCAGCTGTGCAATCTGAACGATCATTACCAGATGGGTGTCGATGTTAAGTTCCTGTCTTCGATGGTCGCAGATGCCTTGGTTCAGAAGTAGTGCACCATGTCTTGCAAAACAAAAATCGATTGAAGCTCCCGCAGCAACCCAAGGCGGGATCTCCGTTTTGCTCACACAAGCTGCTGCATTTCAAAAAAAATACGGCATTTCCATCATATCATTGTTTTATGTTACACTGAATTGAATAAAATAAACAAAAGGAGGAAATACTTATGAAAATTTTATTTAAGGTTATGGGAATGTTATTCCTCACCATGATGTTGGTGCCTGCCGCCTTGGCCACCAATGGAACGAATTTGATCGGTATCGGTCCCATTGCAAGATCCATGGGGGGCGTCGGAATCGCCCAACCGCTGGATGCCATCAGTGCGGTTTTTGCCAACCCGGCAGCCATGTGCTTCGGCGAGTACTGTCCGGGCTCAGAATTTAATTTTTCCGGGACGCTGTTTATGCCCAAGATTGATGCAAAAGTAACAAATTCTCAAGGGACTTTTAGTGCCGATGCCGAGGATAACATCTATCCGATTCCGGCCATCGGCTTTTCAGTTCCTATGGGCCCGGATGGTTCCAAGTGGCGGTTCGGACTCGCAGCCTATGGCGTCAGCGGTCTGGGGGTTGACTACAGGGGCACAAGGTTGGACAACTCTCAGTTCTACGATTTTAGTGGTGGTACAAATCCACTGGGTCCTTATGCTCCCATGGTTACCGGAGCTTATACTCAACTACAAATCATGAAGTTCGCGCCGTCATTTGCGTATCAGATCACACCAAATTTATCTGTCGGCCTTGCGCTCCCGATCGACTATGGCGTTCTTGACCTGAGAGACGGCGGTTCCAGCGGTTTTGCATTGGGAGTGGAGCCCGGAATTATTTTTAAGCCGATCGACAACTTATCTTTGGGTTTAGTTTATATTTCTCCCCAGAAAATTGATTATGAAAATGTAACCGACTTTGACCAGGATGGTACTTATGATACCCTGGCACTGGAATCTCCCCAGCAAGTGGGTTTGGGTATTTCCTATGATTTCTTTGAAACAGGATTGGTGCTGGAAGCGGATGTTAAATGGATAAACTGGTCAGATGCCGATGGATACCAGGATTTTGATTGGGATGACCAGACGGTATTTGCTATTGGCGCCCAATATAAAGCAACAGACAAACTATCTTTAAGGATTGGCTATAACTATGCGAGCAACCCTCTGAACGAGCATAATGGCTGGGATGGAAGTTTTAATCCCTTGACGGGAGCCCCAAATAGCGTCAATTTAGTCCAGGGTAAACCCGTCGCCAGCTACTATTATGAAACGTTCAGGATTATTGGATTCCCTGCAATTGTTGAACAGCATCTTACACTGGGGATTGGATATAAATTCAACGATGCTTTTTCCCTCGACCTCGGTTTCATGTATGCCTTTGAAAACACGATTACAGAAACCGGAACAGATCCTTTTGGTCAACCAGTAACAATTGAGTCCACCCTAAGTGAAACCAGCCTTGATTTCGGGCTTACATGGAGATTTTAAGGGCAGGTATAAATATTTTTGGCAAAGCCAAAAATATTTGATTTTACAATGGGTAACGGCGGGGTCGAATTGCTGAAAGCTTAAACTTTTTTTTTGAGGGCTAACTTTCCGGCAAGCCGGGAAGTTAGCGCTTGTTTTGAAGCATTATAGATATTCGCATCGGCAAACCGAGTTAAAGGGGGAATCATATGAACACGAGACGATTCATGGTGTGGGTTATTTTTTGTTTGATCCTGCTGCTTGGGGTCAGCGGGTGTGCAACGACTTCAGAAAAATCTTCCAAGACGATTCAGCAGATGTCCAAAGAAGAACTGAAATCTCGCCTCGAAGATCCATCTCTGGTCATCTTAGATGTTCGACGACCTCAAGACTGGAAGAAGAGTGGCAGGAAAATCAAAGGCGCTATTCAAGAAAATCCCTACAAATTCGATAACTGGTACGCCCGATATCCCAAAGCAAGGATGTTTTTGCTCTACTGAGCATGACCCAACGCGCAGACCAGTGTCAGTTTGGCACGGAAAATGATAAACAAGGGGTTCACGAGCATTTACGTTCTCAAGGGTGGATGGAATGAATGGGTCCGGGCTAAATACCCCACCGAGCCGATATAAAACCGATTCTCACCCGGGTTAATTGGGCTGCAATTAAATACACACAGCATTTTTTCTCCGTATTGTCTCGTGTATCCAACACCCAGACAATATGGAAGGACCGAATATGGATAGATAATGGGCGATCTGAACGGACCTCAACTAAAGATAAAAAAAATTGCGATCTTGCTTTTTGTCATTGGAATCGCGGCAGCCCTTTTTCCATTTCCATCGGGCGCTGTTTCCAATGATTTTTTATCGGATGCAGGCTTTCTCGAATATAAGGAAAAAAAGAGGGCCCCTGATTTCCATTTGAAAGACTCGGAAGATAACCCAACCCGGTTGGACGCCTATCGGGGAAAGATCGTTTTGCTCTATTTTTGGACGACCTGGTGAGTCTGGTGTCGGAAGGAGGTCCCTTCTTTGATAAAGTTATACAATGAATTCAAAGAGGAGGGATTTGTTGTCATCGGCATCGCTGTGCGGGAGGGGAAAGAAATTGTAAAAAAATACATTAAAAAGCAAAAGATGACGTTTCCGGTTCTTCTGGACGTTCACGGGGATGTTGAAAAAAAATATGGTGTCCGAGCCCATCCCGAACATTTTCTTATAACCCGGCACGGAGCGTTGATTGGGAAAACATTGGGCCCAAGAAACTGGGCGAGTACAAAGAATCGTAACCTGATCCGGGTTCTCCTTGAACAAAATTGAACATTTTTCAAAGGTCTCGAGATGATGCGTGATAATGCGATAAGAGATTAATCTTTATCTTTACCCGTCAGGAACCACCAGAAGACCGTCATTCCAGCCAGGGTCGCAATGACCAGCAAATAAGTGACACCTTCCGTGTATGTCATAAAATCTTGAAGCGTATAAAAAATGGGATCCATATTCAAAGCCTTTCTTAATGCGCATCCTTGTAATCCGAATGTTCATATAAAATGGGCATTCTGGTTACGATAAATCTGTAGAGAATTAACCCGATCATTACGATAAAGACTGAAATTCCGATTTCCATCCAGTGTGGAAAATATCGTTCACTGGCGGGAAGGTGCCAGTTAAAAGCAATCAGGCAGACATTAAATCTGTTAAGGATAACCCCCAGCACAGCCAAGACGGAGGTCCATTTTATCAGGGTTAGGCTTTTTACCCGAACACCGATGGCATACAGAAGGCTGGGCAGCGCCACAAAGCCCAATAGCTCAACGAGATACCAGGTTCCATATCCGGTTTTAAGATAATGCCAAAGGTTTCCAGAAGATATCCCCAAAACCTTTATGGCGAAATATCCTGCTAGAACATATGATGCGGCTTTGCCAAAGCCCAAAGTGACACCATTTGCTTCTTTGAGGTGAGTTTCATCCATTTTGTGGGCGAAAAAGCGGTGGGACAGGGTGCTTTCAAAAATCACCATGGAAAGCCCGGCGACGATGCTGGTGACAAAAAAGTAAATGGGTATATATGAAGAATACCACAATGGATGCAGCTTTGACGGTACGATCAAAAATAGGGCACCCAGAGAAGACTGATGCATGGTGGACAGTACCACGCCGAATATGGTCAGAAGGATGGTCAGTTTAACCACAAGGTTTCGGGCTCTTTTTAACCCCAGCCATTCCATAGCCGCCGGGGAGAATTCTATAAAAAGAACCGTAAGGTAGGTGGCCACGCAAAGACCCACTTCAAACAGAACAGAGGTGGTTCCTTGCTGGACGACCAGGGGGTAGGGGAGGCGCCATGGCCGGCCCACATCATAATTAATGGCAAGAAACACCAGCGCGTATCCTAAAAAACCGGTGAGGATGGCCGGCCGTACCGCAGAATGGTATTTTTTCATTCCAAAAAGGTAAACCGCCGAAGATGTTACATACCCGCCCGCTGCCAGAGCAACACCGCAAAGCAGGTCAAAGCTTATCCATATTCCCCAGGGATTGTAGTCGGAAAGATTGGTAACCGCGCCCAATCCCCCGGCAAATCGCAAATAGGTAAGATAAATACCGACGCCTAGAACGATCAAGGCAATGAAATTAAAGAGGCTGAAAATTGATTTTCGCTCTCCAGTAGTGACATGGGCCATCAGGATTCCTCCTCGGGTTGAGACTGTTCAGATCTATCTTTATCCAATGCTGAAGCCACAGCTTCTTCTTGATCTGTTTGTGCGAACTTTTCTTTGCGTTTTGAGACTGCGTAGATACCGGCGAGAAGAACCGGCCAAAGCCCCACGATGATCGGAACTGAACTGAGCGCACCTGCGGTCAATTCGGGCGCGGGTTTAATGCCCAGATCTTCACGCATCCCCAGCGCTTTAAATGGGGCTCCGGAAACATAGAGCCAGCTTGTTCCGCCCATCTCATTTTCGCCGTAAATATGATTTACATAACGATCCGGGTATTTTCGAAACCGTTCCCGGGCGATTTTGATCATATCTTCTCGTTTCCCAAAACTCAGGGCTTCCATAGGGCAGGCCTCAACGCATCCGGGCAGCTGCCCCTCGATCACCCGCGGATGACACATGGTGCATTTTCGAATCCGGGGCGTCAGCGCTTGGTCATATTCATATGTGGGTATTTCAAATGGGCAGGCGATCATACAATACCGGCACCCCACACAGACGGAGGGGTCGTAAACGACAGCGCCGGTTTTGGTCTTTTTAAACGCCCTTACGAAACATGCGGACGCACATGCCGGCTCCAGGCAGTGATTGCACTGTTTTTTATAAAATACGGGATGTCCAGACTTTTTCGGATTGTCATATTTGTTCACGACCGTAAACGCTTTTGTGGTGGTTCTGCGTCGTGTTTCCAGGACGGAAAGATCCGTAAACGGCCGATCCGGCGGCGGCAAATCATTTACTTTGTTGCACGCTGCTTCACAGCTGCGGCAACCCACACACAGCGTGGTGTCATGCAGTATTGCAAAGCTATCGGGATAACCGGCAAAATGCTTGTTGGTTGCAGCAGAGGCTGATTTGCCGATTGTGGTGCTCAAGCCTGCCGCACCGACCCACCCTAAAAACTTTCTTCTGGATATGGACATGTAAATACCTCAACAAATTTACTGCATTAAATGAAATGAACTCATGAACGTCGAGTTCATAGGGTTTAGGTTAAATGTTATGATTCTTTTTTCCGTTCTTTATGACAAGCCGTACAGCTTAAGTATTTTTCAACGCCCATTTTCTGGTGGCACCCGATGCACTGCTGGTGAAAAGAACCCATGATTCCGGGACGGAAAAGATAGTCGGTATTGAATGGTTTTCCATGGCAGTTGGCACACCTGGGCGGCTTGCCGGACGCAGGGGTGTTGTGGTGGCATCCGCGGCATAATGTCGTATCTTCATAATGAAAATATCGGGCCAGTTTGCTGCTGTCCAATTGTTTTACCATGGTATCGAATACTTTTCCATGGGGGTATTCCACCGGTTCGTATTGGTCCACCAGGTCTTTGATCATGACCGTTTTCGGAACATCTACCGTATAGATCGGTCCGAATGTCTCCTTCCACAACCGAGGCATCAGGCGAGCCATTTTGGCCGCCTTTGAGGTCGATAGCTCGCCGGTTCTCTCCGGCAGAGGAACCATGTGGCATCGCAGGCATGTGGAGGATTCCTGTTGACGGGTGTGGGTCATGAATTCATGACAACCTGCACAGTTCTTGTCCTGTTGTTTGGATTCATGGCATCCTGTACAGCTGCTTTGATGTCCACGTTTGTGAAAAGCGGTTTCAAGCGTGATCTCCTTGCCGTTTTCTACATTTTTATTCGAACCCACCAAGGGATGGCAGGTCGCACATGATTCCAGGCTTGCAAGGTGACACACGCGGCAGGTATCATTGTATTCTTCGTGTGCCTTGTGGCTGAAGGGGACACGCATCATTGTGGGGATGCGTCCCTTTTTGTCGCCGGTTTTTATTAAGACATTATCCGGCTGTCCCCTCTTTATTCGGGGGATGGATTTAACCTTTTCGATTTTCAACTGCTCTTGGGCATCATGGCATCCGCTGCACCGAACCGGACCGGCATCCATCTGTTTTGCCTCGGTTTTCTGGTGACAATCGATACAAGCCAAATGGGAGGCCAGCCGCATGGTACTCACCATTTCCGTACCATCACCGGTGGTCTCTTTTTTATGACAATACCGGCAGGTGCCCTCTTTTCCTTTGGCATAGAAGAGCTTCTGGCTCTTTGGGTCATATTCGTGGTGGCAGCGGTCACATTGATTCTTCTGGGCACGGTAATGTCTAAAGTGGAGGGATTTGTCGAAACCAAACTCGACCCGAGAAGATTGGATCTCAGGTCTTTCCCTGTGACACGCGTCACATTTAACAGGGCCTGCCTTCTCTCCGGCGGCAATGGTTTCAGAATGACATTTTGTACAATTGTCACAATAAATTTTCGTCAATTCTTCTCGAGTGGTATCTTTAAGCCGCATAAATTTGGGAGACATACGACCGTTTTCAGTCTTGTGGCAGGCCATACAGTCTTTATTTTTCTTTTCCAGGGCATCGGTATGTTGGTCATGTAAAAATACTGCTTTGGGCTTTTCAAGTTTTCCAAAAACCTCCACCGTATCAAACGTGATGATATCCGGCCTGAACATGATCGGCTGAACTTGGTCGGGGGTTTTTGACAGCGCTTTAACATCAAAAGCGCCCATGCCGAAAATTAACAAGATGACAATCGCAACTGAAATTCCAGCCCCTATTGGTAACGATTTTCCCTTCACCATAATTCTTATCCTTGACTATTATCGAATCGTTATTTTCAAAAAAAAATTATTATCACGGATTCTTCTCCATCTCAGTTCCATCCTAGAGAATAATCGGCTAAGTGATCCGGGATTTGGTTGTATCCGGATCTTCTATGTTTTTTTGGGCTACCAGATCCAGATGCCACGTCGCAACATCATCTAAAGGAACAATTACAGGTCCGGCCAGTTCACGCAGGTCAATGGTCTTGAGATAATGGCCGCAACGGCTGCAAAGATCCACGCGCAGCCCCGCTTCATTTTCTGCACGGAGGTAGCTTAAATCTTTTTTGTTATCATTTTCACAAAAAGGGCATTTAAGGCGCGGGTAGGTCCAAACGGTTTCACACAAAGAGCAGTGGAGACTCCTTTTACCACCTTCTCCGGAAAGATCGGCCAGTTTTGGGGCTGAGCCGCACACCGGGCAGTGCCCGTAAGTCCATTGGTTTAAGTCCAGCAGGCCTTGGACGGCGTGTGCTGTTTCTAATAGCGCGGGCCTCAGTGACAAACGGAGGAGAAGTGTCAATACGGGAGGATCGACCTTAAATTTCTGGGCTGAAGTTTGAATAGCCTCGAAATCAGAGGTCAACACCGCCTTCATCAATATTGGGATGCCGTCAGGGTCTTTGGCCAAGGCCTTAAGCAGTCCTTCAACCTGCCTTCGGCCGTCTTCCGTGGTTTTTATCCGATCCACCAGTTGTTCATACAAATCTTTGGCCTGCTCCCAGTCCAGGGACAATTCCACTGGATTTAAAAGGGACTTCCCCTGGTACCAAGCCTTTGGTAAAGAATCAAAGTCGAGCTTCATGTCTGAGGTGCGAAAATTTTCCGAAGCCTTAACGGTCGTGGATAAAAGTTCTCCGACCCACTGAACCAGCTCAGCATAGACCGGATTGCGATTTTTGATTGACTGCACCTTGACAGTTATATCTTCCAAGCTTATTTCCATGAGTGAATTCCGCTTAAGGTGAATAAAATGGTATCGCAACTTGGTTCCGCCAAGGCGGAGTGCATTCGTGTCACGTTACACGTTAATCAATTTAAAGTTCTTAAAAAATGCCAGGTCAGTCATCCCGAACTCAAGGCGTCTCTTGAAGGTTTGGCTTTAGCGCAATCATCTTCAGGACGTCTGGAGAAAACTGGGGCTTTGTAACAGCGCAAAGCCCCAGTTCAGATTATGCTACCGGGCGATATTTAGCCTGTTCATCTATTATTAGATATAGTGCTCGAACGTCTTCGAGGTCTAAGATTTCACCCCGACCACCGAATTTTTTCTTGACAGCTGCCAATCTCTCTTGGGCAAGTTTTTTCATGTCCGCCTCATCCCCAAAGTTGAGCGCCCCGGTGGGGCAGGCTTTGGCGCAGGCCGTCGGAAGCCCGGCCTCCACGCGATCATAGCACATATTGCACTTGACCATCTGTTTCTCTTCTTTGCTCCAGTTGGGGATGCTCCAGGGACAGGCCTGCTTAATTGCTTTGGAGCTTTTTTCCAGTCCTTTCATTTTTTCGGTATACAAGACGGCTCCAAATTCGTTAACGATGATCGCATCCTTTTTGATCTGGTCCACCTTCTTTTTACAGGGTGGCTTCAGGCAGTGGCGGCAGGCTTCAGTAAAAAAGTACCAGACCATTGAATTTTCCTTTGAGGGGTGCTCTGAAAAGCGCACCAGGCGGAATGTGTTACCGTCCAGGTCCAATGGGTTCTGATAACTGCCGTATTGCTTTGTTTTACTGGCAGAATGCTTTTTATACTGCTTGCAGGCGATTTGACAACCGCGGCAGGCAGTGCAACGGGTCGTATCTATAAAGAAAAATTTACCAGCCATGGTTTACGCCCTCCTTTTACCGAGTTTTTCCACGTTGACCATAAAAGCCTTGGTCTCCGGGATTCTTGTGTTGGGGTCACCGGTGGATGGTGTCAAGAGATTGGCCGAATCACCGCCATCTTTTGGATAGATCCACCCGAAACACCATGGCAGGCCAACCTGATGAACGGTCAGTCCTTGAACGGTCATGGGCTTAAACCGGCCGGTCACCATGGCTACGGCTTCCACCTTACCGCGAGCCGATGAAACTTTGCACATATCTCCGTTGTTAATTCCTTTGAGTTTGGCCAGTTCATTGCTCATTTCTACAAAGAGTTGCGGCTGTGTTTCCAACAGCCACGGCTGCCATCGGGTCAGAATACCGGTCTGCCAGTGCTCGGTGACCCTGTAGGTTGTGCCAACAAAGGGGAATCGTGGATCGCAGGACAAATGGGCATCCGCTTCAGTACCATAAACCGGTGCTACAGGATTCATGCGCTGGCTGGACATCAGGTTCTTGGGCACAGGACATTCGAGGGGTTCATAGTGCTCAGGGAGAGGCCCGTCGGCACGGCCTGGGCCAAAGACCGACGCCACGCCGTCCGGCTTCATGATAAACGGCCGCTTGGTCTTTTCCTTGTTGGACATGGGCGGCCAGCCGCCGTCCGGAACATCGCCCACCCATTTGCCGTCTTTGTATTCCAGAATGTTTTTGTTGGCCGACCAGGGTTTGCCGTTGAGATCCACCGATGCACGATTATAGATAATGCGCCGATTGACAGGCCAACACCAAGACCATTCCGGATAAAGCCCCATACCGGTGGGATCTTTTTTCTCCCTTCGAGCGGCCATGTTGCCTTTCTCGGTATAAGAATTGCAATACAGCCAGTTGCCGGAGCTGGTAGAGCCGTCGTCCAGAAGATAGGCAAACGATGGCACCAGGGTGCCCTTTTTGAAAGATTTACCCTTTACGGTCGCATCTTTTTCAAAATAGCCGTTGACCAGCTTGGCGATGGCATGGGCATCAAACTTTCCGTCCTTTACATAATCCCACCGCATATTTTTAATCGGTTCGGGAAATTTTCCATCGGTTTCATACAGTTCACGAACTTTTTCAAACAGCTCGACCATGATATCGCCGTCACTTTTACAGCCACGTGGGGGCTTAGAAGCAGCATAACGCCACTGCATCCAGCGACCGGAATTGGTGATGGACCCTTCCTTTTCCACGCTGGTATAACAGGGAAGGAAAAAAACTTCGGTCTTGATTTCATCGGGTTTCATCCCGGGCCCTTTCCAGAATGAAGCCGTTTCATTGTCAAAGATGTTGACGTTGACCATCCAGTCCAGTTTGGCCATAGCTTGACGGGTCTTGTTGGAATTGGCTCCGGAACACGCCGGGTTCTGGCCCCAGGCAAAGAAACCCTTGAATTTTCCTTGGTACATTTCATCAAATATATCCAGCCACGAGTAGGTCTTGCCGTCATCTATTTTAGGCAACCAGGAATAGCCGAAATTGTTTTCCTGGGTGGCCGCCTCTCCAAACATGGATTTCAGGAAACTCACCGAATACTTGGGCGTGTTGCCCCACCAGTTGGCGCTGAGCGGATCGCTGGTCTTGGGGGTCCACTTTTTGTTGTAAGCCGCCAATGAATCATTGGATGCCCTGGGCGTCTTGAGGTAACCCGGCAGGATGTGAAACAACAGGCAGTGATCCGTGGAACCCTGCACATTCGATTCACCGCGGAGTGCATTGACGCCGCCGCCGGGTCGGCCCATGTTCCCCAAAAGAAGCTGGATCATGGCCATCATGCGGATGTTTTGTACACCCACCGTATGCTGGGTCCAGCCCATGGCATACATGATGGTGCCGGTTTTGTCAGCGGCACCGGTTTTAGCGTAGGGTTCCCATACCTTTTTGAGATCCTTTTCCGGTGTGCCGGTAATGGAGGATACCGTTTTGGGCGTATAACGGGAATAATGTTTTTTCATGAGCTGGAACACGCACCGCGGATCTTTTAAGGTCAAATCCCGCTTGGGCACGCCGTTCCCATCTTTTTCAAACGCCCATTTCGATTTATCGTATTTCTTTTTCTTGGGATCATACCCGGCAAAAAGGCCGTCTTTAAAATCAAATTCAGAACCGACGATAAAGCTGGCGTTGGTGTAATTGGCCGCATATTCCTTATGAAATTTGTTATTTGAAAGAATATAGTTCATCATGCCGCCCAAAAATGCGATGTCCGTACCCGACCGCAACGGCGCGTAAATGTCGGCTTTTGAAGAGGTGCGGGTAAAACGGGGATCAACGCTGATGAGGGTGGCGCCCTTGTCCATGGCTTTGCCGACCCACTTCATGGAGATGGGATGGTTTTCCGCAGCATTGGATCCCATGATCAAAATGCAGTCGGAATTGCGGATATCGATCCAGTGGTTGGTCATCGCGCCGCGTCCGAACGACTCTGCCAGAGCCGCAACAGTGGCGCTGTGTCAGATACGAGCCTGATGTTCGATATACACCAGACCCATTGCCCGCATGATGCCCTGAAGAAGCCAGCATTCCTCGTTGTCCAGCGCTGCAGAACCCACATGGGCAATACCTGTGGTCCGATTGACCACCTGGCCGTTATCATTTTGCTCCGTAAATGTTGCGTCGCGGGTTTCCTTGATTTTTTCCGCGATCTTTTGGAGGGCGTCATCCCATTCAATTTCCTCCCACTCGTCGCTTTCAGGTGCACGGTAGAGGGGATTTTTCATACGGTTTTTATTGACCGTCATTTGATAGAGAGCCGCTCCCTTGGCGCACAAAGCCCCTTCATTGATGGGATGATCCGGGTCTCCTTCCGCGTTGAGAAGCTTACCGCTCTTCTTGGTGTGGGCAATGAGACCACATCCCACCGCACAGTAAGGACAAATGGTGGTGGTCTCCTTGGCCTTGAGGATCTTCAAGTCGGCAGCGTACGATTGCACAGGCTTCAGATCAAAGCCCAGACACATGGCGGCTGCGGCGGCTCCTGCAGTGCCGGACCACTTGAGAAACTCCCGTCGTGTTAGTGCCATATTCCCTCCTTTCTCAGCAAACTTAATGAACGTTTACCCGGAAGTCGAACAGCGCATTTAAAGCCTTCCACCAAGGAGGAATACCAGCAGCTACATTGCACGGTAATTTGACCTTGTGCCGTCCGAAATTTCGGGGCCGATAAGCAAAACTTCGTTTGTTAACTAAAAAAGTGATTTTATATTTTCAAACTGCAACTGTTTTCCTTACACGGGAAGTTTACGTTTTCAATAAAACGTGTTTTTGGTTACTTATGGCAAAAGCCGCACATTACGGGACCGCTTTTACGCCCCCAAACAATATAATTTTCATGGCAGCCGATACATTTTTTATGAAAGGCCACTAACAGAGGTATCGGGATTTCTTTCGTTAACCGTTTTTTATGGCAGCTGGAACATTTGCTCCCTTTACCCTGATTCCTGTCGGAGAATATATTGAAATCGTGGTGGCAAACCCTGCAGCGCATAATGGTTTCGTGCAAATAGTGGTCAAACCTTACAGAATGCTCATGGTGTTTGCCGAATTCCCGGCTTTTTAAGTCCATGATGCCTTCCTGGGCCTTTTCTTCCTGGGACCATGCAAGGGGTGTTGCCAGAACTGCTGCGAGAATCAGACTGAAAACAAGATACCGATACTTCATACGTCTTTCCTCCGGTAAACTTATGCAAACCCTAAAAGAATTGCGAAAAGAGATTTATTACCATTAATGACACGTTTTTTTTCGTCAAAGAAAATAAAACCGATGTTGATCGCCGTGCCAGAATTCGTTGTTTATTTAACCTGTTAAATTGTGACGCTCTAAAGATTGAATGCCGATTTTAAACGTTGTTGTTATATCACAATGTGTCATGCCACAATGTGATATACTTTTTACAACAAAATCAGTATATTAGGAGGGATTGAAAAAATCAAGGATTTTTTTATGAAGATTCAGACAATAAAGTCCGTTCAGACAATAAAGCCAGTTCAAAACTTTTTTTGCAAATGGAGAACCTTTTCGATCATTTCTTATTGGCCTTCTCCAGCTCCATAACCAGCACCTCCAATTTGGGGCGAACATTAATATCCTCTACATGGATGAACTGTATGATGCCTGCTTTATCAATGACAAACAGAGCTCTTTCTGAGACACCGTCGGAACGGAGAACACCGTAACGGGCTGCCACAGCACCATGGGGCCAGAAATCGGAAAGTACTGAAAACCATAGTTTTCCCATCTGCTGGGTCCAGGCATGAAGTGTTGGAAGATTGTCCACCGTAATGCCCAACAAGACGGCATTGTTTTTGTCAAAAAAACCTTTCGCAATATTGTACCCCGGCCACTGGTCCGAGCACACCGGCGTCCATGCTGCCGGAACGAATGATATCACGACATTTTTTTTCCCGGCAAACTGGCTGAGGGAAATTTTTTCGCCGGATACGGACGGCAGGGTAAAGTCCGGGGCCGGGTCTCCGACCTTGACCTTTAGAATGCTGTCGATGGGCTTTAGAATTCCCGGGTTGTAAATATTGCCTTTATACGCTTCAGACAATCCGAATGCAGCGCCACAGAAAATCAACAGAAACACCGCTAACAGCATGTTTATACTGAAAAATCTTTTCATTGCCGTCACCTCCTCATTTGAGTCCAGCACGCTGGAGCAGCATATTTATAAATTGATCATGGTTTTTAAGACGACCTGGGTGGGAATACAGGATCCGGTGTGTTCCGTCTTTATTAATTCCGACGGCGAAAAAATAAGGTGTCCTGACATCTCCGACTTTCTTATGAATGGAAAAATCATCATCGGGAAAGAGGGGGAAAGGGATTTTGTAGGTATTTCTGAAATGCTCGACTTCAAAGGTGCTATTGCCGACACCGATCCCTATCAGTTTGAAGCGGTCCTTAAGGCTGCTATTATTTTGGATTTTATCGTACAATTCGTTTAAAGCAGGCGCTTCAGCCTGGCAAAAAGGACAGTACATGCTGAAAATTTCAACGATGACCACACGGGCCTTTATCTGGGGGATGGTAAATGTGGTTTCACTGGATAAACCGAGATATTTTTGCTGATCCAAAATTTGGGGGACGGTCAGCACAATTTCCGGAAGAAGATCCCCTTCAGACGGTGGTTTTGTTACCGCAGACGCCGTACCTGTGAACATAACAAGGAAAAACAGAACTAAAAGATGCCTGATTATCTTATTCATCACAAAATTCCTCCTTTTAAAGATCGTCCATGACACGATGGTTTAAGCATAAAGCAGCAGGGAATAGACGTCAAGGAAAACGGCAATATCTTTGGTCGGTTATCAACCGTCAAAAATAGCTAGTTTCCATCCATAAATGGTCCTTTTTGCCCGGATCTGCGTTCTCCGCGGGTTTCCGGCTGCGGCATACAGGGAGTATGCCTCACCGAAAACCCTTGTGCCTGCCCCGTGAAATGCGAAGCATATTTAACTGGGGCGGCCTTGATCCGAACAAAAATTGCTCATTTATGAAT
>JAQYVT010000115.1 GCA_030145345.1 Desulfobacterales bacterium
ATAATAGGCAGAGCACTTTACTTCAGAAGTTTTGACACACAAAGGCCAATATACTAAAAAATAAATGATATTCTTTAATCAAAAGAATTCCTCGATGCTCTGCTGCGGGGTAGTTCATTTTTTACCCTAAATGAGCGAAAGTCGAGGATGTCCCCCGATGAAATAGGCGTTGCCCCAGAGGAATAGGCTTTGTATTCCACGGGGTAAACATTTCATTGGGCAAGCATTTCACCCTGATTGAATAAAGATCCCAAATGCATTCAATTGGGCAAGCAGGGCAGGCAGATTTTAGGCCTCAAAGGCGAAGCCCTTAAGTTCGATACTTATAAGTTGACGGAACCCGGGACGGAGGTTAAACTATCGGCATGTCGGCAAAACTCAGTTTTCAGAAAAAGTTTTCAGCATTGCTGGTTTACGGCAGGCCGCCACTTGTTTTTGGTGGAATGCTTTGCGCCTTTGCGGTCATGTGGACCCGCAACCCGATGCTCTACACCTTGGGGGTGATGCTGCTTTTTATTTCAATGTGCTTTGACCTGATCGACGGATGGCTTGCCACCCGTTTTCACCTCCACTCCACATTGGCGCATCTTGCCGACCGGGTCATGGATAAGATTGTCTATTCGACCATTTTCCCGCTGGTGGCGGTAGGTGCCATGTGGCGACTCCTATTTACCTCGGCCGTCGGCACCAAGGCTGAATTGCTTCACAGCATTTTTGTTTTGATTCTTTGCGTAACAGTTTTAATTCGCGATAACTTTGCCTATTTTATGCGTTTTTTCGCCATGCGCACAGGACCGGGACCGGAAGTAAAAGAGTTTACACGGCTCAGAACCATTGTGGCGGCTCCGGTCGGCACGCTGTTGTATGCGCATGCCTTTTTTGTAACCGGGGGTCCGGATTTCAAGATTTACACCTGGATTTCATGGTTGGGGAATCTTCCCCTGCGCGTTCTGTTTTTAATCGAGATCATCTTCTTGATCATAAATTTTGGATCTATCGCCGCATATTGTCGGAAATACGGGACCTATTTCCTGGACGAGATCTGTGATGAGGATGAACGATTACGGCGGAACATTTTGTCTTTTTTCCCGAATACATTGACCATCATGAACGCAATGATGGGGTTGCTGGCACTTCTTTTTGCCTATCAGAATCGTTTTCGTGAGGCCTATCTCTGTTTGATTGGCGCTGCCATTTTCGACAAACTCGACGGAGCCCTGGCACGAAAACTAGGTCTGACAGAACCGCTCCCCGAAAAGGAACGGACACCTCGGATCAGCTTTGGAGGTATTCTTGATGATATTGCCGATGCCGTCAGTTTCTGTATTGTTCCGGCCTGGATGTTTTATTTGTCTTTTGCAGATATATCTGATCCCGTGATCCGGCCACTTCCGATTGGATGGGTTGCATTACTCTATGCACTTATGGGGGGCGCCCGGCTGGTTTACTTTACCTTTGACCGCACCCCTGTTCCCGGATTTTTTAAAGGCATGCCGACGCCGGCGGCAGCATTACTGGTAGCAGCCCCATTGATCATGTATAACCAGGCCGTTGTCGTATCTTCAGAATGGGCTCGCCACTGGGGTGTTTTCTGTTTCGGTCTAATGATTTTTACAGCGATCTTAATGAATTTTTATCCCATTCGCTATCTGCATCTCGGTCGTTTTATGGACAAACACTTTTGGTTTGGTCGCTTGAATATGATATTGCTGATTATTTTAATATTTACACCCTATTTGGGATATGTAGCGTTAACGTATATGTTTCTTTATGTCCTTTCACCCCTGGTAACCCGACAGATCCTGTTGAAACAGTAATGGACGGCCTGTTGTCAAACTAAAATCTCTTCGCGGGGATACAACCAAAGCCGGGTCCTCTGTGTCCGAATGCTTAACTTTATCCTATGGGATAATAAGAAGGAAGGAGAAGTGCCATGGAACATCAGCATGTTCACAAAAGAGAAACTTTCGGTATCGAGCAGCACGGTATTATCAATCCCGGCAATGTGTACCGGAATCTATCCACACCGGCGCTGTATGAAGAAGTCGTCCGGCGCCGGGAGGGATTCATTTCTCATCTGGGTCCCGTCGTTGTACGCACCGGTCAGCATACCGGAAGGGCGGCCAAGGACAAATTCGTCGTCAAGGAACTGTCGAGCCAGGATAAAATCTGGTGGGGGCAGGTAAATGTCCCCTTCGATGAACGGAAATTCGAACTGCTGCACCAGCGCATGTGTGCGTATTTACAGGGTCGGGATATTTATATCCAGGACTGCTATGCCGGCGCAGATGCCAATTATAGGATTCCGGTAAGGATCATTACCGAAACGGCATGGCACAATATGTTTGCCAGGAACATGTTTATCCGCATTTTTGACAAAAAAGACCTTGCGGAGCACCGGCCGGATTTTGTGGTCATCAATGTACCGAGTTTCATGGCGAATCCCGAGATTGACGGCACGATTTCGCCGACATTCATTCTCGTTCACTTTTCGAGGCGATTGATCCTTATCGGCGGTACGAGCTATGCCGGTGAAATCAAAAAATCGATTTTCACGATCATGAATTATCTGCTTCCACAAAAAGACGTCCTGTCGATGCACTGCTCGGCGAATATCGGCAAAAGTGGTGACGTAGCGATATTTTTTGGCCTGTCGGGTACTGGCAAAACGACGCTTTCCGCAGATCCGGAACGCATGCTCATCGGCGATGATGAGCACGGGTGGAGTGAAAACGGTGTATTTAACTTCGAAGGCGGCTGCTACGCGAAGGTGATAAAACTCTCCAAAGGCGCGGAGCCGGAAATATATGAAACGACACGCCGGTTTGGGACGATACTGGAAAATGTGGCCCTTGATTTCGACACTCGCCGCATCAATCTTGACGATGATTCATTGACCGAAAATACCCGTGCGGCATACCCAATCTCCCATATTCCAAACATCGTCAGAGACGGAAGGGGCGGTCAACCCAGCAATATAATTTTTCTGACCGCCGACGCATTTGGCGTTATGCCCCCGGTTTCCAAACTCACCCAGGATCAGGCAATTTATCATTTTCTATCCGGCTATACGGCAAAACTTGCCGGCACGGAAAAAGGCGTTACAGAGCCTTCGGCGACCTTCAGCGCGTGCTTTGGTGCGCCGTTTATGTCGCTCAATCCGGCGGTGTACGCTCGGCTCCTCGGCGAGAAGATTGAAACCCACAAGGTCAACTGCTGGCTCGTCAATACCGGATGGACGGGCGGCCCTTACGGCATTGGAAACCGCATGCCTATTCGGGATACCCGTGCGATGGTCAGGGCAGCCCTGGACGGCACGCTTGCAAAGATTGAAACCAAGAGGGATGATATATTCGGGCTGCATATCCCGGTCAGTTGTCCCAATGTTGCGCCTGAAGTTCTCATTCCCGAGAATACCTGGCAGGATAAAGCTTTGTACCGTGAGAAGGCAAAGGAACTTGCTGGGAATTTTCAGAAGAACTTCAAGCAGTTTGATAAAGATGTGTCGGAAGAAGTGAAAAAGATCGCCATACAGGCATAGGATTTGGTCGTACCTAAGTTGAGCGTTTCAAATAATGACGGGGCTATAAAAAAGTAATAATTGCAAATAAATATAAATTCTAACGTCCATAATGGGTCTCACCGGGTCGGTGGATTAATTTAAGCAAAAAATTCTTACCATTTGAAACCCTCAATTTAGGTGATATTATTCGGCAGTATAAGACAAATAACTTTTGAGGCCTGATTGCCATGTGTTTGAAAAACCTATGGGCATCGCTGGTTTACGGTAGTGCCCACCGACCGCTGGATCAAAAAAGAGAGACCGCCGTCCTGAATGAGATCGAAAGGATCGTACTGGAAACCGATTCAAGGATTTTACCCGTTCACAGATTTCGAAAAAAGATTCTGCCGTCCGTTCGGCACGCCATGGGATACATTTCCGGGCTCGTTCCTCAAGTTCCGGGACCCGTGGATCTCGATCCCGGAAGTTGGGACGAAGACCCTCTGGTCAGAGCCATGTTCATAAGTCGTGAAGAGCTGATCGGCGTGCTGCAATCCAGTAAAGCGCTCAAGAAATTTTTCCAGGGTACGAATGCATCCCAGGCCTTTGGGATACTCGTTGCCGACCGAAGGGAAAAAATTTTTTTCGGAACGGAAAAAAACGGTGAAATTGTCCGCAGGGACGTTCCTCAGAAAGCGGTGTTCTTCGAGAACTTTGAGGTGATTGATCCGGCTGCTGATTGGGCCGAAACCCGCCTGCAAGTTCAGCACCGTGCATTGGTAAATCTTTTCGCCCAAGCTTTTGAAAAAATAACCGATCTTCAGCTATGGCAGGAAGAGCTGGAAAAACAGCGAGAATTGCTGGAATTCAAGGTTCAACAACCCGAAACAGACCTGGAGACCGATCTGAACCCCTCTGAAGCCGACGATAATCAGACCCAAGAGTCGTTAGAAGTGCTCAGGGATATCAACAGGAAGCTGGAAGAAATCAAAGCCGATTTGGACACACCCGAAGATCGTCTCGAGCACTTGAACGCAGTCTTGTTAAACCCGGAGCAGAATTTGAGGCTGGAGACGGTTTCTCTGAAATTGAGCTGGCTGGGCATTCGGTTGGACCCCTCTTCCACGGAACCGGCCAATGAATTCACAGTGGCGGAATTCGAGATGGGTCAAGCTCCGAAACGGTCGGTGGTGTGGGTCAGAGTAGAGCGGGCATCTGTTTTATCGGTTTGATGAGAACAACAACTGGGACGGCCATGATTGGATGCCTTAAATCGAGTGATACACCCAAGTATAATCCCCCCTACATTGTATTTTTCGAGAGGGAACCTATTTTTTGCAATCGGTAGAATATTCCTGTCCATTATAAGCCTACCATACTCCGATCCCTGAATTACTCAAGTTTCGCATCCATATATTCGGCTTAAGCCTGAACCCAATTTCGAGGTCTGGTCTAGTTCAGCGTTTTTATGCGAAAGGGTGCTTGACTGTTAAATCAAAAGTGTCATATTGATCTATCTCAAAATAATTAATATTGAGGTGGTTATGGTCAACCTATTTGCTTATCTTGATAAAATGTCTGTGTCACTCGGCATAAAGGCGATATATCTTCATCTATTGTTTAAGGCATTAGCTGTAATTGTTGGTTCCTATATTGTCTGGTTAATTATAATAAGAGTCCTTGTTTCTTTTGAGAAAAAGACCCAAAAATCCGAATTTATTCAAATCAACAGCCAGATTTTCACCGTTGTTCGCAAGGCGCTGCTTTATGGCCTGGTTCTTGTAACAGGCACATATCTCATCAAGCTCTTCAACCTCCTCCTTTTGGAAAATATTTTCCATGCACTGATGATTATGCTTCTGGCAACTCCGGCAAAGGATTGTCTTTTAATCGTACTGGCATACTTTGAAAAAAATATCGTCGACAAAACAGAAACCAAAGTCGATAACATTATTTTCGACCTTCTCAATAAATTTTCCGGTGCGCTTATTTATGCATTCGCTGCAATTCTGGCCCTCGATGTTCTGGGTGTCAATGTCATGCCCTTTATCGCCGGTGCAGGTGTGGCAGGTATTGCCATCGGCTTTGCCGCCAAAGACACGTTATCGAATCTTATCGCCGGGGTATTGCTTATTATCGACCGGCCGTTTGAAATCGGCGACCGGATCGAAATCTGGAGTGCTCCCGCCGGAAGCGCCACCTGGGGAGATGTTATCGATATCGGCCTGCGCGCCACCAAGATCAAAACAACCGACAATATTATTATCATTATACCCAACAATGAAATCATGACACGGGATATCGTCAACTACACCAGTATTTCAACAAAGATCAGAGTCCGAATCAATGTGGGGGTCGCCTATGACGCGGATATCGAAAAAGCAAAAGATTTGATCAAGGATGTCGCCGGCCAAGCGGCCTGGATTTCCAAGGAACCGCCGCCAAAAGTGGTTGTGAGAAACTTTGGAGAATCGTCGGTTGATCTTCAGTTGCGGGTGTGGATTGATAATGCGCGAAAACGGATGGATACCATTTCCTATATTACCGATAATATTAAAGCGGCGTTTGATAAAAACGGGATTGAGATCCCCTATCCAAAAAGGGATGTTACCATAATAGAACGGTCAATCGCCGAACCGGAAAAACCGCAAAAAACACCGGTTGATAAAACTTCTTGATTTGGGAACGTATAGAAGTTAATATATATGTTTTTGTAATAATAAAAGAAAATAGTTTTTTTAATCTGATAACCCCATGAAACTTACCATAAATGAAGTCGCACAGTGCCTACGTCTTCCGGTAACCACCGTGGATCGCTGGATACGCCAGGGCAGGATACCCATACAAAAAAGCAGCAATGGCTATATCGTCAACGAATCTGCTCTGGAAAAATGGGCTGCCATGTATCGGCTGCCGTTTTCACTGCCCAAAAAAGTTAATACTCAAACGCAGGCGGTCAGACTGGAGAATCTCCTCCCGGCAATGAATCGTGGTGGGGTAATATATGGAATTAAGGGGGATGATGTAGAGACGGTTCTGAGAGGGGCTGTGGAGAAAATGCGGTTACCATTGGGGACCTCAAAAGAAAAACTGTATCAGTGCTTGCTCGAAAGAGAGCATCTTACATCCACAGGCATCGGTAAGGGCGTCGCCATTCCTCATCCCCACGATCCCCTTCCGGACACGTTTGAAAAACCCGTAATAACCACCGGTTTTCTCGAGAAACCGATAGATTTTTATGCGATAGATGACCGGCTCGTGTTTGTCATGTTTATCCTTTTAAGTCCGTCCATTAAATTCCATCTCCATCTTCTTTCAAGGCTTTCTTTTTGTGTTCGTGACAATGCATTTGTGGAATTTTTAAAAACATGTCCGGATTCATCGGCGTATTTTTCAAAAATAGCCGATTTTGAGAAGCAACTCGACAGAGCAGATAATTCATAGGTATTGGCGATATGCGCGTTTTAAAATTGTGGCGCTACCCTGCAAACTGGGCAATTTTCCGTTTAGATGATCGTCTTCTGCTCATATTGATGGCTATTATTGTTGGCAACTGCAGTGGGTTGGCATCGGTGATTCTCAACCGGTCTCTTTTGGCCATGTCCGAATGGCTTTATCATTTCCGTTCTCACTGGTGGGTCTTTGTGCTTCCTGCCGTCGGTGCAGCACTTTCTTCTCTGTTCCTGGAAAAAGTCGTCAAAGAAGGGGCCGGACACGGTGTGCCGGAAGTTATTTACAGTGTATCCCGTTACGGGGGTCTGTTGAGGTTTCGTTCAAGTTTTTCAAGGCTGATATCGAGCTGCCTAACCATCGGGAGCGGGGGGTCGGCCGGTCCTGAAGCGCCCGTTGTTATCAGCGGAGCGGCCATTGGTTCAAACATCGCCAAATATTTTTCGCTAAACGATCGACAGCGGGTGACACTGGTCGGTTGCGGTGCCGCCGGCGCAATATCCTCCATCTTCAATGCCCCGATTGCCGGAATGGTCTTTGCCATTGAAGTGATTGTCGGAGAATGGAAATCCGTAAACATTGTTCCCATTGCCATTGCTGCGGTGGCAGGTACCGAAATCAGCCGTATTCTTCAAGGAAACCAGATCCCTTTCAGCCATCACCTGTTCAAATTCGATCTGCTGAATGTCTTTGCCTGTATCGGCTTGGCCGTACTGTCGGCAGCGGCATCTATTCTGCTGACCCGAACGCTCAGGTCCATGCACACCCTATCACACAAGCTTTCAGGCCCGCTATGGCTTCGGGCCGCCATCGGCGGATGTGCGGTGGGGATCATCGGCCTTTTTCTCCCGGTGGTCCTGGGCGAAGGATACCAAACGGTGGAAGCCCTGATCGGAGGACGTTACTCCCAGGGGCTTGCGTTTGTGGCACTGGCGTCATTTGCCAAGATCGCGGCCACCGCTTTGACCCTGGGTTGGGGGGGGTCCGGTGGAATATTCGCCCCCTGTCTGGTTATCGGAAGCCTTGTGGGGGTGACGTATCATCATTTTCTTTCGTTGCTCTGGTCTTCGGCGTTATGGGCCAACGAAGGCTACTATGCGTTGTTGGGAATGGCAGGGCTTATCAGCGGAATGCTCCAGGCGCCTTTGACCGGAATTTTTCTTATTATCGAAATTACAGGCGGATATGAGGTCATTCTGCCCCTGATCGTCGTGTCTGCTGTTACGACAACGCTGTGCCATTACATTGAACCGGCATCCTATTATCTCAAGGATCTTGTTGAGCACGGGCATCTATTAAGACCCGGTACCGACGCCCGGGTTCTATCAGACCTGAACGTTCCGGAGCTTATTGAAAGGGACTGTATTATCGTAAAACAAAATATGCTGCTTCGGGATTTTGTTCATATCGTTCAAAAATCCCACCGGAACTATTTTCCGGTGGAGGATGATAAGACCGGTAATTTTCTGGGAATCATCCATTGGGATGATATTCGACCCTATCTTTTTAATCCGGTAATGTATGATGCCGTTTTTTTGGGACAGATTATGAATACCCATGTTGAGGTGGTTCATCCTGACGATGATTTGTTAGAAGTGCTTCGTAAAATGGATATAAAAGGCCTGTTTTCCATGCCGGTCGTCATGAACAACAGGTTCGTCGGTCTGATTTCAAAGGCGACAATCCTGGATCGATATCGAAAGGAGCTTATGGTTCAGACCAGCCATTGATTGCGACGGACGTTTGTTGGCCGGTTAAAGTGAGCTCAAGTTAAAGAAATAACAGAAAGGAGGGGCAAATGGATCATCAACTGCTACATATTTTTCGAAACACTCCCATGGGAAGAGAAACGCTCCTGCAATCGATCTATTTTTGTAAAAAAGTCGGCGCTTCTCCGGTGATCTACGTCCCAAAGTCCACCAAATTTTTGATGTATTTTGAAAACGATGTGGTTCAAATAGACCTTGACACCTCATATCTCACCAGCCCGGATACTGCCATTGCGCATGCCACCGAATTGGTCGAGCAGGGAGCGTTGAATGTTAATTTTCTGGAACCGAAACATTACACCGCGTCAACCCTTCCGGATATACCGACAACTTTTGATTACATGTGCTGTCCCCGAAGTGTCAGTGATTTAGCTTCAAAGATCGGTCTGGGATACATCGGCCCCAGGGTCAGACGTATTGTAAGGTCCGCTCGTTTTCCGGTTCTTATCACAAGTCCTGTGTTTAAAGCGTGGAAAAGTATCGCGGTATTCTTCGGCGGTTCAGCCAATGCGGTCAATGCACTCCGGCTGGGATTTCATATCAGCAGGGTTTCCGGCATGCCGCTGGATGTTTTTACGCAGGTGGAAAATAGGTCTCCGGAATCGTACCGACAGATTGTCAAGGATGAAAATCTCGAGCAAGAAATGGACCGTTATGTCAACGATTGGCATTTTTTTGAAAACAGAGTCTTTGAAGAAAATATTTTCGATGTGCCCCATGATGCCCTCGTGGTTGTGGGTGCCTTCGGGCACGGCGTAATTCGGAACTTTGTTTTTGGGAGCAAAATGGAAAAAATACAGTCCACAGTTTCAAACAGTCTATTGATAGCAGGGCCCAACTATACGGCCACCCGATGACCGGTGAAACGTGCGGGCTGACCCGGAATTTTCATGAATAAGTTCAATTAGTTTATGGAAAAACATAATCTTCTTGTCATCCATCACGGCGCATTGGGTGATGTTGTCGCGACGTTTCCCGCCCTTTTAAAACTCAAAAAAAAATATGGCCGCTTGGAAATGCTCTGTGAGAGCAAGATCGGTCAGCTCGCCCGGTTTCTTGATATTGTTGATGATCATTTCCCCATGGAGGCTGCGGCCTTTGCGACCCTTTACTCGAGCCGTGTCGATCCGGTTGTTAAAAACATTCTGCTCGAATATGATAAAATTGTCCTTTTTTCACGCGCCCGTGATCTTCAAAAGGTCCTATTTTCAATTACGGGAAAAGCGGTGTGTCGTATCCAGCCGCAACCGGATATTGATCAAAAGATTCATGTCGCCGAACATGCTTTATCCAATCTTGTCGGATGCGGGTTCCTTGAAAAAACGGATGTAGATACCGGTTTCATTTCATCTTCAGCCGTGCATCCGGATCGAAGAGACCCGGACTTTGACCGATCAAGAATTTTGATTCATCCCGGATCCGGGAGCCGGAAAAAATGCTGGCCGGTTTCCAATTTTGTCAGAATCGCTCGATCACTCCGGGCAAGGGGCCGGCGGCCGGAGTTTATTCTCGGTCCTGCAGAATATGATCTGGCCGAAATTTTGACACGGCAGTTTTTTCAGCAGGACGAATACAGCGGTAAAGTATATCGGATGGACAATCTCACGGAGCTTGCCTTGCGACTCAAAGCAAGCGGGGGTTTTATCGGAAACGATTCGGGTATCAGCCATCTTTCGGCATTTCTGGGTCTTCCCACAGTGGTTGTTTTCGGACCTTCTGATCCCCAAAGATGGCGACCGGTGGGTCGTAATGTGACCATCGTTCGGCCGGAGCTGGATTGCAGTCCCTGTTTTGAAACAGACAGGAACGGGTGCGAAGAAATGGAATGCTTGAGC
>JAQYVT010000012.1 GCA_030145345.1 Desulfobacterales bacterium
CTTGAGAAACATGATCAATTTTATCAGTACCATGAGTATTTCTGTGATTCTTATTCAGAAAAATTACGTTTTTAGACCCAATAATCCAACACCCCATTATTCCAACACTCCAACTGTTTGAGTTGAAGTTTATACTACACCCCTAATGGGTGAAACCAAAGCTGGGTCCTCTGGGCCCGGATTCTTTACTTTAGTAAATCATTATGCTTGGCTTTGAACGAATGAAAGGCTTCACGCTTATCGAGCTCGTTGTTGTTGTCGCCCTGATCAGCATTATGCTTTTTTTGGCAATTCCCAGGTTCCAGAGTGATGTTCTTACAGACAACACCAAAAAGGTTTCGCGCTGGATTCTGTATAAGGTCCCGGCGTTAAAAAAAAATGCGTTCCGGGAGCAAAAAAAATATGTGCTGCACGTGGGGATCGATTCCGAAAAACTGTGGATAACCCATGAAGGCATGTCGGACGAAGAGCTTCAAGATGCGGAAAAGGATGGCTACACACTTCCGGGCGACATAAAATTGCAGGATGTTGAATTTCCGGATGAAAACATAATATCTGCGGGCCGGGCGGATATTTATTTTTATGAAAAAGGGTACTCTGATAAAGCGATTATTCATATGGTCCATGACGATGATCATCGATTGTCCTTTCTCATAGAACCTTTTCTGCCTCGGGTCCATTTACATAATAAATATGTAGGGTTTGAAGATTCATGATGATTTTTTTTAATAACTACCAGCCCTGTTGTTTATGCAACGTTCGGGCAGCGTCGAAAAACATTCGTTGAGGTCGGCAGACAGCGTGAAAAAGATACTTACCGGGAACCAGAGACGAACCTTACGAAGGTCTCAGCCCGAAACTCAAAACCCGCAATCTAAAGCGGGTTTTACGTTGCTTGAAATCATGGTCGCCATTTCCATTATGGCCATTGTTCTAGTTACGGTATATAGAATGCATGCCCAGACTCTCTCCATGAACTATTCTGCAAGGTTTTATGCAACAGCCCCCTTGTTGGTCCAAAAAAAAATGGTTGAAATTGAATCAGAAGAACAGCAGGATATGACAGACGATTCAGGCGATTTCGGGGATGAATTTCCAGGTTACCGCTGGCGAGTTGTCGTGGAGGATGTTGAATCAAAAGCACTGGGCAATGTCGCTGAAAATCTGAAAAAAATTGATATCCTCGTAACTCTGAACAACGATGAATTCACTTATAGCGTAAGAACCTACAAATTCTTACAGGATTGAGGACTACGGAATGATTCAGAACCGGCAAACACGGCGCCTGAAATCCAATATCGATCCCCGTCATCCGGCCTGCGGCTTTACGCTCCTGGAAATTATGATTGCGATTTTTATTTTTGCCATCGTTGTTACAACGATATTCGCTTCCTATAACGCCTTGTTTTCAGGCAACGAAACCATCGAACAGGGCACTGCATCTTATGAAATGGCCAAAAACTGTCTTAACCGAATGATGATCGATCTGGAAACGGTCCATGTATCATTACCGCCGGAATACTCGCCACAGGAGGTTGCCGATTCACCTGACCTTTACCGGATTGCCGGGGATATTGTTGATATTCAGGGGCGTGAATTTCCAAAAATCAGATTTACTTCCCTGTCCCACATCGCCTTTGGCGGAAAAACACAAAACGGAATTGCAGAAATTGTCTATTACGTTCAGACCGAAGACGATGGCCGTTTCCTGTTGAAACGTGCAGACAACCTGCATCCTTATCCTTTGTTTGAAGAAAAGGCCGGTGATCCTGTATTGTGCAACGACCTTAAATCTCTGACGGTAAAATATTATGACGAAGAGGGCACTGAATACGATCTGTGGGATTCCGATGCCGAGGAGTTCGGATATTCCACACCCAGAACAATCCGGATAAAACTCGAATTGGCTTCGGAGTCACAGCCCCTGTTGTTTGAAACCATGGTAACACTTCCGGTTTTCAGGGAGAAGAAAAAATGAGGCTTCTCGGAAACAACCGTGGAATCGCCCTTCTCGTTACCTTGTCAATTACGACGATATTGGTTGCGGTGACACTGGAAATGAACCGGAAGATGCGCTCAGCGGTCTTTTCCGCGGCCGCAACCAGGGATCGCATGACGCTGTTGAATATGGCTTCATCCGGCATAGAAATAGGGAAAGCGATGCTGGTAAAAGATAAAAATGATTCCGACTCCGATTCGCTTCAGGAAGACTGGGCGGAATCTGAAAAAATCTCTGAACTTCTAAAGGATATTCCCTTTGAAAACGGAACGATCGCCTTAAGCATCGGTGATGAACTCGGTAAAATTCAGATCAACAGCCTTGTTAAATTTCCGGATGGACACAGTTTTAACGAACCCCAAAGGATTATGTGGGAGCAATTTTTAAGCGGTTTAATGTCTCAAAATGAATCGTTTGAGGATTTAGAACCGTTGACCATCATAAACTCGGTCAAAGACTGGCTAGATTCCGGGGACGATGATGCCATCACGGGGCTGAATGGCGCAGAGTCAGACTATTATCAGGATCTCGACCCACCGTACACCTGCAAAAACGGTCAGATTACCCATATCGGCGAACTTGCACTCATCAGAGGAATTACACCGGAGCTGTTAAAAGGCACAGGCGGGGTGTCGGGACTCTCAGACCATATTACCGTCTTTGGAATGAGCAAAACCGCGGACAATACCTTTACCTATGAAGGAAAAATAAATATCAACACTGCGGATCTTCCGACACTTGCGGCAATTCTGCCTTTAGGGAGTGAATATCTTGCACAGGCAATTTACGATTACCGCCAAGAGACCTCCGAATCCGAATATATCCACGACCTTTCAAGCCCAACCTGGTATAAAAGGGTCCCCGGTATGGGCGACATTAACATTGATTCAAACCTTATCAAGACCACCAGTGATTTATTTCGAATAGAATCTGTTGCAACGTTAAACGAGATGAAAGTGAAAATAAACACCGTGGTGAACAGAGAAAAAAACCAAAAAACGGGAAAATGGACCTGCAAAGTCTTACGGTGGGAAACAGAGTAGAACTCTCAAACAGCGATTCGCCAAAACACCGGACATCTGAACGTCTGTGGACCTGTTTCATACGCCTAAAATGATACGACTTTTTAAGTGATAGACAACAGGGACGTCCTTCATGAGAAATTCGAGCTCAGCGTCGAAGAAAGAGGTTTGACTTGACAAAACGATCATAACCTACTATAATTACGTCTATTTTAATTTAAAGAAAACCATGAGAAGAAAAATACTGGGACTAGACATACGACATGATGCGGTATCAGCGGTTCTGATAAAGAGCGGTATCAAAGGAACTGCCATAGATGCCCATGTTCATGTTCCCCTATTAGCCCGAGAAGCGGATGAAACCGGCTGGGTTGCGGCACTTGAAACCATTGTGAAAAAGATGGATATATCCGGTTCCGTCTGCGTGGCGTCCTTTCCTGCTGACGAGATATCCTATAGAAATATTCAAGTCCCGTTTAAGGGTCAAAAAAAAATTAAAAAAATTCTGCCGTATGAACTGGAGCCAACCTTTCCGTTTCCCACACATGACCTGATCATCGATTTTGTTACGTTAAAACTACCGGATAATATAAATGATAACAACCTTATCACCGCCGCGGTAGAAAAATCGAAGCTCCAATCTTTTTTAGATACACTCGCCACGTTCAATATCGCGCCCGAGACGGTTACCGTTGGCGGCTACCCCATTGCAGTATGCCTGACCCATCTTTTAGACGACCGTAAGAATTGGCTCGTCGTCGACATAGACAGCAACAACGTCGCTATATTTTTTATTTTGTCCGGCGGGGTTTGCCTGATACGTTCTTTCCCAATACGTTCAAATTCCCGTTCATACAAGATAAAATCCATTTGCAGCACCATACGGCAGACACACGCTGCATTGGAAAAGATGATTGGATTTGAATTTGATCCGGACGGTTTGTTTATTACAGGATGCGGCCTCGATGATTTGGGTTTTGAACAGGACATGGGAGAGGCATTGGGATTATCCATCGAACGGGTAGACCTGTTACGGGATACAGATCTTATAAAACATCAAGATCCGCCAAAATCCTGGATTCCTTTCCTGATGGACAATGCCCTTTCATTGGCGCTTATGGAAGTTGAAGGTGCCAACGGATTAAATTTTCGAAAAGGTCCGTTTGCCTCAAAAAAGTTCTGGGAGGAAAATAAAAAAGGCCTGATCCAAACCGGAGTTTTCTTTGCCCTGGTGGTGGCATTGGCGTTTTTCAACGTCTTTATCGACTCATATTTTATGGGGAAAAGGCTGACCCGGCTGGACAATCAAACAACAGATATCTTTACTTCGACATTTCCGGATGTCAAAAAAATTGTCGACCCGGTGCAACAGATGCGGATAAAAATACAGGCGGCCAGAAAAAAGGAGTTGCTTCCTGGAGAAGCCGAAAAACCCATACGGGCCATTGATATTCTAAACAATATCAGTCAACGTATTCCGAGCGAAACGGACGTTACCCTTACACGGATGGTTATAGGATTGGAGAACGTTGTTATTTCAGGGGATACAGATACCTTTAATTCGGTGGACAATATAAAGAGCCGGCTGGAGCAGGTGGATTCTTTTAAAAAAATCATTATCAGTTCCGCCAATATCAACAAATCGGACAACCGCGTGCGGTTTAAGCTGAAGATCACATTTTGACAGGCTGTTGCTCAGACAATAATTCTTTAGATTAACGTCCACGAACCGAAAACCGACGGCACATATGTTGAGAAAGCTGACAAAAAGAGAGAGAATCGCAATTTATGCGTTATCAGGGGTTGTCTGCCTGTTTATTATTATTCGATTTTTCGTATTCCCATCCATCGACAAGAGGGAACGTCTTAAAAGAGCACTCCAGGTCAAAGCAGAAAGCCTTGAAGAGATGATCGCCCTTAAGTCCGAATACAGTGCGATTAACCAGAGAGCAAATTTGTCAAAGGTGCGTTTAGAAACCAGGAAAAAAGATTTTACCCTGTTTTCTTTCCTCGACAGACTCACCGGTGTGGCAGGGATCAAAGAACGTGTAACGTACATGAAGCCTTCAACAACTGTTCAGAAAGACAGCCCCTACAAAATATCTCAGGTGGAAATGAAACTCCAGAGCCTGACACTAGAGCAGTTGACCACTTACCTGCATATGATCGAAACATCAAAAAACATGGTCTACATAAAAAGGCTTTCCATATTGAAGACCGGTAAACAAGAGGGGTTTATCGACGCGGTTATACAGGTTGAAACGGTTGAAAAAGGATGATGAGCAATACCCGAAAATGGTTGCCGTATGTCATATACAGCATGGGAGCTGCACTGTTTTTCATTTACTATCTGTTCCCGTCAGATGCCGTAAAAAACATTATAACCTCTAATTTTAATACCGCCAATCCAGGGGTGAATATTACCATTGATCATATAACCCCTTCTTTTCCCCCGGGGTTGAAGTTACATCATGTAAATTTGTATTACCTGAATGATGCGTTGTTTAAGGCAGAGCGGATTAAGATCGCTCCGAACCTTTTGTCGCTTCTTCGTTCAAGGATCATTTTTTTTTTCAAAGGGAGCGCTTTTAAAGGCAGTTTAGAGGGAAGGGGAGAGTTTTCGAAAAACAGACCACATCAAAATTTTATGGTTCAAGGAAAACTTTCCAATGTTCAGATGGAAGAAATATCCGCTGTCAAGCATTATTTCGGCCGTTCGTTAACCGGAATGCTCAACGGTGATTTCACCTGCAGAAGTGGTGGAAAATCTGGAGGAAGTCTTGGGGCCAAGCTGGTCATTTCAGACGGTGAAGTAGAACTGTTAACGCCTGTTTTCAATATGAAGCGCATACCTTTTCGTAAAATCGATGCCGATCTGACCATGATCGATCGGAGGCTTAAAATCAAACGATGTGACATGGAGGGCGCGCCGATGAATGGCAGCATCTCCGGTGCTGTTACTTTAAAAGAGCCTCCAGGAGACAGTTATTTAAAACTTTCAGGCGTGATCAAACCGAATCGGTCGTTTCTCGAAAATCTGGGAAAAGATTTTCCGGCGAATCTATTGCCTGAAAAGGTATTGAATAAAGGCGTCATTCGAATCAGAATATACGGTACGCTGGACGAACCCCGTTTCTTTCTGAATTAGCGGGGAATTTGGAGGTTCAGGAAACCGGTGTTTTACGCGAACTGTGAGCCGTGTTAAAATTTATGAAACGATATTTTACCATATTGAATGTTCTGTTAATTACCGCAGCTGTTTTTTTTATGATTAAGGCCTTTTATAAAATTGCCGGCGCCAAAATTGATCCTGCGCCGCCCCCCAGAGATGCAGCCAGGCATGTGATCCCAAATGAAGCGTCGACGCGGCATCCATTGTCGGATTACAGAGCCATCATGGATCGTAATCTATTCAAAACAAAAACAGGGACCGGGGGCCGCCCCCAGAAACTCGACATCGAAAGCCTTACCCCAACGGATCTTAAACTGAAACTGCTGGGAACCGTTACAGGTGACGAAAAAAAAGCCTATGCAGTCATTGAAGACACTGCTGTAAGACGCCAGAATCTATACAAAATTGGGGATACCATCCAAAATGCAACCCTTAAGATGATTTTAAGAGAAAAGGTTGTACTCCATGTCAACGGCAAGGATGAAATTCTCGGGATAGAGAAAGTCCGAGAAGAGCGGAAAACAGACAGATCTCCCGAGAGAAAAAGTGCATCGAGTTCCCGAAATATAGCCATAAAACGATCACAGATAGATACGGCCCTCCAGGATGTCAACACCCTTATGAAGCAGGTCAGGATACAGCCGCATTTCCAAAATGGCAAGCCCGACGGCCTTCGCTTGACCGGGGTCAGGCCAAACTCCATTTTTTATAAAATGGGATTAAAGAGCGGAGATATCATTATGGGTGTTGATGGAAAAAATATCGAATCCGTGGATGACGCCTTAAAATTTTATCAAAGCCTGCAATCGGCTTCCAAGGTACAGCTTCAGTTAAAACGAAGGGGCCGGCCGAAAACCATCGAATATAATATTGAATAAGTGATAAATGTATGATAATATATAAAATGTTAAAAGTGATGGCGTTGTAAAAAATCCCATCCACTGCGTTGAAGTATTTTTTCGGCCACTCGGCATACTACATATATGGCCTCGTTCCTGAAAAAATACTACGCCTTGTATATGAACTTTTTACTTGGCCGTCTATAGTTGAATTCATGACTTTTTAAGAGATCATCAAAAGTCCGTTCACCACAATCGGTATTCAAATAAATTCCGATGAATTCGTATCACATCGAATTCATTTTTGTTTTAGGTTTTTATCTTTAAAATGTGAAGATCGGTACAAAACACAACCATACGGGTTAATCGACGACAAATGAGATCACTCACCTTTGGTTCAAAAGTTATCAGAAACCTGTTTATTTTAACGGTTATGATTTTGACGGTGCCCCTATCCATCGAGGCCCAGACAGATACCTCCGGAAAAGTTCTCAAATCTTCAAAAAATGAAACAGCAGTCCAGGGGAATCAGGATTCGGAAAGATTCATTTCCATAGATTTCAATGATGTGGATATCAATGTTTTTATTAAATTTATCAGCGAGTTGACATCAAAGAACTTTATCGTCGATCAACGTGTAAAGGGAAAAGTGACGATCATTTCACCCAGCAGAATTTCCATAAAAGAAGCTTACAAAGTATTTGAATCGGTTCTGGAAGTTCATGGGTTTACCACCGTAAAATCCGGAGAAGTCATTAAAATCATTCCGTCTCCGGATGCACGATCAAAAAGCATTGAAACCCGGCTTAAAGAAGAAGCCGCCTCACCTGAAGATCGAGTTGTAACGCAGCTGATACCTTTAAAATTCGCAAGTTCTTCTGAAATAAAAAAACTCTTCGCACCATTGGTTTCCAAAAACAGCGTGATTCTGGCTTATCCTCCGACGAACATGTTGATTGTCACCGATGTATATTCCAATATAAAACGGCTGATTCGAATCCTGAATGCCATCGATGTTTCCGGTATGGGCCAAGAGCTTTCCATCATTCCGTTGGAATATGCCGATGCCACAAAATTTGTGAAGATTCTCGATTCTGTTTTCCAGGAAAAGAGAAAAACCAAAGGACCGGATCTGCAAACAATCAAATTCGTGGCGGATGAGCGGACCAATACCATTATTGTAATGGCCAGCGAGGTCGAGACCGCAAGGATAAAAAAGCTGATCGATATGCTCGACCGGGAAACACCCAGAGGAAAAGAAAGGATCCATGTCTATTATCTAGAAAATGCCAATGCCGAGGATCTGGCAAAGGTCCTACGGGAACTGCCGACGAAACAGGCCGGGACACCCGAAGAGAGAAAACTTCCGTTTATTTCGGAAAAAGTCAAGCTGGCCGCCGATAAAGCGACCAACAGTCTGATTATCATGGCAGGCAAGGAGGATTACCAGGTCCTGGATGAGATCATTAAGAAATTGGATGTTCCAAGGGCCATGGTGTATATCGAAAGCCTGATCATGGAAGTCGACGTGAACAAGGATTTTAAGCTCGGTGTCGAATGGAAGACGGGCGGTAAGACGACCATCGGCGGAAAAGATGCCGCCATTGGGGGTACATTTTCATCGCCGCTCAGCGTTCTGGGAACAACGCCGCTTGCGACCTTGCCGTCTGCGGACGGTTTGTCCCTGGCCGTAATTACCGAAGCCATTACCATCGGCAATATCACATTCCCCAACCTTGCCGCAGTTGTAAATGCGTATAAAAAGGATAAAGATGTTCATATACTCTCGACCCCTCAACTCCTGACCTTGGACAATCAGGAGGCCGTCATTATTGTGGGCAAGAACATTCCCTATCAGACCCGGTCGGCCGCCGAAACCGGCGTCGAGACATACAGTTCCTATGAGTATAAAGATGTTGGGATTACCTTAAAGATCACGCCGCAAATCAGCAAGGATCGGCTGGTTAACTTGAATATTTCTCAGGAAGTGACTAGACTCGATGAAGCCACAACCGCCTTGGCTTCAACGGATCGTCCGACCACATTAAAGCGGAGCATCGACACCACGGTGATTGTAAAAGACGGGAGTACCGTTATCATCGGCGGGCTGATCGACGAAAGCATTTCAGAAATAGAATATAAGGTCCCCTGCCTGGGAGACGTCCCTTTTTTCGGGTATCTGTTCAAATCGACGTCAAGGGGAAGTGAAAAGACCAATCTTTATGTGTTTATCCAACCCACGGTTGTCAGCAGCCCTGCCGAGGCACAGACGCTTTTGGAAAGCAAAAAGGAGGAAGTCGATCAGATCAGAGCAGGGAAAATCAAAATGTACGAAAAACAACCTGACAGCGCCGGACCCGGATCCAAACCATAAGGACTGCCGTCGTTCAATATAACTTGACGTCTCGGAATTTCTAAAATTGTTTGAAATTAAGGATCTTTTAATAGCTACTGGTTTATGCCACTTCAATGGAATGATGGAATTTTGGAATAGTGAAAGATTGGGTTAACGGATCAATATCATTCTTATTCCTAAAGTTACTCATTATCCCAGTATTCCATTGTTCCATCATTCCAATTGTGAGCAAAGCGAACTAACTTGATAATATAGAAACTTCCTTCAACCTTTCAATCACCATGCAAAAACATTTTACCCAGATACTCCAGGACACCTTCGAGGTCTCAGACGAAGATCTAAAAGAGGCCCAAAGGATTATTTCCGAAAAGGGCGGCGATTTCGGAGAAACCCTCGTGGCAAGGAAGATCATCACCGAAAGACAGCTTCTCGAAGCTTTAAGCATCCAATACGACATTCCTTTCTGGCCGGAACTGCCCCTTGAAAAGTTTAAAACCGATTTTACCGACCGTGTTCCGATTCAATTTTTAAAAAAATACAACATGGTTCCTTTGATAAAAGGACGTCCGGATTCCGATACCGACAAGAGATTGCACGACGAGGATCGACACCATAAGAAAGAAGATTTTTTCAACTCGGATTCGACCATCGCCGTAAACGACCCGGCCTGTATACAACCCCTCGATGACCTTATCAAGATTCTCGGCATCCATGATGTTAAGCTCGTCCTTTCAACAAAGGACGCAATTCTATTTGCCATAAATATATCGTATGATCTCAGCAGGGGCTCGGCCGAGCAGCTGGTCCAGGATATGGAAGAAAACGGCAGTGCCATTATCAGTGAGATCGAGGAAAAGGCGGACCTGCTGGATGACATCAGTGATGCACCGATCATAAAACTTGTGAACCATATTATTTCACAATCCGTGAAAGCCCGTGCCAGCGATATTCACATCGAACCCTACCAGGACAGTTTCAAAGTGCGCTATCGCGTTGACGGTATTCTATATGACCTGCTGTCCCCTCCAAAATGGATCCAGCCTGCGCTGATCTCCAGAATCAAGGTCATGGCGAAGATGAACATTGCGGAAAAACGTCTTCCCCAGGACGGTCGTCTGGACGTTAAAATCGGCAATCAGGAGATCGATGTGCGGGTATCCACCATTCCGACATCGTTTGGAGAGCGTCTGGTGCTCAGGCTCCTTGACAAATCAGCGTCCTTGATTTCACTTTCGGATCTCGGACTTGTATCGGACAAACTCGATACCCTCGAAACCCTTGTCAAGTCTCCGAATGGGATTATCCTTGTCACCGGCCCCACCGGCAGCGGGAAAACCACGACGCTGTATGCAATCCTCTCGTCCATCAACATGCCGGATATCAACATCATCACCATTGAAGATCCCATTGAATATCAGATCGAAGGGATCAGTCAAATACAGGTGAATCCGAAAATAGACCTTACCTTTGCCAGTGGACTCCGGTCGATTGTCCGGCAGGACCCCGACGTCATTCTGGTCGGTGAAATACGGGATAGGGAGACAGCGGACATTGCGGTTCAGTCGGCCCTCACAGGTCATCTTGTTTTTTCCACACTCCATACCAACGATTCTGCAAGCGCGATTACCCGCCTTGTGGACATCGGTGTTGAACCCTTTCTAATTTCATCATCGGTCCTGGCGGTTGTTGCCCAGAGGCTGGTCCGGGTTCTTTGCAAAAGCTGCCGAGAGCCTTACACACCCGATGACGTTGCATTGGAAAGCATCGGGATCGACGCCGATCAGTGTCGGGAAGCTGTTATTTACAAATCCATAGGATGTGAAAACTGTTTTTTTACCGGGTATAAAGGCCGAACCGGTATTTTTGAAATTATGCTGTTGGATGACCGTTTAAAAAGTCTTATATTAAAGACCCATGATTCCAACAGTATAAAAAACGAGGCGTTGAATCAGAATATGGTCACTTTGCGCCAATACGGTGTACAAAAGGTGTTAGACGGTATATCTACCATTGAAGAAGTGTTCCGAGTCACCCAAAAATAAAGGTCTCGTAAAAAGTCTTTTGTTCGCTCAGTGACCATTTGGGGGCGTTTCAAGCCGTGATGCTAAATTTCAAGAACTCGTCGCAAGCTCCTCAAACAGCTTGAAAATTTTAACGCATCACCACTTGAAACACTGGATCCCCAAATGATCAGATACCGCTCACAAAAGATTTTTTACGAGTTAGTTAAAAATAAGATATGAAAATAAGATTTGGTTTCATCATTGGTTGTGCAATTCTAAACGTATGTTGGAGCAGTGCCTGCGCCCGGCAGGAGATGAATCTTACTGACCATCCAAAAGGGTTACATGTGGCTGCAGAAAAACAGGGGAGCCCTCTCCTTTATCCCTTCAAGTTTTATAGAGATTACATTTCAAATGTCGACGGGGATCGTTGCCCCATGTATCCCACATGTTCCCAGTACTGTATGGATGCCATCAAAAAACATGGCTCCCTTACCGGCTGGATTATGTGCAGTGACCGTCTGATGCGATGCGGCAGAGACGAGACAAAATTGTCGGCCCCGGTCTGGATAAACGGTGAACAGCGCAACTACGACCCTGTGAGTAACAACGACTTCTGGCGGCAATGATCATTATGCGCATCCGACACATTTGCTCTGGCTCTCGGTTCATCGCTCTGGTTGCGCTATTTTTTCTTTTTATCCCCTTTTCAAAATCTTTTGCCGGCACTAAAACGCCACCGGACCAAAATCCTTCTGTGATCATAACGCCGGACAAACAGTTCAATTATGCAGAGAGCCTTTTTTCCAACAACGATTATTCGACGGCCGTTATGGAATTCAAGCGGTTTATCTATTTCTTTCCGGAGGATCAGCGGGTGGAACGGGCAATGTACCAAACCGGTATGTCGTATTACCTCGGAGGGGATTTCAAGACGGCCGTCGATTCATTTCAAAAATTAATCGATGAATATGTGGATACCGATGATGCCATTAAATCGTATTTCAAGATCAGTGACGCCTATATGAAGCTAAATGCCTTGGATCCTGCCATCATCAATCTCAACAATCTTATTGTGGTCGCGCACAATGAGGATGTCAGGGATGAGGCCTACTACCGGCTCGGGTGGATTTATCTTGAAACGGCATCCTGGGAAGAGGGCAGACGATACTTTTCAAAAATAAGTGTTAAAAATAAAGATAAATACAGACTTGAAACACTGTCTGCTGAACTTGAAAAGGAAAAATTAATTCCAAAAAAGAACCCGAAGCTGGCGGGATTTTTATCGGTTATTCCCGGAGCAGGATATTTTTATTGTGAAAGATACCAGGATGCGCTGATCGCTTTTTTGATCAATGGTGCGCTCATATACGCCGCCTATGAGTCTTTCGATGGGGGGAATCCTGCCCTCGGCGGGCTCCTTACTTTTGTGGAAGTGGGTTTTTATGCCGGAAACATATACGGAGCCGTAACGGGTGCTCACAAATACAACCGGAAAAAAACCGGCCTTTTTTTAGAACGATTAAAAGACAATGTGAAAATTAACCTTTCAGCCGATGTCAAGAACAAAGGTGTTTGTCTTTCCTTTCAGTTTGGCTTTTAGAAGCCATTTTAAAAATAGTAGATTACGCTCAAGGGTAAGGCGCAGGCCGACGAAAAAGCACAGCATACCTCATAGTATGTGAGCATTTTAAGGAGGCATGGAACGCAGCCATTGGGCGTTAGATGCATTTTTAGATGGCTTATAGTCTGGATTGGGAATGAACCGATTTAACCTGCAGAGAATCATTTGAAATTTTTATTCCTGGAACCTTTTTTTGGCGGATCACATCGGGATTTTGCCCAGGGCCTTATTTCACACTCCCGGCACAGAATCGACCTTGTCACGCTCCCCGCGCGTTTCTGGAAATGGCGGATGCGAGGGGCGGCCCTATACTTTGTGAAAAAAATTCCCTCCCTTAAAGACTACAACGGACTGATCACAAGCGACCTTATGAGCCTGTCGGATTTTAAGGCCCTATGGGGTCGGTTTTGTCCGCCTTCTTTGGTTTATTTTCATGAGAATCAATTGACCTATCCATTGGCGCCCGGTGAAAGCAGGGATTTTCAGTTTGGTTTCACCGACATTACCACAGCCCTTGCAGCAGACAAGGTTCTTTTTAATTCCCGGACCCACATTGATGCATTTTTCTCGAGCCTTCCGGAGTTTTTAAAAATGATGCCCGAATACCGGCCCATGTGGGTGATCCAAGAAATCCGCAGAAAGAGCGGGGTCCTCTATCCAGGATGTCATTTTTCGGCCGCAGACCGCCCGCTGCTCCGGTCGGTTCCCGAAACCGACGCGCCGCCGCTGATCATCTGGAATCATCGCTGGGAATTTGACAAAGACCCCTCGGCTTTTTTCCAAGCCCTGGATGCCGTACGCCAACGGGGTTTCGATTTTCGTCTTGCACTTTTGGGGGAAAATTTCCAGATGGTCCCCAAAGAATTTATCGCTGCCAGAGAGCGTCTCAAGAACCGGATCGTTTGCTACGGCTATGAAGCCTCCAAAGAAAAATACCAGGAATGGCTGATGAAGGGAGATATTGTCATCAGTACGGCAAATCAGGAAAATTTCGGTATTTCAGTGGTTGAGGCGATCCGTTACGGCTGTATCCCCCTGTTGCCTCACCGGCTGTCCTACCCGGAAATCATTCCAAAGGCCTTCCATGATGATTTCCTCTATACAGACCCCACGGACCTGATCGAGAAACTCTGCTTTCTTATCTTGAATTTTTCCCAATTTGAGGTTAAACGACAAAACCTATCCGAAGCGATGTCCCGCTTTGCCTGGGAAAAACTGATCGATCAATATGATGCGGTGTTGGAAAAGCTTGCAGAAACGAGGTGCTATAATGTCAAGGGATAAGGCGGATCGATTGAGAATCTGCCTGTTGAGCTACCGAAGCCATCCCCACTGCGGCGGGCAGGGGGTCTATATATATAATTTGAGCAGAGCGCTCAAAGACTTGGGGCATCATGTGGAGGTGGTTTCAGGGCCCCCCATCCCCCAGCTCGATAAAGATATAAAGCTGTTTCAGCTTCCCGGTCTCGACCTTTATAACCCGGATGATCTGTTCAGAATGCCCTCTTTAAAAGAGCTTTCAGATCCCATCAATCTTATCGAGTGGCTGGGGGTTTCCACCATGGGATTCCCGGAACCGTTCACGTTCGGTCTCAGGGCGTATCGATTTTTAAGGAAACGGCGACACACATACGATATCGTTCATGACAATCAGAGCCTTTCATACGGCATAAAGTCCATTAAAGAATTTATTCCCACCATCGCCACAATCCACCATCCCATTACCGTTGACCGGGACCTGGCCGTAAGAACGGCGCCGTCTTTTTGGCAAAAGATAAAACAGATGCGATGGTATTCTTTTATCGGTATGCAAAAAAGGGTTGCCAGAACCCTCTCCCACATCATCACCGTTTCACGGTCTGCCAAAAACGACATCAGTAAAAATTTCGGGATTCCCCAGGAACGATTCAAAGTCATTATGAATGGCATCAATACGGACCTTTTTTATCCGGTTTCTGGAATCAGAAGGGAAAAAGGGAGGATTATCGTTACCAGCAGTGCGGATACGCCGATAAAAGGGCTCCGCTACCTCCTTGAAGCCGTGGCTGAAATCTCCAAGACCTTCGACGTCAGGCTCGTTATTGTCGGCACCGTTAAAAAGAATGGCGATATTGAAAAACTCATAAAAAACTTGGGCATAAAAGAGCGAATTAGGTTTACAGGCCGGATCGACAATGAAGCCTTTGTTCAGCAATATGCCAGGGCTTCTTTGGCCATCGTTCCGTCCGTATACGAGGGGTTCGGTTTTCCGGCCGGCGAGGCGATGGCATGCGGTCTTCCGGTGGTCAGCACCACCGGCGGTGCCTTGCCCGAGGTGGTGGGGGATGCCGGTGTTCTGGTCCCCCCTGCGAATTCCCGGGAACTTGTGAATGCTATCAAGGAACTTCTCGAAAATCCTGACCAGGCGGAAAAAATGGGTCGTGCCGGGTTTAATCGGGTCCACCATCGTTTTACCTGGAAAAAGGCGGCAGAAATGACCGTTGGGGCGTACAGGGAGACCATCCGTGATTACCATCGATTTTGACCGGCTCAACATAACACCCGGCTGTCGTATCCTGGATATCGGATGCGGAACCGGGCGCCACACCTGCGGTGCTTTTAGGTTCAGAAACATCGTTGCCATCGGGGTGGACATCAACGTTGATGATGTTTTTGAGGCACAACGCAGGGTTGAAAACCAGGAAAGACTCGGAGAACACGGCGGTGGGATCTGCAAGGTTGCTGTTGCCGACATATATCACCTGCCGTTCAGGGACAATTATTTTGACCTTGTCATCTGTTCGGAGATTCTGGAACATCTTCATGACGAGCAGACCGCAGTCTCTGAAGCCGTCAGGGTCTTGAAACCGGATAAGGACTTGGTTGTCAGTGTTCCAAACTATCTGCCCGAGCGAATCTGCTGGGCACTTTCCGAAAGTTACCACAACACTGAAAATGGACATGTCCGTATCTATAAAAAGAAAGCGCTGATGGATCTTTTGGAAAGAAAAGGCCTGAAACCGCGCGGAAACCATTCTGCCCACAGCCTCCATACCCCGTATTGGTGGCTGAAGTGCCTTGTCGGTCCGGAACGAGAAGATTCCCGGCTCGTAAACCTGTATCACCGTCTTCTGGTATGGGATATCATGAAGCATCCTTTGATACCACGCTTTTTCGACCGGCTGTTCAATCCGGTCATGGGCAAGAGCCTTGTGGTGTATCTGACAAAAGACGACCCTAACACCTTATCGTAAAAATTAATTCGTTTCCATCCATAAATGGCTATTTTTCCGATGAGCGGCGTTCTCCGCGGGTTTCCGCCCTCGACGTACAGGCGTACGCCTCGGGCAAAAACCCTTGTGCGGCCTTGCTCATCGAAAAAATATCTCATTTGTGAATTGGAAACTACTCAGTTTCCTTGGGGCAAAACTCAAATGACAAAAATTAAATGCCAAATCAAATCTAAAACCCCAATTTTAAAAAAATCATCCGGGGCTTGACCCTTTCTTTTCCACATATTTGCTTTCAGTTAGATTCCTTGGATGGGGTGTATTGAGTGATTACTTCTGGGGGAGGGTTTCAGGGATGGCGCCGGACGGCATGCGTCTCAGGACTCCCAAGGTGTTTATCATGGAAACTTCTTTGAAAAGACCGGATGCAACCGCCAGCTTGTAAACATGATACGGTGCCTGGCCGCCCTTTTCAAGGTCTTTAAAAATGTCGTGAATCAGCAGATATCCATTGGGCATGATATGCCCGGCCCAGGCGTTGTAATCCGTGTATGCCGCCGCATAGGAATGACCGCCGTCAATAAAAACCAGGCTGAGGGATGTTGACCACAAACGCGCAGCGAGTTCGGACCTGCATACCATGGGGACCACCGTATCCTCGAGCCCGGCCTTTTCAATGGTATTTCTAAATTCTTTAAATGTGTCCACACGGCGGGTTTTTCGGTCGTAAAGCTCGGGATCGAAATATTCTTCTCCAGGCTGCTGTTCTTCAGATCCTCGGTGATGATCGATGGAGAATAGAACGCTGTTGTTTTTTCTGCAGGCTGAACCCAGATAAATCGTCGATTTTCCGCAGTAACTCCCGATTTCCAGACAGGGACCGCGACGGCTGGCTTCCAGGGCAATTTCATAAAGGGCCTTACCCTCTTGACGGTCCAGAAAACCTTTAACGGTATTGATCAGTTTTTCATCAAGCTTCATTTTTAGGTTACAGGCTAAGGAATGTCTTCATATCCTTTAACCAGGACCGCCCTCGGTTTGGCACCGTCCGAGGGACCCACGATCCCTTCTTCCTCCATCATTTCGATGATACGGGCCGCTCGATTATAGCCGATACGCAAATGCCGCTGAATCATGGATATGGATGCCTGTCCATTTTTTGTAATGAGTGCCACGGCATCGTCATATCTTTCGTCATATTCTTTATCACCGGAATCTTCCGTTTCCTTTGGCGGCGCTTTGACAATGGTTTTGTCGTATTCCGGTGTTTCCTGTTTCTTCAAAAATTCGATGATTCTTCCAAGCTCCAATTCTGAAAGGTATGCCCCATGAATGCGCTGGAGCTTGGCGGTGCCCGGCGGCAGAAAAAGCATGTCCCCGTTTCCCAATAGGTTTTCAGCACCGTTCGCATCGATGATGGTTCTGGAATCGGTCTTGGAAGAAACCTGGAAGGTCAGGCGGGTGGGAAAATTGGCCTTGATGATCCCGGTCAGCACGTCCACAGAAGGCCGCTGGGTGGCAAGTATCAAATGGATGCCGGCGGCTCTGGCCATCTGGGCAAGGCGTGTCAAGGCGACTTCCACGTTCCTTGATGCGGCCAACATAAGATCGGCAAGTTCATCGATGACAACAACGATATACGGCAGTTTCTCCGCGTCCTTTCCTTCGGGGGTCTGACGCTCCTTTTCGATCTTCTGGTTATACTGTCGTATGTGTCTGGCTTTATTTTCAGACAGAAGTTCGTACCGTCTCTCCATTTCACGTACGGCCCAGAAGAGGGCATTGGTGGCTTTTTTAATATCTGTTACCACCGGCGTAATGAGATGCGGTATTCCGTCGTAATTGGAAAGTTCAATTCTTTTGGGATCGACCATAATCAGCTTTACATCATCCGGGGTCGATTTGTAGAGCAGGCTGCAGATCATGGCATTCAGGGCCACGCTTTTGCCGCTTCCGGTTGCGCCGGCAATGAGAAGATGCGGCATCTTGTCGAGCTCTGCAACGACAGGGTTTCCGATGATGTCCCTGCCGAGACAGATGGTCAGTTTGGATTTTGATTTTTGAAAGGCGCTCGAAGCGACAACCCCTTTGAATCTTACAATCTCCCTGGAGGCGTTGGGGAGTTCGATCCCGATGACGGCTTTTCCAGGGATGGGGGCCACAATTCTAATGCTTATGGCTCGGAGCGCCAGAGAAAGGTCGTCGGTAAGATTGACGATTTTGTTTATTTTAATCCCCGGAGCCGGTTCATATTCAAAGGTTGTGATGATGGGTCCGGGGGATATGGCAACCACCTTTCCTTGGACATTAAAGTCTTCGAGCTTTTTTTCAAGGAGTTTCGACTGCATCTTTAAATTTTCATCATCGGCAGAAGAGAGGGCCTCTTCGAAATCGTCTAAAAGATTGATCGATGGCAGATGAAATCCTTTTCCGCCATGCATGAAATCAAACACTTCCTGCCGTGGAACCGGAGTTTCCTTGATGGGCCGAGGTTTGGGAGTTTTGATTTTTATTTTCTGTTGCTGCTTGACTTTCTGAACTTTTTTTGTGCCGGAATGTTTTTTTGATTTTTCCCGTTGCGCTTTCAATTTTATGAATAATGTGCGCAGTTGATCTGCTGAAAAAATGCCTGTTTGCCAACATCGTTTGCCAAACTTTATCAAAGAAAAACCGGTGGCCAGAATCAAACCGATGATCCATAAAAGCGCCAGGATAACGGCGCCGCCCAGGATATTGGAATACTTTACGAGAAATGATTTTAAAGGGATTCCGACGAGGCCGCCGGAAGAAAATTTGCTGCCAAGAATAACAATATGGTTGTGCTTGAGTGCCAGTAAACTTCCCGTGGTGATCATCAGAATAACGCCGCCGGCAAGGGTCGAAATGACTGCCTTTCGGGAATGGTTGCCGAAAAAATGGATACTGGTAAGAAGTAGTAGAATCGGGACCCAGAAAGCACCGAGCCCGAACAGTCCGATGAGGATGCCCGCCAGATGGGCGCCAAATATACCAAAAAAGTTGTGAATCTGACCCGCAGCCCTGGCATTATTGATCGAAGGATCCGCCGGACTGTATGACAGAAGACTGATCAGCGTAAAAATAACGAGAAAAAATAGTAAAATTCCTATGATTTCTTTGCGCATTTGAACCCATTTCAATGGTCGATGTTTAGACTTCCAGAATAAACGGAAGTATAACCGGTCGGCGATTGATGGTAAAGGAAAAATATTTTCTCAGGGCTTTTTGTATTTTTGATCGGATTTTGGCTGCCCGATCCGGGACTTCGGGGCTCACTTCTTCGACAATTTCCAGGACAACACATTTCGCGTCTTCCAAAAGGTGGCCCGTTTCCGTTTCAAACACAAAGCCGCGAGAAACGATCTCCGGTCCGTATACCACAATGCCGGTCTCTTCATCAAAGGCCATGTTAACCACAACCAGGCCGTCTTCGGAGAGGTTTCGTCTTTCCTTGAGCACGCTCCTTCCCACATCTCCGATACCTTTGCCGTCAATGAGCACCCGGCCGGTACAAACATTGTCTTGAATTCTTCCGCCATTTTCATCAAATTCTATGATCTGTCCATTTTCCGCAAGAAGAATGTTTTCCTCGGCGATGCCGACCTGCTTTGCCAGACGTGAATGAAGAACCAGATGCCGAAATTCTCCGTGGATTGGAATAAAATATTTGGGCCGGGTGAGATTGATCATTAGCTTTAACTCTTCCTGAAAAGCATGGCCCGATACGTGAATCTTCGATATTTTTTCATAAATAACATCGGCACCTCGCCGATAAAGATCGTTAATAATCTTGGTGATGGCTTTTTCGTTACCGGGTATAAATTTTGAAGAAAGGATAACCGTATCTTCTTTTTTGATCTTTATCTGCTTGTGGGTACCTGCTGACATGCGAGCAAGGGCCGCCATGGGCTCTCCCTGACTGCCGGTCGTAATTATAACGATTTCTTCGTCCGGGAAATCAATGACCTGTTCGATATGGATTTCCATCTCTTCAGGGATGCGTATGTATCCAAGATCTTTTGCGATATTTACACTCGTTTCTATACTCCTGCCGTTAAAAACGACTTTCCTGTTGATGGCCAGTGCGATATCGATAACCTGCTGGATTCGGGTAATGCTGGAGGCAAAAAGACCGATAATGATTCGTCCGGTTCTGCCTGCTGAAATTCGTCCCAGGGTGTCTCCAACCTCCTGATCGGAGATGGTATATCCTTCCCTTTCAACATTCGTGGAATCCGATAGAAGCGCAAGAACCCCTTTCTCGCCATACCGGGCAAACTTGTTTACGTCGGTTATCATGCCGTCAACAGACGTGTGGCTGATCTTAAAATCGCCGGTATGAACGACGAGCCCTAAGGGTGTTTTAATGGCAATGCCCACGCCATCTACGGCGCTGTGGCAGACACGAATAAACTCGAGTTCAAAAGGGCCCAATTCAAGCTTTTCTCTGGGTGAAATTTCATTCAGCAGAACGGGTGAAAGGAGTCCATGTTCTTCAAGTTTTTTCCGCACAACCCCCAGGGTAAACGGCGTGCCATAAATCGGCACATTCATCTCTCTCAGAAGATACGGCAGTGCTCCGATATGGTCTTCGTGGGCATGGGTTAAGACGACCCCTGAAATATCGGGTTTTTTCTGTTTGATGTAGGTCATATCCGGAATTACATAATCGATCCCCAGCATATAGTCCTCCGGGAACATCAGCCCGGCATCAACGATGAACGCTGAATCGCCATATTCAAAAACCATCATGTTAAGTCCGATTTCTCCCAATCCGCCGAGGGGTATTATTTTCAGCATAATGATCCGTTCTTTTTAGCGTTTTCTAAGGATTCCAGGATCACATTTCTGACTTTTTCCATCAGAAGGCCTTTTGTTTTTCTGCTATAATCCGAAGATTCGATGGGTTTTTTGATTTCCACAAACACATGGCCGGGTTCGATAACAATCTGGCTTTTGGGCATAATTTTCCAAGTTCCGTGAAGGACTACCGGGACGATGGGAACACCGGAATCCACCGCCAAAACAAATCCTCCTTTCTTAAATGGCTGGACATTTTGATTCCCGCTTCGGGTTCCTTCAGGGAATATAATGACGGAGGCGCCGTTTTTGATGATGTTTGCTGCCCGTTGGAGACTCTGTATGGCCGATTTCTTATTGGAACGATCGATGCTGATATAGCCTGCTCTTTTCATGGCCCAACCGAAGATCGGTATCTTAAAAAGCTCGGTTTTGGCAAGCCATCTGAATTGAACCGGAAGACAGGCCTGAAGAACAGGGATATCAAAATTGCTTGTATGGTTGGCCATATAAATGTGAGGCCCGTGTAGATTTATATTTGAGATACCCTTAACCGTGACCTTGATGTTGCTCGCCGCAAGCAGGTATTTTGCCCAGGTTCTTCCAACGTTATGCGCCGTGTTTTCATCGGTGCTCAAAAAGGAGAGAATTACGGTCAAACCCGCCATGTATGCGGTAAATAGAAAGGTCCATAAAACAATAATTAGTTTGCGTATCATTTTGTTATCAAAAAAACTTCATCATCAATTCAGAACGTTTCGGTGTCTGTTCATGGTTGTTCCATCTATGGTGGAATGGGGGGTGGATTAGATTTTAATCCCGAGTTGATCAAATATTGAGTCGGCAAGCCCGATAAGCCAATTGCGTTGATTTTCGGTTGCATAGCCCATGCAACTGCATCGCATTCTTTTCTGGGTCCGGATCAGCATCTCAAAGGCGATAAGGTTCGGCTCCAGTTCGACGGCAAAATAAAAGGGTTGACAGTCCGTATGCTCCTTTTGAATTTGGGTGAGGATGTCCTGTTCAAGGGGTATCCAGTAAATTCCATCCATATCGGAGGCACGATAGTTCTCTTCCAAGTAGACCTTGATCTCTTCATGATCCTTGGGCGTGAGTTCATCGATCACGTATTGTTTCATAAAAGGAAGTTATCACAGTTTGTTGTGCCGTGCAAGACGTATGTTTGCCGGCATTTTGAAGGTTAAAAAATTTATCTTTTACCGCTAATCTGAATTTTTTTCAAGCTGAGATAACATAAACCTAAACTGATCGGTTCCAGGTTCAGGGTTCAAAGTTCAAGGGTTACAACCGATTGAAACTGCTCAAAATATTGATCGAAATCCGGAATGCCTGCCATAATCTATTGGGTGGAACGGTTTTGAACCCACGATGAAGCCAGTATCACATTGATGCGAGCTGTTTGAGGTTTTTCCAACCCGGAACGTTGAACCCTGAACCGCTCAACCTCGGATAAAATAATTTCTTAGCGGTGTTTATCGGAAATCCTGGATAGCATCTTGATTGCCATAGACGGTAATGCTACGATACAGGCCGTTTTTTCATTAATGATTGTTGTCCGGGGTGTGAATGATACCATTTAACGCATGTTTGATCGCCTATATCAGTGCCTATCTTCTCAGTGTGGCCCTGTGTCTGGCCATCGAGCGAATAAATATAAATTATCTCAATAAGTATGGGCAAAAGGTTCCCGTGGCCTTTCAAGGGGTGATTCATGCGGCGGAGTTAAAAAACATCATTCGATACACCACGGACAATTACCGATTCATGTTTCTCCGGACCAGCGCCGGCAAAATGCTTTTTCTTTTTATCATTATGTCAGGGGTTCTCCCATGGCTCGATGAAAAACTGGCGACCACAAATTTTTTGTCTGCAGGCTTGATTTTCTTTGCCGTCATTGGTCTGGGAGAGATGTTGGCCGGCCTTCCTTTCGATTATTATCATAGTTTTGTCATCGAAGAACGATACGGTTTTAATACAAAAACCATAAAAATTTGGATTTCTGATCTGGTAAAGGGATTGCTGGTGATGATCGTTTTGGGCGGTTTTCTCCTATCCGCCCTCCTGTTGATGTTGAAGTATCTCGGAGAGAACTGGTGGATTTGGGCCTGGGCTGTTTTTTTGTGTTTCCAGCTGTTGATGACCGTTCTTTATCCCACCCTTATTGCACCCCTGTTTAACGCATTTACACCCCTCGAGGAGAGCGACCTTAAAACCGGGATTAAACGACTTGCCCAAAGAGAAGGCCTCGACATCGAGGGGATATACCAGATGGATGCAACCCGGAGAACCCGGCACACCAATGCGTATTTTTCAGGACTGGGAAAAGCCAAGCGGATCGTCCTGTTCGATTCTCTGATTCAATGTCACAGTCCAGCCGAAATCCTGTCGATTCTGGCCCATGAAATCGGACATCTGAAAAAAAATCATATTAAAAAGCAAATTCTTTTAAGCGGTTTCGTGTCCTTTCTGCTTTTCTTTCTGGCAGCAAAGTTGATGACATGGGGAGTGATGTATGAAAGTTTTGGTTTTTCAGACAGGTCTTACTATGTGGGCCTTTTTCTGATAGGGTTTTTGTGGGAGGCTGTAACGTTTTTTCTGTCGCCCGTTGGAAAAGCTATTTCCAGAAAATTTGAACGGGAGGCGGATTTTTATTCTCTCGGGATTATAAAGACCGCAACGCCCCTCGTCACTGCGTTGAAGAAAATGGCAAAGGAAAACCTTTCGAATCTCAGACCGCATCCGCTGTATGTCTTTTTTAACTTTTCTCACCCACCCTTGCTCGAAAGAATTGAATATCTGGAAACGGGTGAAATGTCCGGGGGGCTGTGAAGACAGGGGCGACCGGTGAGAACCTCGGGTTTTTCATCCCCTAGAAGACGGTGTCATCATCCGGTGGTTCGGTGTTTAAAGTTCCCGTGTCCGGTTGTCCGGAGAGGGAAGGCGGGGATCGTAATTTATAGGGGCCGTCATCGGGTGGACATTGTCCCCCGGTCCATGTAAAAAAGGACCAGGGGACATGGATTCGATTGACGGATTATGTCTCTTCTACCGTAATTGCACCGGGTTCACACACCTCGACACAACTCTCACAACCCAAACATTCGTCAGCATTTACCGGAACAGATTTATCGTCCTCCATCTCAAACACTTCAACAGGACAGACATCTACACATTCCTCACAACCTTCACATTTTTCTTGGTCAACAGTAGGGATAAAAGCCATTTAAAGAGCCTCCTTTCACTATAGAATTAGGTCACGGCGATAAAATTCACCGCTCATTCATTATCGCGAAAATTCCTTATACCAATTGATTGGGCGAGTCAAGCTTTCTTGTGTATTTTTTTAACTTTTATGAAAACATCTATTTTACACATAGGTTGAGCGGTTCAGGGTTCAACGTTCCGGGTTGGAAAAACCTCAAACAGCTCGCATCAATGTGATACTGGCTTCATCGTGGGTTCAAAACCGTTCCACCCAATAGATTATGAGCAGGTATTCCGGATTTTAATCCATATGTTGAGTAGGTTCAATCGGTTGTAGCCCTTGAACTTTGAACCTGGAACCGATCCGTTTAGGTTATATTTGGAAAAAGACCGAAACAGAAATTTTATGCGTTCCGTTTAAATGTTTTTTCGCAAAAAAAACGAAATTTTAGCGTTTTGGGAACACTGCTGCTTTAGGGTCTCGCTTATCTTGGTTTCAAAGACCCGAATTTAAAAATAAGGATTCAAGGATTCAAGGGGCCAAGGGGTCAAGGATTCGAGTGAAATGCTTAAGAATTACATAGAGTTGAAAGTTTGGCAAACGTCGTGCAGACACTGTTTGGATCTTAATAGAATAACAAAAAATTATCCAAAAGAAGAAAGATATGGCAGGAAGACAATAGCGAACGACTTGAGGTCATTATCTGTTGCCGATGGTTCTGTTTGCGAATTGGCGCCCCGGGTGCTGCTTTCCGGTGATTTGCATTATGTAACTACAGAAAATTTAAAGGATCTCAATGATGATGCAGCGGAAGTTGAAAGGATGCTCAAAGCACTGATAAAATCGTAGGAAAACAAACGGTTGCCGGAGTGAAACCAAGATTCCGTCATTGGAGGACCCTTGACCCTTTGAGACCCCAAATCCTCGAACCCTCTTCTCCGCGCCATCCAACCAATTTCGTTTCGGTAACCCAGAAACCCTGTTTTTTTAATTTTTTTGTCTTCTATCTTTGGCGGTTCTTCGGTCAACCCCACTGCGCTTCTCAGGACCGTTATAATCGGGGTAGTCATTCTGCCTGCGATCATGGTCCACAATAATAATACCGTCTCTCATTTTTCTGCGCCTGTCTTCGGAACTGTCCTCCTGCTGGGCCGTATCGCTTTTTCGTCGACGTCTGTTGATACTCAATGGATCTTTCTGATAGACATACGTACCGATATTCGGTGTCTTCTTGATCTTCCGCTGATAGGAAGAAATGGCCGGACCGCTTTTCTCAGATTCAGCGCGCAATTTCGTGGCCAGCTTTTTGAAGTTTTTGGTGATGGCTTCGCCCGGAGCAAATTGCGCCAGTGCCTTTCCCTCATTGATGGCATTTACTGTGGTTTGATAATCATTGGGAATGGTCCAAAATATCTCTTTTTCAAAGGAAGATTCTGCATCGGTTAAGGAAATAATCGACTTTTTTAAATAACGATTGACAACGATCTTGATGTTTTCGTTCAAAGGAAAACCTAAACCGCGAAATGTCTTTAAAAGCTTTTTGGTGTTTAATATACAGGGCGGGGTTAAAATTGAGACCAGCAGCGCAATGTCTGATAATTCTAAGATTTTGAAAGAGATGTCATCCAAGGGTTGCCCCCCGTCGATGATTATAAAATCAAACACCCGTTGCATGATCACGAGTAAATGTGCCAAAAAATCAGGAGTTTCAACGTTCGGATCGTTGACGTAACTCGGAGATGGAAGGACAGAAACTCCCGAAGTATCAACGGACAGGATGTTTCTCAAAAAATTATCATCCAGACGGGAAATGTTCTTGGTGATCTCACTCCAGTTGTATTTTGGCTCGATCTCCAAAAAAAGTGGGATATCTCCAAACAACAGATTCATGTCAATCAATGCAACCGATGGATGGTTTTTCTCTGCAGCCAGGCTCACGGCCAAATTTACAGCGATGGTGGTTGTTCCGACGCCGCCTTTGCTGCTGATGACATTAATGATCTTTCCGTGTTTGAAAATCTTCTTGCTTTCGGCATTGTTTTTTATATCAGCCACTGCTCAAACCTCTTTTACGGTTCCGAACTTATTGAATGTATAATTTTATTGCAACCTTTAATTTTTATTGAGCAACACCATCCAAATTTACAGCAGTAACCTACGACGGATGTGTCCGAAGGTTTTACCCCCAATTGAGCGGAAGTTTAGGCTTCCCCAAATGCCGTTGTTAATCTCGGTGCACATCATATTTTAGCATATTTATGCAGATGGCCGAAGAAAAAGATGCACGTACACCAGAGAAACCATGTGTCAAGTGCCACCTCAAACTCCCTTTTAAAATATAACCCTTGGAGGCCATTGGCCATCGCATGGTTTTTATATGGATGTTGAAGCTGGGTGGCACTTGGTTACACCCATGCTGGTTTCAACGCTTTGCCTTAAGAGAAGCATAAATCATGCCAAATTCATATTGTAGAAAAAATTTGCCAAATAAATTAGTTGGTTAGCTCATTAATAGAAATGATGTCATCGAATATTATGGATAATATTTGCCAGGGACTTATGTAATTCATTTCACAATTTTAAGCACTTATCGCATTTTGGATAGCTTCTGTTTTTTTTAGCGAGTTTGGCACCGGTTCAACCCCTTCTCCTTTTACCAGTAATAGGGGTAATGGCGATGCCGGTACCCATAGTAGGGATATGGATAAAACCATGGATCATAGTAAGGTGCGGGGTAATAGAACGCTTCCTTGGGCCAAAGGTATATTTCACGACTTTTGATCTTGAGATAGGGCTGGGGGTAATCGTCAATTTTTTTCAACACGGTGCCGGCGATGGTGCCGGCCACCGTAATTTTTCGGTCTTTGTTGTAAATCTCCGGGTCCAAGAAACCCTTTTGTGAAATGATGAATCTCCCCTCTGAAAGGTCTTTTGATTTGGGTTTTTCTCCGAATCCCAGAGGAACTTGCAAGACTTTAATCAACGATTTGTCCGCCAAATTCTGTGTTTCCAGAATGTAGCCGCCCAGGATCACAGTATTCCCCATGTACTTATCTTTTTCCAGAAAAAGGGTTTTGAACTGAATCGGGGGTATGGATTCCGTTCTGATCTGTTGAGAAATCACCGAACAGGACCCGAGAAAAAGCGTTATTGGTATTGCCAGCAATGCCGTCCACAATATCCTCACAATCCCTCCTTTGATTAAAACCCAACGTCGATCATGACAACGTGATTGGATGAAATAATTCTGTACAAATCTAAGGTGCGGTTGTCAAGCATTATACCCATGGGGTTAAAGCCCCTCCCGGGTTATGACGAAAAGCCGCCATTAAGAACCCTTAAAAGATTCTCTTGATTTTGTTTGCGCTTATTTAGGATGAAAGTGAAAGGGTGACCCAATTCCGCCGCGCCGTCCTATATCGGTTTTATGATCTCCCTTATTCTACCGGATTCGATGGCTTCAGAGAATTCGTCCCCCAGTATTTTGTTTTTTTCAACGACTTTTTTCCAGTATTTCATGCGTTCTTTGTCTTTTCCAAAGAACGTCTTAAAGTCTTTTCTGTCGGGGATTTTGCCAAACGGAAGACGATCAACAAATCTATTTGAAGGTGCGACAAGCACGACACTTTCCATATTTTTTGCGTCAGGGTTGCGATTTAAGGACTTGTCGAACCATCCGGGTGTAATGTGCTCATAAAAATGGGGATACAAAACAAGGCCATCTTCATTGGGTAAGAACGGTATGTCCAGATGGTAATCGAGTATCCCTCCATCGCGAAAAAGACCCGACACGCCGTCAATATTTGAAATCCCCTCCATTGCCATTGGAATCGACCCGGAAGCCAACAAGGCTGTCTTAAAATTCGATTGGGTAAGACGATAGATGCCCAAAGGGAATTGATTCATGGATGCAAAGGGAGGTTTTTCCTTTGAAGCACAGAAAAGCGCTCTTTCAAAGAAATAACCCAGCTTGTCTCTGCTCAACCGGTTAACGGCTACAGAAAGTGCAACGCCGAGCCCCTGGACCCATAGGTTTTCACTTTTTAAAAGTCCTTTACATTTATCGGATAGAAAACAAATTCTCATGAAAGGATGATTGATAATGTGTTCTATTTCATCATCATCTATGTAGGCATGAATGATTCTCCAGGACGCTTCTGTTATTTCTTTTCTTGTGGGCCTTGAATCATAGTGTTGTGCAATATATTCTCTTTCAAGTTTTCCAAGGGCATCTATCGGGTCTCTCTGGCAGTAAGCAGCCATGCGAAAGGCACCAATCGAAGTGCCAATAAAATAAAGGGGGTCTGTCCTTGGTTTAAACCGTGACAGCAGTACCCGGTCAATTCCCGTTAAAACAAGAAATTTGGCTGCACCGGAAGCACCGGCGATAACCTTTACCCTTGATAAATTCAATCCCTCGTCCCGGATTATTCCGATTGCTTTGCTACCGGCACGTACTGAGATATTTTCAAACATATCTAATTTTCGATCCAAGCATTAAAATCGGCAAAGGGGAAACTGTTCCGACTTAATGGGATTGTTGTACAGCTATTTTTTTCAAAATGTTCCAACCATACCCCCTATCAATTGAAAGGAATTTATATGCTTGGCGGAATATCTCAAGAAAAAATTTTACATTCTCTCCCGTGGGATTTGGCCTTTGTGCCAGCGCTTCGACGATTCCACGGGGCTATGGTGTCGGGTTTCGACGGGCCGTTGCCCAAACAAAAATCTCTTTGAACCCGTCTACACTTGTTTTGTAAATCGCACTTCTGATTTCCGACGTGTCCGGATCAAAAGGTTATTCGATGATGTCTTTGTGCCGGAGTTTTTTTCTGAGGTTTTCAACACGACGACGATTAACACCGAAGTCTGAATAGCCGGTTCTGGAGGCCGAACGAATGTGAACAATGCCGTTAGAAGGGGTTAAATGGAGCGTGAGGTCATCAACAAATCTAAAAATTACGCTCCTGCATTCTGCATGAATACCGCTGTTATCTGCTGAAACTATTTTTGTTCGGGGCATTGAGCCAACCGTTTTTTTAATAATATCCCAGCTTGTTTTGGGATCTTTTTTTAATTTAAGGGGTTCAACGCGATGTTTTGAATTTTTTGCTAATGACGACACGCAATTGGGGGTATCCGGGCAATCCAAGAACCCTGATGATTCCCGATTGTAACGTTCCGTTCGGTTTTCGGAACATCCCCATAATATGGCAACAAAAATCAAAGACCCAATGAAAACCTTGATCATTTTCTTCATTTCTTTGCCGTCACCGTTTACGAGAGCCATTTCGCAATCATAAAACTTATGGAAGCGACCATGGAACAGAGAAAAACGCCCCACAGAATATCAACCATCACCACCTTTAGCGGCCAATTCTTTATGGTGGCCATATTGGTCAAATCGTAGGTTGCGTATGTGAAAAAACCGAACAAACAGCCCCACAAAAGCGCCTTGCCCAATGATTCTTTTTCCAATGCCGGCACAACAGCAAAAATGAGAATGCCCGCAATATACAGCAAATAAAAGCTGATTGCCGCCGTCCAGTTCACATCCGGACTCAGTATAAATCCAAGATTGTTTCGATAAAACTTTTTTGCAACAAATCCCAGCCAGATAATATCAATGGCAAAAAATATCGGGACAGTCAATACGTATAGTTTTAAGTAAAAGATAATATTCATTCGGTCACCCTTGTGGCGTATCCGGAGACAACTCGTTTGTTACAGGCTAACTCCGAAAAATTTTAACAATTCAAAAAATTTTGTGTATGGACAAACATCTCAATGATTGATTGACTATCACCATAAGCATTTTTAGGTCGCTAATCAATGGGTGTGGATTAAGTTCTCTGGATTAGAAAAAAACTGTCAGGCAAATTTCTATTACCCGGGTTGCAGACGCTTTGTTTTTAGCAGCGTCAATATATCATGGCAGGCCGGGAAAATTTTTAAAGGCTTTTTAGCCGTATTCGGGTGCCAAAGCTCAGCCATTCCCAAGTCAAAAAATAATAGGTATTACCTATTACCATACCCTTTTTTTTCTCCCATTGAATATTCTTTAAACGTGGATAATTTTAATGAGAAAAGGAAATTTTTAATTTAAGCAACGGGCGATTTTTTGAAAACCAAAAATGCATTGAGGAACGGATTCATGAAACATATTATCTATCTTATCACAATTCTTACGATGATAACATGGGTTAGTGGAACACCCGATGTTAATGGCGCAGAGATCGAAGGGATACATTTTGAAGACAGCTACGAGTCAGAAGGGATTCGATTGAAGATTCGGGGTGCAGGTCTGCTTCGGTATTTGGGCGTTATCAAAGCCTATGTCGGCGCCCTCTACCTGGAAGAGAAAAGATCCACAGACGATGTTCTTTCTGACAAACCCAAGCGTCTGGAGGTCGAGTATTTCCATGCCCTAAAAGGAGAAGATTTCGGGGTTACCACCAACAAAATGATCGCAAAAAACACGGATGCACAAACCCTGCAAAGAATTCGACCACAAATCGATTATCACAACTCACTGTATGAAGACGTTCAACCGGGAGACCGGTATTCATTGACATATATCCCGGGAAGGGGCACAGCGTTGGCATTGAACGGAAAAACCAAGGGCATTATCAAAGGCGCTGATTTTGCGTCCGCACTTTTTTCAATGTGGTTGGGGAAATTCCCCATGAACAAACCGTTTAAAGATCAGTTGTTGGGGATCAAATGAATGCTGTAGCCCGAAAAACCGTTCCGCTCAATAAAAAGATTGCGTATGCTGCACCGGCGTATGCCCTTGCAGTGGTCGGCATACCGATTTATGTGTACATACCGAAATTCTATACGGATATTGTCGGGATCAACGTTATGATACTGGGCTATATTCTCTTGAGTGTTCGAATCTTCGATGCCATAACGGATCCGGCCATAGGGTTCATTTCCGATCGAACAAATACAACCTTCGGCAGAAGACGGCCTTTTATCGCAGGAGGGTCTTTCTTCGTTGCATTGTCAATGTACTTTTTGTTTAACCCGCCGGAAGCTTCTGCATCTTATTCTGCCCTATGGTTCGGTATAAGTATCTATGCGTTGTTTTTTTTCTGGACGTTGGTCAGTGTACCTTATGAATCTTTGGGCCCTGAAATTACCTTTGATTATCATGAACGGATCTCTTTGTTCGGCGTTCGGGACGGTTTTCTGATTGCCGGAACACTCGCTGCCGCAAGTTCGCCGGCTCTGGTGGAATGGCTGTTTAATCTTTCAGATACCGCCCCGGGAGAACGGGCCAAATTTTTCTGGATCGCGGTGATGTATTCGCCGCTCGTTATCGGTTTTTCATGGTGGTGTGTGCTTTCCATAAAAGAATTGCCTCACGAGCGTGTGAACCGTCCTATGGGAATTGCAAGGGGACTTCGGCAGACGGGTCGTAACCGACCGTTTGTCATTCTCCTCATTGCATACACCATCAGTGCAATTGGAAATAACCTGCCGGCCACGTTGATCCTTTTTTACGTTGAGTATGTGCTACAATCAAATTTGGCAGACTTTTTTCTGCTGATATACTTTGTTTCCGGTATTATTTTCCTTCCGGGATGGATTTCGATTTCACGAAAAATCGGCAAAAAAAAGGCATGGTTGACGTCCATGGCCATAAATACGGGCGCTTTTTTCGGTGTTTTTTTTCTTGGACCGGGAGATGTCGTAATCTACGGGGTATTGGTATTTTTATCTGGCGTCGGCTTCGGTGCCACCTTGGCGATTCCGTCCGCCATACAGGCGGACGTCATCGACTATGATGAATGGTTGACCGGTGAACGGCGAGAAGGACAATATATCGGTTTGTGGTCAATTTCAAAAAAGCTCGCAGCGGCAGTCGGTGTCGGGGCCGGGCTTTCAATTCTCGGTGCAGCGGGCTACACCCCCAATGTTGAACAATCTGAACAGGTAAAATTAGTCTTGCGAACGCTTTATGCATTGGTACCGTCCGTTTGTAACTTGATTGCCATTTTAATTGCGATGGCGTATCCGATCAGCAGCAAGGTTCATGAAAACATACGAAAAGCCATTGATGATCGAAACAAAGGCATCTTTGTGATCAATCCCATAAAACCGATGTCTTCGGTGGCTTGAATATAGAATTCACGGACGGTTCCCAATTTTCGAATCAGAACGTTGAATTTTAAGAAGCAGGTGGAGAAATATGACATGGAAAATTTAATTTTTATATTCAGCCTCAATTTGGGGGCCGTTATACTGATGATGATGATCGGATGGTTGCTCAGCCTTGTTCTTAAGAATGTAACGGTGGTCGATAGTTTTTGGGGATTTGGATTTGTCATGATTGCCTGGGCAACCTTTTTTTTAACGGATGGTTTTTTAGGACGAAAGCTGTTAATCGCATCGCTGGTAACGGTTTGGGGTGTAAGACTGAGTATTCATCTGACGTGGCGCAACTGGGGAAAGGGGGAGGATCCCAGATATGGTTCCTGGCGTGAAAAGAGCGGCAAACATTTCTGGATTGTGAGCCTTTTTAAGGTGTTTTTGCTCCAGTCTCTATTTTTGTGGGCCATTTCCATTTCACTTCAGTACGGCGTGGCGTCCAAGACACCGGAAATGATCACCTGGCTGGATGTGTGCGGTTTAACAGTTTGGGGGGTCGGTTTTATATTTGAAGCTGTTGGGGATTGGCAGTTGGCGGCATTTAAATCCAACCCTGCCAACAAAGGAAAAGTCATGGATCGGGGATTGTGGGCCTATACCCGACATCCCAATTATTTTGGTGAATCTCTCATGTGGTGGGGGATTTTTCTCATTGCATTTTCAGCACCCAACAGCGGGTGGACCGTTTTGAGTCCGTTGATCATCACTGCGGTGCTGCTGAAAATGACAGGGATTCCACTCACTGAAAAAACCATGGTAACCCATCGACCGGGTTACACAGAATATATTCAGCGTACCAATTCTTTTATTCCCTGGTTTCCAAAAGCAAAGAAAAAATAAAGTGTTTGATGGACTCGGCAAACAAGTTAGTTGAGGGGTCGGGGAGTTTTCCAAATAGTCGCTCCATGGATAATCTTTTTTTAAAAAGCGTGAACTCGTGGCAAGGGATAGTAAAGAAAAAACAGGAACCAATCTTTGAAAAATCTATAGGGTTGCCACACAATCTCTAATTTATTTTAAAGGTGCGATTTCGGCATGCGCCTGTTCTTTCTCACGATCCCTAAGCCACTCAAACAGCACCCGCTTTAAAAAAAGATCAACCATTCCAATAACATCAAAGGATTTAGAAGAAAAACTCCCCGAGAGTTCATTTGGTTGGAACTGGTTTTCATGAAGCCAGGACCATTGGGTTGATCAGACGAGAGGGGGAAGCAACGGTTCCCTTCTGCACATGGGTTTGGTCAACAGCATTTGAACATCCCCGATATATCTTTCGGCAAAGCCCCCCTCACAATAGCAAAGATAATATTCCCACATTCGAATAAAAGTATCTGAAAATCCCATTTCACGAACGTCATCAATGTGATCGAAAAATCGTTTCCGCCATTCGGCAAGTGTTCGGACGTAGTGTGGTGTGATATCCTCGAGATGAAACAGCTTCAGATCTGTCTTGCGGGCGATGGAACTCATAATGGCATGGATTGAGGGAATACAGCTGCCCGGAAAGATATACCGCTTGGTGAAATCGACCGAGCGTTTATGCGCGTCAAAGACCTGATCGACAATGGTGATGGCCTGAAGCAGCATCATGCCGTTGGATTTGAGCAACCGGCTGCAGATTTGAAAAAAAGTATTCAGATACTGATGGCCCACCGCTTCGATCATTTCGATGGAGACCAGTTTGTCAAATTTGCCGGCAAGATGTCGATAATCCTTGCGAAGCAATCTGATTCGATGGGACAAACCGGATGCCGCAATGCGTTTTTCGGCCAAAACATACTGTTCATCGGAAATGGTTGTGGTGGTCACCCGACATCCGTAATTTTTGGCAGCATGTATGGAAAAACCGCCCCATCCGCCGCCGATTTCGATGACATGGTCACCGGAATGAAGCTGGAGTTTGCGGCAGATTCGATCGTATTTTGCTATGGAAGCCGCCTCCAGCGTACTGTTTTCGTGCTCAAAGATGCCGCAGGAGTAGGTCAAGGTTTCATCCAGAAAAAGCCGATAAAAATCGTTGCCCAGATCGTAATGGGCAACGATATTTTCTTTGCTCCCTTTCAAGGTATTGCGTCGAAACCAGTGATACAATCGATGAACCGGATCAGAGAGCCAAGACCAGCCTTTGTCCATTTTTTCCATCATTTTCTGATTCAAAATCACCAGGCGTATGACATGGGTCAGATGGGATGTTGACCACAGTCCGGCCATATAGGCTTCTGCAGAACCGATGCTGCCGCCAAACACGGTGCTCGTATAAAATCGTGGATGATGCACATGAAGGGTCGCCTGCAAAGCCCCCCTCTTTGATGATTGACCGAATCGGACCTGCTGATTTTTTTCGATCAAGGTAAGTTTTCCTATCTTAAAATCTTTCATCAACGCGAGAAAGAGTCTACGGGACAGTCTGTCGATAAACGTTTCCCGAAGACAATCCAGGGCAGACACTTTATAGGGCATGAATGTTTCCGTCATGGGTCATTTCCTCTATATGGCAGTGATCTTTTTTGGGGATGCGTAAAAAATGGGGTGTTTTTCAGCAGCAGACGAATTGCCTGAAAATAGATCATTGTCGTTACTTTCATGGTCATTAAGGGGTATTTCATCAGCACGCGGGTTAATTCTTTATGGCTGATGGGTCGCCTTTTCAGCATCAGACTGGCATCGAACAGTTTTTCACCCTTTTCGATATCGATCATATGAATGCGCATTACTTCGCCGGGCACACGAAATCGCCAGTCGTAGTGGATATCCATATCAATAAACGGTGAAACATGAAAAATCTTGTTGAAACGGTAGCGACGCCAATGATGAAGGGGGTGTTCATTGTGCGTATCACCGAGTACATAACAATGGTGTTCCCCCCAGGGGGTATTGTGAATCTCGACCACAATGGTCTCGACCCGGGTATCAGAAGCGTCGTAGCAATAATAGAAACTGGCCGGATTAAAGCAATATCCAAAATATCTTAAGTGGGTCAGCAGACGAATCGGCCCGGCCGGTCGGTTCCCAAGGCGGGTTTGAACAAGATTTCGAACAGCGGTATCCATGGGTACGGAAGGATCACCAAAATGATCTTTGCGGCGGAAATAAGCTACATTCCATCCTTGGTATGACCACAGGGGGTGAGAATCGAAAAGTGTGGGGAGTTCCTCCAGATCGAGAAACATAAAAAAGAGGCGGTATTGAAACATGTTCGGCCGGGGTCTGAAGCGCCGATGCCTTACAGCGCCTTCATATATCGCGCTCTTTGTCATGACAACGTTTTTCCAAAATGTTTGCAAACCGACAAGGCACTGTTCACGCCGTCCTCATGAAACCCGTAACCCCAGTAGGCTCCGCAGAAATAGGTCCGATTTTTTCCGTTGACTTCATCCTGTTTTCGGCGCGCGCTTAAACTGTTCGGGTCGTAGACCGGATGATGGTAAATGATACGTTGAATAACACGGTCCGGGTGGATTTTCTCCGGCATGTTTAAGGTGACGCAAAACGCTTCCGTCGCCCCCAGGGTTTGTAGGATATTCATATTATAGGTCAGCGCAACTCGCCCTTTTTCTTGTTTGGGGATGTGATAATTCCAGCTGGCCCAGGCCGTTCTTTTGGGCGGGAGGAGCGATGTGTCGGTGTGCAAAACGGCCAGGTTTTCCTGGTAAGGAATGGCGCCTAAAACGTCTCTTTCCAGGTCCGAAGGATCCGCCAGCATCTGGAGCGCCTGGTCGCTGTGAGTGGCGATGACCACCTGATCGAAGTGGGCCGTGTCTCCTCCTTTTGTGGTGATTTCGACGTTTTCCGGGAATCGTTTGATTGATGCAACCGGCGAGTTCAGACGGATCCGGTCTTTATAGGGCCGGGTTAAAGGACCGATATACTGCCTCGACCCCCCTTTGATGACCCGCCATTGGGGCTGATGACGGATGTTCAGAAAACCATGGTTGTGAAAAAATTCTACCAGATATCGTGCCGGAAACTTTCTGAACCGAACAGGATCCGCCGACCAGATGGCGCCGCCCATGGGAATAATGAAATGTTCAATGAAGGAATGGCTGTATTTCTTTTGTTCCAAATAGGACTGAAGGGTGATGCGGTAATCATCGGATCGAATGAGTTCCGACGCTTCACGCCGGAACCGAAGCGCATCCCAAAGCATCCGGTAAAATGAGGGACGGAAAAGATTTTTTCGCTGAACAAATAAAGCGTTCAAGGTGCTGGGGGAAAAAACCAGCCCCGTCCGATGGCATTGAACGCTGAAACTCATGTTCGACGGTTGCCAGGCCACCCCGAGCGACCCCATCAATTTAATAAAATTCGGGTAGGTCTTTTCATTGAATACGATGAAACCGGTATCCACCGGATAGGAAATACCCTTGATGGATACATCGATAGTGTGGGTATGTCCGCCGAGGGTGTTGTCGGCCTCATACACAACAATGTCGTGGTCTTGACTCAGCAAATATGCGGATACCATCCCGGAAATGCCCGAACCAACAACTGCAATTCGCATTTATTTTCCTCCTGTCAAACCTAGCAGCGGCGAAAGGGCATCCGCCTCCAAATCGATCTGATTCAGCAGCGTATTCATGAATTGTGTGTGTATTTTTGAGTTTTTCGAATGTGTTATTGAATTGCGACCGGCCACGAACAAATTAGTTGGTGTCCATCCATAAATAGTCTTTTTGCCCAATTTCTGCGTGATGCTCAAAAAATAATCCTCGGAATATCAACTGTATGCCTGTGGTTATTTTTTTCGCATGCCTTGATCTTGAACAAAAATCCTGATTTATGGATGGACACTAGTTATGTCAATTCGACGGGAACCCCCTTTTTTTCCAGATCTTCAAGTATCGCCTTTAATTGAGGTCCGGCACAATCTTCAATGTGGTAGACATTTTTTACGCCATCCGCAAATAGCAATACAAAACGGCCGTTGTCATCCAAGTAGGCCTTGCGAATATAATCATCGTCCAGCCAGGGCGTGAGCGCTTTCATAAAATCGGACAAATTACATGTTTTCATTGAAACACCTCCTGACTTCCCGAGTTTTCCAAAACGCCGAGTGGAGCGTAAAACACCATTTGTGATGGGGTTGAAGCATCATTATATCCTATTTACATCAAAAGACAAAGTCAAAATGGAAAAAGCGTCGCTGTCCGTTCCATCGAATTTTTTCGAGGAACACGGAGTTACTTTATGTATATTTCTGTGCAGTCTAAACAAATGAGGATGCAAACTTAAAAAAAAGTCCGATAACCTCAGAAAGAGAGGTTATCGGAGGCAGTGAATAAGAAGGATTTTAACGTTAAAATACAGATGCAATGAGGTTATTAAAGCCTATCCCGGTACGTCTACCGGCGCGGCTCTTCCGCCGATGTAATCAATGACTTCGTCATACGAATTGGTTAAGTTGCCCTTGGCACCCTCAATTTCGTCCCTTATCGGCTTCCACTCCAGAGGACATTCCGTCCTGAGCTGATGAATCCTATCTTCCAATTCAGTGATGACCATCTTGAGGTCTTGAATGTTTGGAAGAACCTTTTCCAGTTCCCTGGATCCCAATTGATCGGATTTGCGAATTACGTCAAAAATTTTTGCTTTCCATACCGTAAGTTCCATATCCACGCTTGAACAATAATCTTTTACTTCCATGATAACCTCCTTTTACAATCGGTTGACTTAATGGTTAAAGAAGACTTTTATCAACACAACAAAAACTTTCCTATAAGAATAGCAATAACCATACCAAAAGAGAAATATGTATAACGAGATAATATTACTCGATAAAAACAAGGGGCCATTGGGTCGAAACTGTTTGTATGATACAATTGTGTATCATGAGACAATGGGTCATACACTTGCAGCATGGAATTCTTTTTACCTCTACCGGTGATTACCGTTGGCGATAGATTGTCTTCGAGAAAACATGAGCCGTAACTTTTTGTGGCGACAATATTTCCGCCTGATGACTTTCAGTGTTTCATCGCGTATGTCTTACAAACAAGTAAACTTGACAAAAGTCAGGTGCTCATTACTTTCAGAGGTAAATATATAAACATGATAACGAGGTTTTAGGGATGATAGAAAAATTTGATCCTGTTTTGTTGTCGCGCATACAGTTTGCCTTTACCATATCGTTTCATATTATTTTTCCGGCCTTTACCATCGGTCTTGCAAGCTGGTTGGCGGTTTTGGAATGGCGATGGTTAAAAACCGGTAACACGGTCTATGAAGACGTCTACCGCATGTGGGTCAAAATATTTGCCGTAACATTTGGCATGGGGGTGGTGTCCGGCGTGGTGATGTCGTTTCAGTTCGGCACCAACTGGTCGGTCTTTTCCGATCGGGCCGGGAATGTATTGGGACCGCTGCTGGGCTACGAAGTGCTCACCGCATTTTTTTTAGAGGCCTCGTTTTTGGGGGTGATGCTCTTTGGATGGAATCGCGTGAGTCCAAAAATGCATTTTGCCGCCACCGTCATTGTTGCCTTAGGAACCCTGATTTCGGCGTTCTGGATCCTATCGGCCAATAGCTGGATGCAGACACCCCAGGGATACCGAGTGGGGACCGAAGGCCTGCTGTATCCCACCGACTGGATCAAAATAATTTTCAATCCTTCTTTTCCCTACCGCTTTTTGCATATGGTCACTGCATCCTACTTAACCACGGCATTTGTCGTCGGTGGGATCGGCGCGTATTATCTCTTGCGAAATCGACATGTAAAACACGCCAGGGTGATGCTGGGAATGGCGATGATTATGGCGATATTTGTCGCTCCAATTCAGGCGGGGATGGGTGATTTGCACGGCCTGAATACCCTGAAACACCAGCCGGCAAAAGTGGCTGCCATGGAAGGTATCTGGGATACGGAACACGGTGCTGCATTGAAGCTGTTTGGATGGCCGGATCAAGAGGAAGAAAAAACCAAATACGCCATTGAGATTCCTAAGTTATCGAGTCTGATTTTAACCCATGACCTCAATGGCGAGGTAAAGGGTTTAAAAGAATGGCCAAAAGACGAACGTCCCCCCGTTGCCTGGGTATTCTGGTCATTTCGGGCCATGGTCGGCATTGGCGTGTTGATGATTATTACCGGTGTGACGGCTGCAATCCTATTTCTGCGCAAGCAATTGTTCACCAAACGATGGTTTCAACTCTGGTGTATGGCCATGACACCGTCGGGATTTGTTGCCGTGCTCGCCGGTTGGTTTGTCACGGAAATCGGTCGGCAACCGTATATCGTCTATGGCGTTATGCGCACCGCGGAAACGGTATCGCCGGTGATGGGTTCCCAGGTGGCACTGTCTCTTCTGGCGTTTATCTTCAGTTATGTTTTTGTGTTTGGTGCGGGAAGTTATTACATTTTAAGATTGATCGGAAAGGGGCCCGGTGTCCTGGAAAAAGCATACGGCACACACGGCGTAAAAGAACCGCCTATCTTGACAGATCTGACTTCTGAAACAGGAGGAAAGCATGTTTAGTCTTGAGAGCTTCGTGGATTTGCCGTTGATCTGGTACGGCCTCATTGCCACGGCCATCTTTCTGTACGTCCTGCTGGATGGATTTGACCTGGGGGTGGGCATCTTGTTTCCGTTTGCCCCCTCGGACAGCTGCCGGAATCGCATGATGAACTCCATTGCTCCTTTCTGGGACGGCAACGAAACATGGCTGGTCCTCGGCGGCGGCGGGCTGTTTGCCGCTTTTCCCCTGGCGTATGCGATATTGATGCCGGCCCTCTATATGCCGGTCATTCTGATGCTGCTCGGATTGATCTTCCGAGGTGTTGCATTTGAGTTTCGGTTCAAGGCCACCGGGAAATCGCGAAAGTTCTGGGAATATTCTTTTCATTTCGGGTCTCTTGCGGCGACCTTCATGCAGGGCATGGTGCTGGGGGCATTTGTCCAGGGTGTAAAGGTTCAGGGACGCAGCTTTGCCGGCGGCGCCTTTGACTGGCTCAACGCCTACAGTGTCATGGTGGGTATGGCCTTGGTGTTTGGTTATGCATTGTTGGGCGCTACCTGGCTGATCATAAAGACCGATGGTATCACCCAGGACTGGGCACGAAAGTGTGCAGGATATGTGCTGGGCTATGTCGGCATATTCCTGGGACTTGTCAGCCTCAGTATGCCCATGATGAACACCGATGTAAAAGCGCTGTGGTTCAGTTTGCCGAACATTTTTTATCTGTTGCCCATCCCCGTATCCACTTTTGTGATGTTTGTGATGATCTGGCGGGGCCTACACAAAGGAAAAGAGTATCTGCCCTTTTTCTTGAGTATCGGTGTGTTTCTGACGGGTTATTTGGGATTGGGAATCAGTTTGTGGCCGTGGCTGGTTCCATTTAACGTGTCCTTTCGTCAAGCCGCCGCCGCGCCGGAATCCCAATCGTTTCTGCTTGTCGGTACCGCTGTGATGCTTCCCTTGGTTCTTGGTTATGTCGCATACAGTTATTATGTGTTTCGAGGTAAGACGTCTGATGAAGCCCTTTACTAAAAAGCAAACCCAATGGCTGTGGTTCGTCGCACTTTGCTTCGGCGGGCTCATTGCCACGTTTCTGCTGGCACATATTACAAGATGGATCGTATCGGTTTAATAGAATCAGTTCCAAAACTTCCCGTTCGTTAACCTGTCACAATACATTTCAGCTCAACCGGTGATTGTCCAAATCACTTCCCATTGATTCTTTGATAGATCCGGCGAAAGCTACGGAAGCGGAGTTGGAGAATTGTGTGGACGACGGCACTGTCGGCCGATATGCCGGAAATATTGAAATTGCCGGGTAAGGCAAGTAAACGACCGCCCGTGAAAAGGGTGGATTGAATTTCGGCAATAGGCCGAAAAGGCAGAAGCACCTTGGCGCTTAAATGAGATTTGACAATCCGCCGCCAAACAGATTATCCTGTTAAGAAAGGAGATTGATAATGAAAACGCTCAATTCGGGAGACGAGGCCCCCCGGTTTGATCTTAAAGATCAGAATGGTCAGAATGTGGATTTTTCCGATTTTGCTGGGAAGAAACTGTTTCTTTATTTCTATCCCAAGGCCAACACCTCCGGTTGAGCTGCACAGGCAAACAATGTGCGGGACGCACTGGAGGAACTAGAAGGCAAAAACATCGCCGTCATAGGCATCAGTCCGGATACGCCTGAAACACAGAAAAAATTTGATGACAAGTATAACCTGGGCTTTAATCTGCTGTCCGATCCGGATCATAAAGTTGCAGAGGCTTATGGCGTTTGGGGGGAGAAAAAGATGTACGGTAAAACCTTTATGGGAATCGTTCGTTCATCTTTTCTCATTGATGAAAATGGAAACATCGAAAATGCCTGGTACAAGATCAGCCCCAAGAATACGGTTCCCGAGCTGATGAAGGTACTGGAATAAAAAATTTTTCACCCTTCTTGATTTTGAATCCCGCTAAACGCGGAAAACATTTTTCAAAGGTCTTTCAGAGAAAAGAAATGTGATTCGGTCAAGCCGTCCAAAAGTAAAAATGAGTTTATTTTTATGCGGATACGGTCTGATTCCGGATGGTGTATGAAATCTTTCATATGAGAAAAAGATTCCAGCATCCTGCCTCGAATCCGGGGCACCCTCGACGTTTGCTCAACTAGGGTAAAAGCGAAAGTTCAAAAGCGTTTTTGTGGTTTGAAGCAGGCAATGACGGTATAAAAAATCGATGGATAATCATCAAGGATTGTGAGGTCAGGCATGAGCGAAAAAATAAAACTTGGCATCAGCGCGTGTTTATTGGGCGAGCAGGTCCGCTGGAACGGCGGGCATGCAAGGGACCGATACCTGACCGACATACTCGGTCAATACGTGGAATATGTTCCGGTGTGCCCTGAAGTGGAATGCGGGATGGGCGTTCCCCGGGAGACCTTGCGTCTTGTGGGGGATCCGGACAACCCGAATCTGGTTACTTCTAAAACAAATATCGACCATACTCAGAGGATGACCGAATGGGCACGGAAAAGAATTGAAGAACTGGAAAAAGAAAATCTCTGCGGATTTGTTTTTAAAAAAAACTCTCCAAGCAGCGGTTTGTTTAGAGTTCCGGTTAAAAATTTCAAAGGAATGCCCCAGAAAAAAGGGCAGGGCATATTTGCCCGTGCGTTTACGGAGCACTTTCCGTTGGTTCCGGTGGAAGAAGAGGGCCGGCTGCATGATTCCAAACTCAGAGAGACCTTTATTGAGCAGATTTTTACCTTGATGCGGTGGCGGGAAACGCTATCCAGAAAGAAAAGCATGGGAAGTCTGATCGATTTTCATACCCGGCACAAGCTGCTGATTATGTCGCACAGTCCCAACCATTCGCGGATGATGGGTAAGCTGGTTGCCCAAGGTAAAGCACTGCTCATGGAGGATTTGTTTGCCCAATACGAGATCCTGTTGATGGCGGCTTTGGGAATGAAAACCACTCTGAAGAAGAATGTCAACGTACTGCAACATATCATGGGATATTTTAAAAGGCAGCTGTCCCCGGACGAGAAGCAGGAACTGCTCGAGATCATCGAGCAGTACAGGCAGGAACATGTTCCCTTGATCGTGCCGGTGACCCTGCTCAACCATTATGTGCGAAAATACAAACAGCCGTATCTGGCGCAACAGGTCTATTCAAACCCGCATCCTATTGCACTGAAGCTGCGCAATCATGTATAACCTGAATCTTGAACGAGTTGGAGGCTTCCATCTACTGCGTTATTAAGGGCTCGCAATAGTCGACTATGGCTTCGCCCTTAAATGCCTTACATATGAAAGCCTCAAGCTCGTGAAAAATTCAGGTAGGGATATAAGGTGATTTCAATGAAAGACGACAAACCGATTCTGGTTGCCGGTGCCACCGGCTATGTGGGCGGACGGTTGATTCCAGCCCTGCTTGAAGCAGGCTACACCGTGCGCGCCATGGGCAGGTCTCTTGAGAAATTGGCCTGTCGTCCATGGGGTCGTCATCCAAAAGTGGAACTGGCCAAAGGAGATGTTCTTGACAGGGAATCCCTGGAAACGGCCCTGTCAGGCTGTGGGGCGGCATATTACCTGGTCCATTCCATGATCGCCCAGAAACAAAAATTTGTTGAAGCCGACCGCAAGGCCGCTCAAAACATGGTATCGGCAGCCGAATCCGCAGGTATTGATCGGATCATCTACCTGGGGGGTCTTGCAGAAAAAAAAGACGGCCGGTTAAGCAAGCATTTGCGTTCCCGAATCGAGGTCGCAGATATCCTTCAATCCGGCAGCGTGCCGGTGACCGATTTGCGGGCGCCCATGATTCTGGGATCCGGCAGTGCTTCATTTGAAATTTTGCGGTACCTGGTAGAACGTCTTCCGGTGATGATCACACCGCGCTGGGTGGGATCCTTGAACCAGCCGATTGCCATCCGAAACGTTGTCAACTATCTGGTCGGCTCTCTCGAACACCATGAAACCATCGGCCAAACCTATGATATCGGGGGCCCGGATGTGCTGGCTTACCGGGATTTGCTGGATATTTATGCCCAGGAAGCAAAATTGGCCAAGCGATGGATCTTTCCGGTTCCCGTGCTCACACCCACCCTCAGTGCTTACTGGATACATCTCGTCAGTCCCGTGCCCCATTCCATTGCGTTGCCGTTGACCGAAGGCTTGAGCAGCAATGCCGTATGTTCAGACAAACGTATTCTATCGATTATCCCCCAAAAATTGCTCAGTCCCAGGGAGGCGATTCGAACGGCGCTGGATAAAATCATCGAGGAGCAGGTGGACACCTGCTGGGCCGATGCCGGAGAAATCTTAGCACCGGAATGGGCCCACTGCGGCGATGCGGATTGGGCCGGCGGCACCATTATGCAATGCGGATATCGGGCTCGAATAAACGCTTCATTGGAGGATGTCTGGCGTCCCATTAGCAGGATCGGCGGTCATGAAGGGTATTATTACGCCGACAGTTTGTGGGGGTTGCGCGGTCTGCTGGATCGATTGGTTGGCGGTGTTGGATTGCGTCGAGGTCGGCGTCACACAACCGAACTGCGGGTTGGAGACGCCCTGGATTTTTGGCGAGTACTGGATGTCGCGCCCAAGGAGAGACTGGTTCTACTGGCTGAAATGAAGGTTCCCGGCGAAGCCCTGCTGGAATTTAAAATCGATTCAATGGGAGAACAGTCCACGGAGTTGCAGATGCTGTCCCGTTTTTTGCCCAAAGGATTGGGGGGGATACTCTACTGGTACACGCTCTATCCGTTTCATGAAAAGATTTTTTTTGGAATGCTCAAAGGAATTGCCAAGGCAATTGAAAAACCCATTGTATCCGGCCCCGAGCGTTTTACGCCAAGACTTCACGGGTCGTGTGCATTGCCCTCAGGATTATAGGTCTCAGAATAGGGTCCATTCCACCGACACGTATGGCTTCACAGAAAATACACCTCGATGACTCAAATACTCGAGTCATCAAGATGGATGAAAAAGACCCGTAAATAAGGGCCAAAACACACGTCATCAAATCACAGATGATCCAATACCCCAACATCCAGGACGCGCGTATTCAGCCATTAAACGATTTTGATGTCCGTTTCGACGCAGATTACGTGTTGTACTGGATGCAGCAAGCCCAGCGGGCGGAATACAATCACGCACTGGAATTTGCGGTTCAGCAGGCCAATGACCTCGGATTGGGCGTTGTGGTGGTATTGGGTCTCACCGACGATTATCCGGAGGCAAACTTACGGCATTATACGTTTTTGTTGGAGGGTTTAACAGAAACTCGAACGTTGCTTGCAAAGCGTGGTATCAAAATGGCGGTTCGTCGGGGATCGCCGCCGGATGTGGCCTTGGAATTGGGTCAAAACGCCGCGATGATCGTCTGCGATTGCGGCTATCTCAAGCACCAAAGAATCTGGCGGGATCAGGTGGCCCGCAAGGCGGATTGCCGCGTTGTACAGGTGGAATCCGATGTGATCGTTCCCCTGGCGGTGGTCTCTAAAAAAGCCGAATATGCCGCCCGAACCATTCGGCCCAAGATACAAAAGCATCTTGACGATTATCTGATCGAATTGAAGCCGATCAAGGTTCAAAATTCCACCGTGAATATTTCCCTTGATGGTCTTGATTTGAAACGGCCGGCGGATATTTTAGCCGGCATGCAAATTGATCGAAAAGTTATTGCTGTATCTCAATTCTACACGGGCGGAACTTCCCGGGCAAAAAAACTCTTTGATGACTTTATTCGGTCAAGATTGACCCGGTATCAAAGAAATCATAACCAGCCCCAGACCGACGACATCTCCCACATGAGCATGTACTTGCATTTCGGTCAGATTTCACCCCTGTATCTGGCCCTGCAAATCAAGAAAGCAGATCGGCCGATGGAACCCGCTAAAGATGCTTTTTTAGAAGAACTGATTGTGCGCCGTGAACTGGCAGCCAATTTTGTTTATTACAATACCCAATACGATAGCTATCAGTGCCTGCCGGATTGGGCCCGGCGCACACTGTCGGAGCATCGAAAAGACCGGCGAACGTATACCTATAGCCGCCGAAAATTGGAGAATGCCAAGACCCATGATCCCTATTGGAACGCTGCCATGGAGGAGATGAAGTACACCGGATTCATGCACAACTACATGCGCATGTACTGGGGCAAAAAAATATTGGAGTGGTCGTCCTCACCGGAAGCAGCGTTCCGCACCACCTTGGAAATTAATAATAAATATTTTCTGGACGGCCGCGATTCGAATTCCTATGCCGGCGTTGCATGGATTTACGGCATGCATGATCGTGCCTGGCCCGAGCGGGCGATTTACGGAAAAATACGCTGTATGATGGCGTCGGGGTTGGAACGCAAATGCGATATCCAGGGGTATGTGGACAAAGTCAAGACCTACGTTCGAAAAGCCGAATATACGATGTAACCCGCCCAAATCAAGTATTGCAAGACGGATTGTCAGACGTCGGCCCAAACGTATTGGCCATGTTATTTGCCCAATGGGAAAGCCCGCCGGAGGCGGACAAGCCGATGGTGCTGCAACTCCTGCCCTGTGAAATGCGAACTTTATTTCACCGGGGCAGCACCCGCGACGTCTGCAACATTAGGGTTTATTTTCAAAAATCTGCATATAAAAGTGCTCACCCACTGGTATGGTATTCATGGGGGCCAAGGGAATTATGTCCTTTAGCTCGTCGGGAGAAAACCTTATTTTCAAGGGCGGCCCGAATGGGGTCTCTTTCTTTTCTATTTCAACAATTGCCAACAGCGCAGTCGGTTTGAGAAGGCGTTTGACTTCCTGTAAAAAGTTCTGCATTTGCTCTTTGGAAAACCCGTGAATCACTGCCGATACATAAATAAGGTCCACAGATGCCGGTTCGAAGGGGGTCTGCGTCGTTATATCGCCTTCCATCGCCTCGATATTGGTTCCCAGAATTTCTTTTTTGAGAGCATCTATAACGTATTTATCGGGGTCCAGTGAATACACTTTCCCGGATTGGGTGACCGCATTTGAAAACACCTTGGACATATATCCATTGCCGCAACCCGCATCGAGGACGGTTTGTCCGGCCTGAATATTCAGTGCATTCAATATCAGCTCCTTGTCCAAACGGTCTTCTGTGGACTTTCCTCTATGGTTGTGTTTTTCTTCCATTGAGGTATCATTTTTCGCCGCTTCGGCTTCTTCACACATTCTTGATTTCCTTTTACAAAGTTATTCGTGGTTCACTTTCAGCTTGAATTCACCCCTCAATCAGTATCTGAAGAGCGGGTGGAATTGCTTCGGCAAGACCGAAGTCGCCGCAGGCTTCAAAGCGATCAACTATTGGATCATCCGCCGTGGGTGACCCCCGTTTTGCCCGGATTTTTTTGATCAGCTCCCTGGCTCCCTGGCTCCCGACCCCTGACCGCTGACCGCTGACCGCTGATCCCCGCCCCTGACGCCTAACTTCCTACACGCTTAAATCAAATCCTGTTTAAATGCAACAAGCATACCAGAAACTAAACCTCTGATATCGTTGTGAATAAAAATTATAAGGTAACTTTCATGCACATTTTTTTGTGCGACGCGCACAGTTTTATGTGCAAAAAAGGAGCGGTTGTTTATTTTAACAGACGGCGGTGGCTTTAGAAACTGATTACTCAAGTTTCGCACCCTCTACCCAATGTTGAGTGACGTTCGGTTTCATTTAAGTAACTGATCAAACTGTAGCGCATAAAGCTGGCGGTAGTCGAAAACACCTGAGCGTTAAAACTATTGCTTTGACCTTTGCCAAGACCAAGCAGTTGGTTGAATTCTTTGAAGCAGTCCTCTACGGGTCAGCGTTTAATATACTTCTTGATGATAGATGAAGCATGCAGACGGGTATCGGTCGATAGAAAAGCATCCCCTTTGGACGCTTTGGTTTTCTTTTTTTCTTTGGGGTTTTCTTTTTTGGGTTCACGATATCCCTTGGCAAACACGATAACAGATTCTTGATCACAATCGGGTAGTTTTACGGTTACTCGTTTTAGCACAAGACCTGTTTTGTTATCTTTTTAAGCTGAGATTTAACCTTTTGGTAAAGCTCAGAGAACCGATAGCGTTTGCCGCGATAGTTATATTTGCTCGGATTTTCCTTGAGCCGACAAATGACAGGTAGATCATCTTTGATAGCACGTACTTTTTTGATCATCGCCGGCCAAGCATACCCGCTATCAAACAAAACGTTTCCGGATGTAAAGCCATTATCAATAGTACGTTCGATCATCATCACTGCCAGATCTGATATTGGTTTCTGCAGGCAACAGTATTATATTCGCTTTTCTGTTTGTCATCGTCCAGCATAA
>JAQYVT010000116.1 GCA_030145345.1 Desulfobacterales bacterium
ACCCCGAGATTGTCCACCATATCTTCAATGGCATCGATCATTAGGGGCGGGCCGCAGAGATAATATTCAATTTCGGTGGGGTCTTCATGTGTGACCAGATAATTGTCATGCAGACACTGGTGGATGTATCCGGTCATACCTTCCCATTCATCCGCTTCTTTGGGCTGGGATAATGCCACGTGAAATGAGAAATTTTCATATTTTTTTTCCAAGTCCCTGAATTCTTTTTCGAAAAACAGCTCCAGCTTTGATCGGGCCCCGTACCAAAACGTTATTTTCCGTTTTGTTTTCAATGTGTCGAGTTGATGAAAAATATGAGACCTTAGGGGCGCCATTCCGGCGCCGCCGCCGACGAAACACATTTCCCTTTGGGTTTCCTTGGCAAAAAAATCTCCATAAGGACCGCTTAATGTCACCCGGTCGCCGGGTTTCAAATTGAAAATATAAGAGGATCCTTTGCCGGGGGGCGCTTCTGATACTCGTGGGGGCGGGGTGGCGATCCGGATGGTAAATTCCAAAATGTCTTTTTCACTGGGAGGATTTGCCACGGAATAGGCCCTGAAAATCGACTCTTCTGTCTTTGACCGCAACCCCCAGAGGTTGAAGGCATCCCAGTCGGGCCTGAACCGTTCGGCCACCCTGGCCCTGAATTCTGAAAACGAAAACTCATACTCCGGGATATCAATCTGTATATAGGCCCCGGCCTTAAATTCAAGTGCTTCGCCGGGATCGAGTTTCAGTACCAGTTCCTTGATAAATGTCGCAACATTGTCGTTTGAAACCACGGTAGCGCCGTATTTTTTGACATTGAAGATTTCTTCCGGCAGCCGAATCTTCATATTTTCTTTGACCTTGAGCTGACAGGACAGCCGAACGTTTTCCTTTTTTTCCCGCCGGGTCAGATGGGCAAGTTCGGTGGGCAGAATACCTCTTCCACCGTCTTCTACCACGCACTTGCATGTCCCGCACGACCCTCCGCCGCCACAGGCCGATGGAATATAAATCTCATTGGCGGCAAGGGCAGATAAAAGTGTGATGCCGCCGGGCACCGTTAAGCTTTTTTCCGCGTCATCATTGATAACAATATCACAGGCGTCCTTTTTAACGACTTTGGCTTCCACCAACAAAAGGAGCCCCACAAGGATGAAGATGATTGCAGAAAAAACTGTCAGGCTAACGAGGTAAATCAATGATCATTCCTTTAAAATCCACGGTTAAACGTCATACCCATAACCCATGACCTATCACCTATGACCCATGACCACGTTAAAGCGTAATCCCCGAAAACAACATAAACGCCATGGCCATGAGGCCGGTGATAATCATACTGATTCCAAAATTTTCAAGCCCCTTGGGAACATCGGCATATCTGAGTTTTTTTCGAATCCCTGCCATGGTTATAATGGCAAGCATCCATCCAAAACCTGAACTTGCGCCGTACACAACAGATTCTATAAAATTATAATTCCGCTCCACCATGAACAAAGACGCTCCTAAAATGGCACAATTCACAGCAATCAGGGGAAGAAAGACGCCCAGCGCCATGTATAAAGGGGGTAAATACCTGTCGATAACCATTTCCAGCGCCTGAACAATGGCCGCAATAACGGCGATAAAGATTATAAATTTTAAAAAGCTAAGATCAATTCCCGGAAAACCCGCCCATGCAAGGGCCCCGGGCGCCAGCAGATAGTGATAAACGAGCCAGTTTAGCGGTGTTGTAATGGAAAGCACAAACGTCACCGCCAAACCGAGTCCTATGGCGGTTTCCATTTTTCTGGAAATGGCAAGAAAAGAACACATCCCCAGAAAATACGCCAAAAGGATATTGCCGACAAAAACGGAATCTAAAAATATGCTGACAAGATTTTCCATAAGTTATTCTTTTGAAACCGTCTTTTGAAGCCACACGATCAGGCCGATGGCAATAAACGCGCCCGGCGCCAGAACCATAAGCCCCATATTTTCGTATCCTGCGGCATAAAAGGCATCGGGTATCACCTGAAATCCAAAAAATTTTCCGGCACCCAAAAACTCCCGAAGCACCCCCACCGTTATGAGGATCTGGCTGTATCCGAGACCGTTCCCGATACCGTCCAACAGGGAATGAAACGGGGGATTCCCCAAAGCGTATGTTTCGGCCCTTCCCAGGATAATGCAGTTGGTAATAATCAGTCCTACGAATATGGAGAGTTGCTTGCTGATGTCATACAGGAACGCTTTGAGAACCTGATCCGCAAAAATTACCAATGTTGCGATGACGGTGAGTTCAACGATTATGCGGATATTTCTGGGAATCAACTTGCGCATCAAAGAAATCAACAGATTTGAACAGGCCAGAACAAAGGTCAGGGCCAGGCTCATGACAATGGCGGTTTTTAGCTGAACGGTGACCGCCAGAGCAGAACATATTCCCAGGATTTGTCCGGAAATCGGATTGCTCTCCCAGATGGGCGTAAAAAATATTCGAAAGGCTTTGGTTTTTGTTACTTTCATTTGATTTCATTCATTCTGAATCTTTTAGAAAGGGGCTCATATTTGTTCAGCGTCTCCTTTAAGCCGGCAGATAAAAATTTTCCGGTCATGGTGGCGCCGCTGATGCCGTCGACGTAATTTTTTTGACGGCCTTTCGGTATCTGTCCTTTGACCGTTCCTTTGGCAATGGCAACCGAAACGAAATCGCCCTGGTCATCCAGAATAGTTTTGCCCTCAAAATTTTTCTGGAACCATTTTTTCTCTATTTCTCCGCCGAGACCGGGGGTTTCCTGGTGACTGTAAACGGTAAACCCCGAAATGGTGGCCCCGTCATTTTTTATCGCCAGATATCCGGCTATTTTTCCCCACAGCCCCCTGGATTGAATGGGTATAATGTATGCGTTTACGTTTTCCTGTTGTAAAAAAAGATACACCGGCAGATCAATTCCACCTTTTTTTTCCGGAACAACTTTTCCTTCGTCATCCACCCACATCTTCCTGATATGGTCCGAATAGAGTTGTGCGACGGCCGCTGTGGAATAAGATTTTTGATCCTCCAACAGACCAACGGATTTTAATATGTTCTTATTCATATCAAGTTCCATATTCTTAAGCTGATAGTCTCTCAAACCGGTGGATGCCAGGGTCAGCAGACCGCCGCAAACCAGGCTCAATACTGCCGCAAATAAAACGGATTTGATGTACTTAGACATTCGGCACCCTTTTTTTCAGCCTGAATTGAATTGCAAAATGATCCAACAGCGGCGAAAACAGGTTCATAAAAAGAATGGCCAGCATGATCCCCTCGGGAAATGCCGGATTGAAAATGCGTATCATAACCGTCAACGCACCAATGAAAAAGCCGTAAATCCATCTTGAAATGTTCATTCCCGGCCCTGAAACCGGATCAGTAGCCATATACGTGATTCCAAAGGCAGATCCCCCCATTACCAGGTGGTAAAACGGATTCAGCGCAAACATCGGTATGGAAGACCCTCCGTAAATCAGTCCAATGATATATCCGGGAAATGCTGCAAACAGCACCCCCAAAATGCCGCCGAATATGATTCTGTAACTGGCGATGCCCGTAAAAATCAGCAAGAGGGCGCCCAACAGGCACATAAGTGCCGAGGTCCCGCCGATGCTTCCGGGATATAATCCGTAAAAAAGCTTGGGAAGCGTAAACCCGGCGTTTACCAGTAAAGATTCTATAACGTCGGCACTCCCTTGAACTGCGGAAACCACAAGCGGTGTGGCCCCGGAAAATGTATCCACAGCCTGGTTATTGACACCGCTGACCACCGTCCATACGGCGTCTCCGCTCATTTTCATGGGATAGGAAAAAAATAAAAACGCCCGTCCGGTCAATGCGGGATTCAAAAAATTCCTTCCCGTACCGCCAAATATCTCCTTGCCAAAGATCACCCCAAAAGAAATGCCCAGGGCAACCTGCCAGAGGGGAATCGTCGGCGGGAGTGTCAAGGGAAATAACAGACCGGTAACCAGAAATCCCTCGCTGATGCTGTGTTTTCGAATGGATGCAAACAACGTTTCCCAGGCCAACCCGACCGCATAAGAAACAATAATTATCGGGAGTACAATTCGAAGTCCTTTAAGGGAAACGGCCATGAACGTCACAGGAAGCCCGGAGGCCAGATTCGACTGATAACCGGTATTATAGATGCCGAAAAAAAGCGGCGGAATCAGCGCCACGATAACCAAGCTCATGAAGCGTTTTAGATCCAGGCTGTCACGCACGTGGGGTTCGGTTTTCGTAACAATACCGGGGATAAAGAAAAGCGTCTCCACCGCATCGAAAAAAGGATGGAGTTTTTCGAATCTTCCGCCTTCGGAAAAGTGTTCTCTGTGGGATTCGAAAAAATCTTTAAGGGATCTCATCGCTATAACTGTTCCAGATAGTATGCTTTTTTGGTATTTTTCAGGACCTCGCTCAGTTCCACTTTCGACGGGCACACATAGGTGCAAAGACCGCATTCCACACAATCCAGCAAACCGTGACCAAGGGCTTCCTCAATTTCATCCGCTATAATGGATTTATACGTAAATTGAGGCAGAATATCTACCGGACAAACCTCTGCGCAGAATCCGCAATTCACACAAGCTCGATCTTCACCATGCCGATTGCAGTCCAAAGGCAATGCTGAAGGATTAAAAACAGATAAAAAGGCCTTGGACCGGCTGGGTTTTTTATACCCGGGTCTGGCAAACCCCAAAAACTCTTTTTCATCGCCTTCGGGAATCAACAGCAGAGAGGTTTCATAAAACCCCATATATGAATCTTCCGGCTCGGAATAACCCTTGAAAATTCCCCCGACAACATATCTGGCTGTTCCGTTATCGTCTGCACGTCCCTTTGTGATATGGTTCAAAGGAACCCCCATTCGGGTCTGAAAATGCTTTTTTTCTTTGGCGAGGGATCCGCCTAAAACCACCGTCCGATCCACTGGGTATTTTCCGGTCTTAAAGAGCATCGCCAAAAGAAGTACATCCTGTCCGTTGATATACCAGGACCGGTTTTCATCCGGATTTTTTTTGATATGATAGAGCAATACACCCGGATCATCTGCCGGATAAACACCTTCGCAGGTATGGGTCACATGGGTGTTTAACCGGTTCGGAACAAAATTATTGCCCGGAGATGAACTGATAAAAAGCGTTTCGGTCAATTGGTTTAGAATTTTTATGCCGAATTCAAACAGATCTACTTTGTCGTTTAAATAAACTTCCGGAACGGGTTGAAAAGGTTCTCTGGAATTGAGACTGACAATGATCGATGGTGGGACGACGTCCGGGCTTGGAATATCTCGAAAAGGGAGCTCTCTGAACAGGGGCCACAGCCCGCCTGTCATTATCGTTTTAACCAGCTTTTTTCTTTCCATGCCTTCAAGCTGGGCTTCGCTGATAAGGGGAAATGTTTCGTAGCCCTCATCCTGATCCAACGCTATGACGATCTCTTTTATGACTCGGCGGGGACCGTAATCGATTTTGGCGATTCTGCCGCCGCCCGGTGATAGAAATACGAGTTGAGAATTTCGCTTGTCTTCAAAAACAGGGGAACCCACCTTAACCGGATCATCGACTTTGACCTTCAGGCGGGGTTTAACAAAGGGGATTCTTTCCGGCAAAAGCGCAACGCTCGCCGGCTTCTCCAGTGTTTCAAGATTATGAGAAGGCATGCCGACGATATTGATATCGTAGCCTTTTCGGGTGCGAATTTCAATCATAAGTCGGTCTGTTGCTCGAAGTGTTTTGGGATAGTATAAAATAAAGTTTTTAATTTTGCAATATTCATACCGAAACTTGTGATTAAAACCTTTGGTCGACATCCGGATACGCCATTTCATACTTGACACAAATGTCTTTTCAGCTTAGGAAATATTGGAGGACTGGAGTTCAAATTTGTCGTGTTGAGGTAAAAACTTGCTGCAAAAAAAAAACATTCGGATGACCAAGCAGCGCAAAGTAATTCTTGAAGCGCTGCGAAAGCAACATACCCATCCGAGTGCTGATGAAGTTTATAGAATGGTTCGCCATCGTCTTCCCCGGATCAGTCTTGGGACGGTTTACCGAAATCTGGAAGTACTTGTCCAGATGGGTGAAATCCAAAAACTGGAACTCAGCGGTTCTTTGAAACGCTTCGACTGGGACACGAACAAGCATTACCATATTCGCTGTGTATCCTGTGACCGGGTGGATGATGCACCGATTGCACCCCTGAATCAACTTGAAAACGAACTTTACGGGGCAACTGTTTTTGAAATCATCGGCCACAACCTTGAGTTTAAAGGGCTTTGTCCCGAATGTTCAGAAAACGCAACTCCGGACCATGCTGGATGACTACTTCCAACACCAGGCGGATCTTTCAGATTTGGAATTCAATCTCCGCTGCCCCAACGATTGCAGCGCACCCGGGTGCTGGATGGCTGACGTCATTGTTGAATTAACCCTCTTTGACTTAATCAAGCTTAGCCAAGTTCTGAATATACCGGTTTCCCGACTTTTTTCTCAACACTGCCGCCTGGGACTGATGAACTGTGAGTTCGATCTCCGCTATAAAAAATTATTATTAAAGCTAAAAAAACCCTGCTTTTTCCTTATGGAGAAGCGATGCCGTGTTCATGGCTCAAAGCCGCTAAACTGTGTGCTTTTTCCGGAATATCAGCAGATAAAAGGTCTTATTCCGGAACTGACCCGGAATCCGATTTTTTCTGCGTTCCCATGCCTTGAGAATCCGATTGTCGTCTCGGACCAGAGAAACCGTGCTTTAAAAAAGCTTAGGAGAATGAGTTTGATGGAACAGGCTTTATCTTCTTATGATCTCTTCGGAGTTCCAAGCTTTATCGTTGATTCGAAACCTTTAAAAAAGCGACTTAAAAGAGACCATCTCAAAGACCGGGCTTTTTCCATCCAGGATTATGACAGACTTCTGCATGAAATGATCAAATCCACCGGGTTTTTCGAAAAGGTTATGGAAAAAATATCCGCATTAGACCAGCGGAACCGCATGAAAAACTTCTTTGAAAAGCTGAATGATCGCATCACGATGCGCCACCTGATGAAAGATTTGGTTAGGCCGAGGGTTGTTCACAGGTTGGAAAATGAACCTATAAAACAACTCAAAAGAAGCCTCCATCCACCTGGGATATATTTTATGTAAACAATCAGTCCTTTCATGGGTGGTCTATAACGGATTTCAAGATAAACGTTTCTTTTAAAACCGAGATTTCATAACTGCGAAACGGGTGATTTATGAGACATATATGTATCATAAATCACCATCAATGATACATTTTACTCAATGCTTCGCTTTATCGTTATGCAAGAATCCGGACGAAAGCCGACAATTCACTAGGTCTTCAGAATCATTGAACTCTAAATAACACGGACGCCGGTCACTCCGCAATCAACTGGTTGTGGTGAAATCCCGGGAAATGTCATGGTGAAATTTTGGATGGGGACCTAAACCTGGCACGAAAATTGATTATTATACATATGATTAAGCTGTAAGTTAAAACAATCTGTTTATAGCTCCGCGCGAAAACTTTAAAAAAATAGAACCGGAGGTGAATTATGGAAGCATGTCAACCTATATTAAATACCGGCTTGCGCGGTTTTAAAGTGGCTACGACCCGGGTGGGTGATGTTGATGGTACTGCCGGAAGATTGATCTACAGAGGGTATCTTGTTCAAGATTTGGCCGGAAAAGTATCATTTGAGGAGGTTTCATATCTGTTGCTTTATGCAAGACTGCCTCAAAAAACAGAACTTGAAAACTTCAAGAAACAGCTTGTATCGGAACGGTCAGTCCCGCCTGGACTCATCGCGGCCCTTGAAACCATACCCAAAGATGCCCTTCCCATGGATGTCCTTCAGGCAGCGACTGCCTTACTGGCACACCATGATCCTGACACCAGAGAACATTCTCCCGAAGCGGCATTTCGCATGGGCATAAAGCTGATCGCAAAATTCCCAACCATTGTTGCGGCTTGGGACCGCATTCGGAACAATAATAAACCCATTGATCCGGATCCGGCGTTGAGCCATGCAGCCAACTTTCTGTATATGCTCAATGGAAAAATTCCGGACGATGAACTTGCCGGCTTTTTTGATACCTGCCTGGTACTCCATGCAGAACATTCTTTTAACGCTTCAACATTTTCGGCGAGACAGGTGGCATCAACAAGGGCCCACATGTATTCGGCTGTTGCTGCCGGCGTCGGTTCCTTATCCGGTGAATTGCATGGTGGTGCAAATACGCGGGTTATGGAGATGCTCCTTCGAATCGGCTCTGTTGACAAGGTTGAAGGGTATGTGAACAATTTGCTCGACACCGGTGGAATCATCATGGGACTGGGCCATGCCGTGTACAAAATCGATGATCCGAGAGCGCATATCCTCGCACCCATGTCCCAAAAAATGGGCGTGCGTACCGGAGAGCCTAAGTGGTACGAAATGTCCAAAATTCTTGAGAAAAAGGGTAAGGAAGCCTTTAAACAGAGAAAAGGAAGAGATATTTTTGTTAATGTCGATTTTTACAGCGCATCTTTGTATTACTATATGGGGATACCGGTAGATCTCTTTACGCCCATCTTTGCCATCGCCAGAATCTCCGGATGGGCTGCCCATGTTATTGAAGAGCAGTTTGGCGGTGCTGAGGCAAAACCGGTGCTGTATCGTCCCGACTCTGAGTATATCGGCGAGTACTGCGGTCCTGAAGAGTGTACCTTTGTGCCCTTAGAAGAACGGTGATTTAATCTGTTGAAATTATAAGAATACTCAAAAAATATAGATGAATATTGACGCCAAAGCTTTTACCTTGGAAATGGAATAATGGAAAATAGAGTTTGAATGGATACCCTGTGGCGGTGGTTCTGAACGGGAATATGAAAAGGAGGTAATGTGAAAAAGTGGCGATGTACGGTCTGCGGCTACATTCATGAAGGGGAGGAGCCGCCTGAAATATGCCCGGTTTGTGGCGCTGATCGAAGTAAGTTTGTTGAAATTGTTGCTGAAGAAAATGGTGAAAAAAAATCAAAAACAAAAATAGACCCCTTAGAACCTGAAACTCGAGCAAAAGTCGCAGATGCTCCAGGAACAACGCTTGACCCTTCGTCGAAACATGACCGAATTTATCAACTGATGATCAAGCATCATGTCCATCCGATTTCGGTCCATATCCCCAACGGCTTACTTCCCGTTTCCGTTCTTTTTATCTTTTTAGCTGTCATTTTCAAGTTCACCGGCTTAAGTCAGGCCGCATTTTATAACCTCATATGTGTTGTCTTTGCCATGCCGCTGGTACTTTTTTCAGGGGTTATTGTGTGGCAAAAAAAATATAAGGGCGTCCTGACAACCCTGTTTCTGACAAAGATGATTTGTGGGGGTGTGGTATCATTAACGGCAATGATATTGGTCATATGGTCTATTGTTGACCCCGGCGTGTTAACACTGACTTCCACCCATTTAGTCGCCTTTCTTTTTGTTAACATTGTTATGCTTGGTGCGGCTGTTACCGCTGGATTTCTCGGCGGGAAGCTTGTGTTCAGAGATTGATTTCACCTAAACTAAGCGTTTCAAATAGTGACAGGGCCATAAAAAATTAATAATTATAAATAAATATACATTGTGAAAGACGCTAATGAGTCTTACCTAATCGGTGGACTAATTCAAGCAAAAAATTGTCACCATTTGAAACCCTTCGGGCTTGCCGAGTTTGCCGAATCTGCTGTGTTATGAGACATTTGCAGTAGTAAACTACGGCTTCATGTCTCATGCCTTGCATCTTCGGCAAACTCGACAATCGCTCAATTTAGGTTTCATAAAATAAAGGATAATAAACGATGGATCAACAGGAAGACATTCAGGCACTGGAAGCCCAAAAAGAGATCGAAAGAATTTTGGGCGCAATTAAAGCAGAAATTCCTATTTTTTTGTACGCTCAGCCCGGCCAAAATGATGTATTCACCGATGCCGCCAGGCAGGCCATTCGTTTTTTTCGGGAGCTCACCGATAAAATTGTATTGCGCGAATTTAATTTAAATCATGAATCCGCAAAAAAATGGAACGTTGAATATTCGCCCACTCTGGTTTTCGATCCGGACCGATACAATATCCGGTGGCTGGGAGCACCCCTCGGTGAAGAAGGGCGTATTTTTCTGGAAGCGGTCATCCTCATCGGTCTTCAGAAGAGTAATCTCAACGAACAATCACTTCAGGTCATAAAACGTATAGACACCCCAAGGAATATCAAGGTGTTTGTCAGCGCCAGTTGCCCGTATTGCCCTCAGCAGGCGCTGAACGCCTTAAAGGCGGCTGTTGAAAAACCCGATTTAGTTTCTCTGGAAATCATCGACATCCAAGCCAATCCTGAACTTGCCGCCCAATATTCAGCCCAATCTGTTCCCCAAACATATGCAAATGATGTCCTGATTGCCCAGGGTGCACAGACCGAAGAGCTTTTTATGCTTTCTCTGGAAAAAATGG
>JAQYVT010000117.1 GCA_030145345.1 Desulfobacterales bacterium
CCCTTGGGGTCGTCGGATGCAGCCTCCCGGTATACCGCATTGAGCAATTCTCTGCTGATGGGCTCGCCGGAAAGCTCTTCTTGCAGGTTCAGCACCAGTATAATCAGAGACCCTGTTGAGATGGGAACTCTGACCGATTCCGCGATGAATCCAATATCCTTCATTTCCGGAATAACCAGTCTCAACGCATTGGCGGCACCGGTGGTGGTAAGGATAATGTTATTCATAATGCTTCTGTTTTTCCTGAGATCGACGTCCCCTGTTTTTGGCAACCTGTCCAAAACCTGCTGCGATCCGGTTGCTGCATGAACCGTTGCCATGGACGCCGACAGAATTTTTTTAGGACCGAAAGCATTGAGAAGCGGTTTTATCATATGCGCCAGACAGGTGGTGGTGCAGGATGCATTGGAGATGATTTTATGGCGCCTTGGATCGTAGACATTATCATTGATACCCATTACCGAGGTAACAACATCATCCGGCATCGGCATCCCTTTATTCTTGATCTTAAACGGTGCGGAAACGATAACTTTTTCGGCGCCGGCCTCAAGATGGCCGCGCAAAGACCCCTTGGGATGATCCGGAGGAAGTGTGGGATCAAGAAAATTTCCAGCAGTATCGACAACCAGTTTTACACCATGTTTTTTCCAGTTCAACTCGGCCGGATTTCTGGACGTCCTTAAAAAGCGAACCGTGACCCCATCGATGTTCATGGTGCCGTTTTGTTCATCCAGATCTTCGATGAGCGGTTCTGACGCTTGGCCGTACAGGAACCCATGGAGCGACCCATAGGTTGAATCCCTTTCGGTATAGTGGGCAATGTCTTCCAGGGACGTGCCGACCTTTCGACCGATATTGACGATAATTTCACTAAAATATTTCCGCGCCACATGGTGCCAGAGTGTAAGCTTACCGATCCTGCCAAACCCGTTTATTCCAAGCTTAAATCCATCACTGTTTCCGGTTTGCATATTCGTTCTCTCCCCTCTCCGGGCTGGTTATTTTCGATTCCTATAATTCTTGACCCTTTATCAAACCCCGATAAATCGATCCTTCCCTGCCGTCAATACTTAAATAGTCTCCGGATTTAAAGTACGCCTCGTTGAATCGACAGCTTTTTTCCTTTTCGTTGCAGATGAGGTTTCCGCATCCCACAATGCAGGTTTTCCCGAGCCGATACGCCACGACAGCAGCATGGGACGTTACCCCGCCGCGGGCCGTAAGGAGGCCGTCGGCGGCATAGATCTCCCGAATATCATCCGGAACGGTATCGCCCCTTGCAAGAATCAAAAACGTTTCAGGCTCTGCGGTTCTCCATTGGTCGATCTCTTCAAGGTCAAAAACAATCCGTCCACTCATCGCTCCGCCGCTGACACCGATACCATGCCCCAACAATTTATCTTCCGTGATATCGTCAAGGTCAAAGGTTAAAGCTTTCTTCCGTTCACGGATGGTCATGTCCCGGGTTTGCATCAGGTACAGATCTTCAACACGAGGGCTTTCAAAGGTAAACTCCATCTCCTGAGGACTCCATCCCCTGATGTGGATCAACTCATTGGCCAATTCTTTCAATGCCTTGAAAATCTCGGGGAAATGGCTTTCAAGGGTGATATCGGTTTCCCTCAATTCGATATCCTGCTGTATAATCGATATGGGAAGTGTCGTGACAAGACCCGACGCCACATCCTCACCTTGATTTCCGATGGTAAAATCACCCCAAAGCCTCAGGCTGTCCTCCGACCATCTGGGATTATGGGTAAAGAAGACGCCGGTTCCCGATTGCTGGGAAATGTTCCCGAAAACCATTTCCTGTACGGTAGCGGCCGTCCCCCAGTCATTGGATATCCCCATAATCTTACGGTAGGTTCTCGCCTTGGCGCCCTCCCAGGAACCGAAGACTTTTTTAATCGTAAAATAAAGCTGTTCAAAAGGGTCGTCGATGACATTAATCCTGGCGTTGAGGATCATTTTTTTGTAGGTCATCGCCACCTTCCGCATCTGCATGCCGGTGAGCTCCCGTTTAAACCGGACGCCGGCCCTTCGTTTGAGCTCACTGATGATGGCATCGAAGTCATCTCTTTCCAGTCCTGAAGCCATGCCGTAACATTGCAGAAACCGGCGATAGCTATCCCAAGCAAACCAGGCATTACCGGTCCGTTTCTCAAGGCCGGTTGCAATCTCCTCATTCATCCCGACATTCAGAAACGTATCCATCATTCCGGGTTGTGAAATGGCAGATCCGCTCCGCACCGAAAAGAGCAAGGGGTTTTCGGGATCACCAAAGTTTTTGGCGGTTATCTTTTCGATGTTGGATATCTGCTGCAAAATCTTTTCTTTGAAGTTTTGTTCTGCCGGAGGATAACCGTCTATGATCTCTCTACAGCGAAACGCCTCGGTTGTTATAATAAAACCGGGAGGTACCGGCATTCCGAATTTTTTCAGTTTAACGAGATTCAATCCCTTACTCCCCAGATAAATAATTCCGGAAACCATCTTGGGAATTTTATTCATAGACGTCATGGCCCGTTTAGGATCGTAAAGAAGCAGCTGATGCAGTTTGTCCTTGGGGAGTTTATTCGACTGCTGAAAGAGGGTGTTCAAAATTCGGCTTAAGAACAGATCCAGCTGCTGGAGCCCCAATGAAAACGCGATGCGTTCCCGGAAAAATATTTCAGAAACCCTGTGTTTCAGCTTTTCGCCATCGATGGTACCGCTCACCGGGAGGTATTTCGGAAGGATCTCCGCCACAGGTATCTGAGATAGAATATGACTCAGGTTTTCCCCATGAATGTTGTTAAAATAATCGTTGATGATGTTCCTTACAGCCAGGGCAAACCCCTTAAAGATGTCAAGATACTGTGTAAACGTAAGTTCTCTGGCTTCAAGGGATTGGGCCAACATGTCCAGCTGGCGCTCGATTTCCACCGACGGGATTCCGTCGAGTTTCAATGCTTTGTAAAACAAACTCAACCGGTTGTAAATCTGGTAAAAAGTGGCTTTTGTAATGAGACTTAGATCAATTTTATCCACCAACTCCTCAAAAAGCACATTCACCAGAGATTTTATTCGAAATGCGAGCCCGAGGCAGTCAAATTTCTTTTCGCGGTAACTGCCGTACATGGAAGGGATGTCTATGGTAATGTGCCGTTTCTTATAAATGTCCTCCTTGATTTCGTAGGGCTGTTCGGAAAGTATTATTTTTTTCAGCGCTTCCAGATAGTCGAGGAGTTTGTATATTTTTTTATTTAAATCAGGCTCTTTGAAGGCATCCCGCAGCCGATTCAAATCCGGGAAGGCTTCGGCCTGGAGTTGGTCAATATACTTGTCCATCTCAATAAAATCGAGATTGTATTTCTGATCTAAAAGTTTATATAAGGCGATGGCAATTTCCACCCGCTCTATATCTCGCTCTGATGCGCCTGAAACCCCTTGGACAATAGACTTCATTTCGTCGTCTCTCAGTTTGAGAAGACCTTCCGGCAAGGGTATCCCTTTTTCTTTAAACTGCGAAATTACCTTGTGAACACCCTCCACAAAGGGGCTCTCTATTTCGATTGCCGTGTAAATATTCGGTGGAACAAAGGCTTCCAGAATTTCTTTTTCTTTGGTTTCCCAGAATTTAAGGGTTGCCTTCATAAAATCGATAATCCGGTTGCTGCTTTCCACATGGCTCTGTTTCCTTAAAAAATGTATCAGCGGATCTCTTCGATGGGATATTTCATCGATCCTTGTGGATATCTCCCTCAGATTCCCCTCGGCGCCGATATCGTTGAAGTACACCGGAAAAAGCCTGCAGAGTTGTTTGGCCAGATTATAGACAGGTTCGATACGGCTGTTCAACAATTGGGTAACATCCCGGGGAAACAGGTCGATGTCCTTAATAAATACACCGCAAATAGAAATATGGATGATCAGGTAGGAAATAAGCCGGGTGGACCAGATGGGGTTCAGTTCAATAAGTTCAAGCCATGTCCTGATATTGAGAATGTGGGCGGGATTGGCCTTTATTTGCCAGTCGTTTCCGACACCGCCGATCATCGGCGACTGAAAGCCCAGATCGATGACGTAATCGATGAATAATTTTACAAGATCGCTGTCATCGGTTTTATAAACACCTTTCCCCATATTCAGTATGCTGTTCAATGCCGTTGCGGGATATCTTCCGGTTCGGGTCTTTAATATGGAAAAGGTTTTATGAATGAGGCCCTCGATATTCAGGAGACTCTCATGGGCAATTAGCCAGCTCAATGTTCTGTTGATGTCCCTTAAGGCTTCCTCATGGATCAACGACAAACCGGAAATGTTCATGATATGGAAAAGAAAAATAAGTTTCCATTGATTGCCCAAATGATTTTTTGGACTTTCATCCAGCAGGCTTTGGGGAATTTTTCGGTATGCTTCGACAAATTGGCTGTAATCGGGAAGCGCTACGAGCCCCTTTAAAACATCTTGGGAAGCACTGCTTTTGGACTGTGCAACACGTTTAAGTTCACTGATATACCGGTCGATCTGGTTATGAGATATCTTCTCAAAAAATTTTTCCAGTTTGTCCGGGCTGTCGATTTCACCGGCCTCTTCTTTGAACCAGGACCAAGGATCTCTTTCCTGGAGCCAGTAGCTATAGATACGATGAAAATATTTTATGAGAAGTAAATTTACGGACTCACAATCATCCGTTATTTCGGATGAATAACTTAAAAGCGCTTCAGCAAGTTTTCGTATCTGATAGAAACTTTTGACAAACAAAAAGAAATCTTCTTTTTCATAATTCCGAATTCGATCAAATGAATCATCGATGGCCGGTTTGAATCTCTTGAAGTCGGCACCGGACTCCTTGATGATTTTCTGAACGAACAGGAGAAAATTATCCACAGCATCGGCCCTGACTTCAATATCGCTTTTCGATTCAATGGCTCGGGTGAAAATTTCTACAAAAAGTCTTGCAGCTTCAGGTCCTTTGGAATGGCTTTTGAGAAGATGAAAATAATCGAGGGAATAGACCCTGGCTTCCTGAACGATAAATTGCCAGTTCCGATACGGATGAGAAAGCTCTTTCAGGAACGTGTTCAATCCTTCCATGATGCCGTAATATTTGGACATCACCTCCTGAAGAACTGAATATTTTTCATCAACGGTGACGTCGACATAATAACTGGCAATATTAACTTCAAGGGCTTTTGGATGTATCATCAGATCCCCATATCATCGACCATTGAAAATGGATAACCAATCAACATCTTAAGAATATCAGACACGTCATCTATTTTCAAGTCTATTCCCATCGGCAATCTTAAACCTAAAAAAGCCCCTCCAAAGAGGAGGGGCTTTTTTAAAGTGCTTTGTAAAATTAATAATTAGAGTTCAAGCCATGAATCCGAGTAGAGAGACTTTCCAAGGATGACATTGGTCGTTTTGGCATAATCCTGCATCTCTTTTGAAAGACTGTCCATATCCGGCTCGTCGCCGTCCATAACCCCGTAAATCAAGTCCACGATATCTTGGCGCTCGCCCCGGGCAATGGAAATCAGCTGATCGTCCAACGGGTCGGCAATCACCGACTCCATACCGTACTTCTGAAGCATGACCATATACGTCTGGTTAAGAATGGGCCGCAGACGATCGGGGGGACCATTGGATATATTCGACAGCCCGCAGGTGCTCCGGGCACCGGGAGCGATATCCTGGAGCATCCCCTGAAATTCCATTAGGCTGATGGCCTGGGGCTGCTGGATGTTCACCGGAGTTACAATACCGTCCACCCAGATCTTCTCATTGGGGATTCCGGCTTCATTGGCGGCATACAGAAGCTCAACGCTAAGGGCCGCACGTTCATTCTCATCCCGCGGCAGGCCCTCGGGACCCCACAGAAGTGCGACAAAATCGGCATTGTATTCCGCAGCCAGAGGAATCATCTTTTCATAGCGTTCCGGACGACACATGATCGAATTGATAATGGGCGTAAGTTTACAGACCTTGAGGGCGGCCGCTATGGCATCAATATTGGATGTGTCCAAAACCAGCGGTATATCGTCAACCACCTCCTGCACCACTTCAACCACCCATGGCATCAGCTCATGCCCCTCCTTTTTGGCAGGGCCGAGGTTGATGTCGATAAAATCCATCCCTTTCCCCTTCTGAAAAAGGGCTTCTTCCTGAATCGGCTTGGGATCACGCTCCTTGAATGCCTTGCCGATCTTTGTAGAAATGACGTTTAAACTTTCACCTAAAAGTAACATATGACCTCCCTCCTTTATCGGCAACCGCCTGATGTTTTCGGGGCATGCCCCCTTCACTATATCTCATCGGATCTTAATACATTAAATACGATGGATATACGCCACCCGACAAGCTTTTTATGCCGTTATTTTGACTTGAGAAATGCCGGAATATGAGCGGCCTCTCTCGGTCCCACGGTAATGGTCCAGCCAGGCAATTCTTCTTCCATATCGCCGACAATACTGGCCGCGTAACCGGGGATAATCACTTCCGTATGCTTGACCTTGTCTGCGATGCCGCACTTTTTGACAAACATTCCCACATCGTCGCCGGAAAATTTTCCGGCAGCCCACGCAGTTAGAACGGACAGCCCTTCGGAGTCTTTGATCAGCAGCCAGGACGGCACCTTGCTCCCTTCAATTTCGCCGGATACAATAAAGTAAGTCAACGCAAAATTGGTGGTCACCAAAACCGGAGAATTTTCATCGGGATCACCGATTTCGTAGATTCCCTCTGTAACGGTCATTGGCCGCTGTGGATCGGTAAAGATATTCAGCCGTTCAACCAGCAGAGAGAAAAGGCTCCCGCCGGCAAAATCGGATAAAATGGTGATTCCGCCGTATTTTGCAATAAACATGGCGGCGATCATCGTTTCCATATCCAAATTGGACGCCATTTCGCACGGGAACGTAATGGTTGGAAAGCCCAGGGCCCTGTTTAAAGACTTGAGGGCTTCACGACGTATAACCACATGGTCCTGGAATGCCTGACGGATCTCTCTGGCGCCGGAATCGATCACCAGGTCCTTTAGGCCCATTTCCATCAACTTGGTTGTCAGGGGGATCAACCCTTCAACAGAATCGGCTTTGACCGCCAAAGGCAAATCATTCTCTTTGGCGAGTCCGCCAAACGCGTCAATATTGCTTTCAGTTGCGGCATATATCAAAGGACGTTTGAATTTACAGGCCTCGATTCCGGCCGCCATGACGCCGGCATCTTCGGACATCAAAACCAGGTTAAATTCCGATGTTTCGGCAATGGTTTTTGCCGCAGCCGCAAAGGCATCCTTATCGCCGTTTACATCTTTTACGGCCACCAGCTCGGGCCTGAGATTAAATCCGACTCTCTCGAACTGGAACGCATTCCATATTTTCAATTTGGCTTCAAGATCGGACTCGGCAATATCTGACCCCACCATCGCACCGACGGGCGTCGGGTTGTAAAAGGTCTTTTCATGACGATACATAACGGTTTCACCGCCGGCTTTCGTCTTTCTGACACCTTGCCCCAGTGCAACGGGTCGGATGGGAGGTGCCGAAGCCTCGGCAAGCTGCGCTCTCGCTTCGTCGGATACATACGGACAGGCATCGAGTTCAGCCTTTCCGGATGCCAGGTTCATGGCAAAAGCAAGGCAAGTGGGAACCCCACATTCCTTACAGTTGGTTTTCGGCAGGAGTTTGAAAATCTGAATACCGGTTAATGCCATTTTTATCTCCTCTCCTTATTTTAATCGATCGAGTTTCAAGTTTTGATATTAAAGTGTCAGGTTTAAGGAGCAGCCCTATGGCGCTCCTTAAACCTTTGTCTCTATCAGTTATCAGATCAGCGGATCCATGGAAAGCGCCGGATGGCCGACTTTTTCAAGGAACGGCAAAATCTCTTCTTCTGTGATGCCCACGGTCTCGTCAGCAATCATATCATACAAGCCCGGAACGCCAAGTTCCTCACCCCGTTTTTGGAGACGCTCTTTGAATTCTTCTTTAAGACCCTTGGGCATCCAAACCATCCGCAGCAGACCACCGTCTCCCAAGAGGAACTTTCGCTGGATGATATTGTACTTGGAATGGCCCACAAACCCCGGCGAAGAGGCGCCTCCGCCCATCACACCGGCCAGTGTGGTAAATTTCATACCGCAGGGGGTTTCACCCATATAGTCCCGGCCCACAGTCATAACGCCGTTGCAGGACGGCAGCATGGCCGCAATGGCTTCGCAGCATCCGCAGGTGGTCATGGGATCGTGCACCAGGGAGTAAAAGTTGTAATGGGTGACGTTTCCCCGTGAGGCCTTAGAAACAAAATCGTTGACCCCTTTCCACTGGCCCAGTACAGGATCGAGACATTCACCTTTTTCGATGGGCTGGTTGGGACCTGTGGGATTGATCTCAAAGGATGCCTTGCAGTCCATCCAGTTGTAAGCACCGCAAAGACCGGTTCGCTCGGGACTCACGGTACAGACATGGTTGGGCGCAAAAGACTGGCACAACGTGCAGGAGTAGTAAATCTCTTCCGCTTCATCCGTCATGTTCTCGACCCGTTCGTCCCGTTGCTTGTACTCTGCCCGGGCCCTTTCGGTCAGCTTTTTCACATCCTCCGGCTTGGTGTAAAGGGTGATCTGAACTTTATCGAGAATTTTTTCGAAATCCTGATGGAACTTGGCATGCAGAACCACACCGAGATCCTTCAGGGTGAACCCCTTTTCCATGGCCGATTTGCTGACCCGGATCCAGGCGATGTCCCGCTGACCGATATGCATGATCCCCTGAATATAGTTAATCAGGTGATGAATCTGGCGCTCGAGAATCGGCTCGAAATCATCCTGGAACTCACGACCGGCAATCTGAATATAGACGCCCAGCGGGAAGGTCTCCCCTTCTTTGAGTTCGGTGATATCCGGTCCGATCACCTCAACTTTGCCGTCGTCGATATCCTTCATATCGGCCATTTTAACCAGTTCTGTGGCCTGGGTCTTGCCGCCGCCGCACTGGGCATACAGATCTTTGCCCCGGACCCGCTCACCCTCAAACGCCGGACCAAAGGACAGCGGAATATCGATCTCAGTGACATGGACCTTGAGCCCTCGTACTTCCACCGATCTCTGGCAGATTTCATCATGGCGTACATTGGGCACCACATGCTCGTAAGTACAGATGCCGGTGGGCAGAATTTCGGGCACGTCCGTATCCGCCAGTGTCGGAAAACCCCAGTTTACACATCCGGCCGCCGCACATGCCCAGCGGGTTCCGATTTCACCAAAGGCGTTGACAAAAGCAAAGATTCTGTTTTTGTTATACAAAAGAATCTTTTTATAGTCACCGGGCTCAACCCCGCCAAAGGCCATGGCCGCCCGATTGGCAAATCCCAGTGCAAATACAGCGGATGAAATATCCGGACCAAACGGCACGATCCGGGTGTTCCATCCCACCTGAACACCGGCTTCCAGGAGCTGATCGATGACCGATGTTCCATTGTGCCCGGATGCACAGAAGATATAAAGATTCTTCAACTGGTAATCTTCCACGATCATCTTGGCGATCTCGGGTGAGGGACATGCCCCGACGATGGCAGCAAAGCCGGGAGCGCTTCCGTCCACAAATTCAACCCCTCTTTTTCGCAAAATAACGTCGTCGGCCGGTCCCAACCAGATTTTTCCGCCTTCTATGTCCGGATCTTCTTGGGGATAGTAAAAATCAGGATCCGTAACACTTCGAATCCCTTCCTTAATTTCATATGCAAGAATGGACGCCATGCCGGCATCCAGAAGGGGACCCAGGTACGGCAGATGATTCACCCGCTTGATATGGGGAGGAAGAAGTCCCCTGGCAAACTTCATCGGTTTTTGAAGATCTTCCAGGGTTTCAACCTTGTAGCCCAAAAGTGAGTAAATCACCGGCAGATAGTACCCGGTGTTGGGGAACTCGACCTTGGTATCTGCATTATAGGTTTCCAGAGCATTTCTCAATTCCCCTTCAACCTCTGAAATAACATTGTAACCGCCCTGTATGGCAGCAAATGCGACTAGCTTAGACATGCTTTCCTCCTTCGTTGAGGATCTGTTTTCACCTCACATTTTAATTCATTTTGCAGGGTTAGGCTTGCTGATATTTGGCCTCCATTTCCCGGCGATCGTCCATATCCATGAGGACCCTTTCCCTAGCCTTGTCGATACCCAGTTCTTTGCGTTTTTTGTCGATATGGGCGATCATCTTATGGGCGTGTTTGATGGGATCAGGCTCACAGTCCCACATGCCCCCGTATATTTTCTCGAATTCTTTGTACAGGTAATCCCTGAAC
>JAQYVT010000118.1 GCA_030145345.1 Desulfobacterales bacterium
TTCTTTAGCATTTGCACTCGAACCCTCGAACCCTTGCACCCTTGATTCATCAAATCCTTGAACCCTTTGGGATCACACCGGCTCAATTGGAGATGACACACTTATTTTACCCTAATAAACTACAACTAATCGGGAGATGATCAAAAAATATTAACTGAAAAATTTGTGTCCGATTATTGACATTTAATCTTCAACGACTGCTGAACCGGGTCCGACAAGGGGTTTGAACATTTTTTTGCCCGCACCGCACACCGGACATTTCCAGTCGTCCGGAAGGTCGACGAATTGAGTCCCTTTGGGGATTTTTCCTTTTCGGTCTCCCTTGTCAGGATTGTAAATATATCCGCAATTTATAGTCTGGCACTGATACATCTCTTCGGGTTTAGCCATTTAACGCTCCTCGACTGACTATGAGTTATCTGTTTTTACTCCATGAGAACATTTGAAGCGACCAGGAAAAGATCGGAGTCGCGCAGGACTCCCACCAATTTATCTCCTTCGTACACCGGCAGAACGGTAATTTTGTTCCGGTAGATCATTTTAAGGGCATCCAAAAACCCTGCTTCCGCATCGATAGATCCTTTTAATTTAAGCATGACATCACCGACCCGGGTCTGGGCGTTTTGTCTGACCCTGGATCTGAATCCATGCTTTGCAGTGTCCATATGGTGCGCATCGACTTCTGCAAAAGCGATTGAAATGCCCAGAGCACTCAGTTTTCCGGTGATACCGCCTGCTATTTCAGGTATCAACACTTTTAGAATGCTCTTAAAATCCAGAATTCCCACAAGGTTACCCTGTTTGTCAAGGACCAGGCTCGTTCTGTGTCCTGCTTCCGTACACTTTCCGGTTTCCACCTGACAATAGATTTTCATCAACTCCGGAACGGCTTCTTTCAGCGTTTTATCGGCGGCGGTTACCGCATAATCATCCAGAAGCACCATCAAATCTTTGACTTTCAATTCAATCGGCATGTTATGTGTCCTTATTATAATTTTAACCGAACGTACTTTTTACAAGGGCTTTGACGTTCTCTTCTATTTCGTCGCGGACATTCCGCATAAAATCCATGGATTTTCCGGCAGGATCAGACAGATCCCAATCCAGCCTTTGGGCACCGGGGACAAAAGGGCACGCTTCCCCACAGCCCATGGTGATAATTATATCCGGTTTTATTTCCACCACCGCCGCTTCCAAAGGCCGGGTCGTGCGAAATGCCATGTCGATCCCTTTTTCCTTCATGACGTCCACCATGTCAGGATTTATGTTCGCTGCAGGTTCACTGCCGGCACAAGCAGCTTCAATTTTATCGCCTGCTAAATATTGTGCAAAAGCTGCAGCCATCTGGCTGCGACAGGCGTTTTCCCGACAGGCAAACAGGACTTTCTTTCGCCCAAACAACGGCAATACAAGTTCCTTGACCGCCGCTTTTACTTCCGTATGGACGGTGGGATGTTTTTCCATATCTCCGAGGTCTTCAATGTGGCGATAGGTAAGACTGCCATTGAACTGGGCGCCTACAGCATCAAAAAAATATTGTGCGGTAAGGTTGACACCCTCAAAAAGGTTCTTTCCTTTTGTGGCCCCCTGGGCAAGGAGATATCCACGTCTGTAATTTCGTGCCGGATCGGTAAGATTCAGTTTATATTTTCTGGCCCAGAGCGTCTGGCTCCGATCGATGGGTGCCTTTAGCTGGGCGGTGACATTATAAAAATATATGGGAGAGGCCAGAACGACGGCATCCGCCGCACGAAGCAACGGGTAAATTTCATGCGTCATATCGTCGTCTTGTGTAACGCAGTATCCGTTTTTTTCACAAAAACCACAGCCCAAACATGGGACGATATTCTTTTTGGCCGCTTCAATGACACGGGTCTGCGCGCCATAACTTTCGGCTTCATTCATGAACACCGAAAGGAGATAATTTGTATTTCCCTTTTTTCTGGGGCTTCCTTGCAATCCGAGAACCAGCATGATCGAAAATTCCTTATTTTGAATGACATGTTGTGCATGACGTCGGACCGGCCTTTTTACCTTCCTTGGCCAGGTTGCGGTGACACCCCCTGCAATTATTCATGACCTGCTTTTTCTCTAATTTTCCCTCGTCTTTTAAAGCCTTTATTACGCCCAATTTCTGCGGGAATATATCATGGCAGATTTTGCAGTCGCCCAAAGTGTTTTGATGCTTTTGGTGCGGGAAATCGACCGCTCCTTTACTGCCGCCGTCAATGGTAATTTCTGCCGGGCCTTTTTCTGTGATTCCAGCGGCGATTACGCCCGCGGAAAAAAATGCAAAAACGAAACACACGACAACGATGATCGATTTCATGCGACATCTCCCATGGTTTTTTTCAATTTGTCCAAGTGCCGTAGAGTTTTTTTGAGGGATAATACCTTACAATAATCCCCACGACCGCTCAATAATTAGTATGCTTCTTCGGCAAACTCGACAATCGCTCAAATTAGGTTTAAGGATCTTGAACTTCTCGATAAACCCATATCAAAGTCTCTGGGTTTCCGCGTCCTAGACTCGAAGAAAAAATGTTAAATTCTTTATCACCGACCGTTATGTATGCAAAAATCTCCCCGGAGGAGGGGGGCCGAGAACCCGGCAAATGAAGGAATTAACGCATCACCGGGATTTTTTGATGACTCGGTTCAATGAGTGTGGGCTGCTGAAATCAGAACAACGGTTTAAGCCGCCCCTTCCAATTTGCACTGGGTAAAATCTATTTTCTGGTTGCAGCCGCTGCACACATGGGTTTGATCAAACTCGTCAGAGAAGATTTCCATTTCTTTGGCACAATTCGGACATTTGCATGTAAACGACTTTAGCGTCTTGAAATTTTGAAAACCCGGACAATGTTGGGGTGTCGACATAATATTCTCCTTTCCCATACGAATAGATGCGTAAGGGTCACAGTTTCTCAGCAATTTCTCGGCCATAATCCTGGGCCATTTGAGTCCCGCCGCCCAGAGAACTCGATTTGAGTCTTAAGGGGCCGCTGACCATGTCCATGTTAAAGATATTCTTCATGGTGTTGAAGATGCGGTCCGGCGCTTCTCCGCTCCATCCAAAAGCACCGAACGCCCCCCCTGCTTTACCTTCAAGTTCAGCCTTTTCAGCAAGAAAAAGCATGGTTTTCATCCCCTGAATCATATCGCCGTGATATGTGGCGGACCCGAACAAAAGGGCATCATACCCTTGAAGGTCTGTTTCATTTTTGATTGCGTTGACCTTCACGACCTTTGTTTCATGACCGGAAAATCGAATGCCTTCGGCAATGAGTTCCCCGATCTTAAGGGTCTCTCCGGTTCGCGTCGCACAGACAATAAGTACCTTTGCCATTTTATGTCCTCTCCTTAAACGTTAGAGCACTTTCTTATATTCGCTTGTCGGTTTTCTCGAATTCGCAATCCGGTGTATAACAGGTGTTGTCAAGAAACTCGCATTTTTCCTTACACGAAGGGCACTGATTCGGCGGCGCATCCGCTTCGAGGGCATATCCGCATTTTGAGCATTTCCAGCTTGGCATAGGGATCACCTCCTTTCAATGCTATTTGAATTCTGTTTAAACAATTTCGGTCGACATGTCCGGCGCTTGTCGTTTCGCCAGCTCGCGATCCATCATAAAAAGACCGCCTTTGGCATCCCCCAAAAGTTTAAGCTGCTCCAGCACATTGCCAACGCTATCTTCTTCTTCTACCTGTTCCGTCACAAACCACTGTAAAAATATCTGGGTCGCATGGTCGCGCTCTTCCAGGGCAACCTCGACCAAATCATTGATTAGGCCGGTAACCTTCTGCTCATGTTTTAATGTATCTTCAAACACAGCCATGGGACCCTCCCATTCGGTGGGCGGGGCTTCAATGGGTGCCAGAATCACCCGCCCCCCTCGCTGATTGATGAATTCGTAGAACTTCATGGCATGCATCAGTTCTTCCTGGGCCTGAGCGTACATCCAGTTTCCAAATCCATCGAGGTTGACAGATTTAAAATAGGCATTCATCGATAGGTACAGGTAAGAAGAATAGAGCTCAGCGATCATCTGTGCATTGAGCCCTTTTTGCATTCTATCCGAGAGCATTTATATTATCCTTTCCACAAACCATGAATGTTGCAGTATTCCCGTGCCGTGACTTGATCTGCCGCACCATCAAATGTGGCTTCCGGGGCCTCGCCGGGATTAAGGAACTGTCGATACGCCTTGCCGTCTGCAATAATTTCAACCCATTCAATGTAATGTTTTTCCTCCATTGGATGCGCAACGCTGCCGACCTTGACTTTTATGCCGCCCGAGACTTTTTCGATCACCGGGACGTGCTTCTCTTTGGCTGCATCGACGGTATTTTCAACCATCAGTACCATCGGTTGGCCACAGCATACCAGTTCCCCTTCACCACCATGAAGGACTTCTACGATGTTCCCACAAATTTCACATTTGTACACTTCAAGTCTTTCAGCCATTTTCTTTCCTCCTTTGATCGGTATTTGACCGCCTGCTTATGCCGCGCGAGGCAGGCGGGTCTGAATTTAACAAAAATATTACCAGTTTTCCCCAAGCAGTTCAAAGTGAGCCTGTGGATGGTCGCAGGCCGGACACAACTCCGGAGCCTCTTCACCTTCATGAAGATAACCACAGTTGCGACATCGCCAGGTTACGGTTTCATCTTTTTTAAATACCTTTCCGGCGTCTATATTGGCGGCAAGGTCGTCATATCTTTTTTCATGCTGTTTTTCCGCAACCGAAATCGCCTCAAATACCGCGGCAATAGTTTCAAATCCTTCTTCACGTGCTACTTTTGTAAAACCGGGGTACATTTCGGTGTGTTCATAATGTTCTCCTGCGGCGGCAGCTTTTAGGTTTTCAAGGGTCGTTCCGATGACGCCCGCAGGAAACGCTGCTGCAATTTCGACTTCGCCGCCCTCAAGAAATTTGAAAAATCTTTTGGCATGCTCCTTTTCCTGATTTGCAGTTTCGGTAAAAATATCTGATATCTGAACGTAGCCCTCTTTTTTGGCCTTACTGGCAAAATAAGTGTAACGATTTCTTGCCTGAGATTCCCCTGCGAATGCAGTTAAAAGGTTTTTTTCGGTTTGAGTCCCTTTCAAACTCGCCATGTTTAGTTCCTCCTTTTATTTTATTATTATTATTATCGCTGATAAATATCCTTTTCCAGAAGCGCGAATGCTTAGGGAGCTTCAATTTTTATTCAGGTTCTTCATTCCACCATCCTTTTTGAATATGGTTTTCCCTTTCCTGCTCGGCTAATTTTTTTAGCTTATAAGCCGCATCTCGCAACACACCGTATAGGATACCGCACCCCGTATCTTCACGATCGATGTCACCCTTATCTGCCACTCGGATCATTTCATTCACCAGATTAAGGGTTCTTTTTATGTTGTGATCGCAGGACTTCAAGGAATATTCTCCATTTTGGTAATATTTCCCGTTATAATGTAACAAGTTCCGTGCCAGCCAGAAAAAAATATTAAAATAATGTTTAACTTTCGAAAATTAACATATTGTCCCAATTTAATCCGGACATATGGAAAACACGCCATTATTCGAGATATTAAGGTTAAATGCCTTGATGGGTTTTGTTTGGGTGATGAAACCGCTAAAAACTGTCTCATGTTCATATTTGATACACAATTGTATTATGAAACAAGAAGCGCCGCTAATTTTTATGGGCGATAAGTTCTTTGCTTAAAATTCTAATATGGCCCGGTTCTTGTTTAATGATTTCGTCCAGTTTATCCTTTCCGAGCGTGTCCGGAACCAGATCTTTCATACCCAGATAAAAGACGATGGCGTCTTTTTCAGCCAGGATGGCTGCCTTGAGTATCGCTTTCATAGAAGAAAGATCCATCTCTTTTTCAAAAAACACCTGGGTATCAGCCATCTCGAATACATCATTTTCGGTAAAATCATACGCCATATTTCTGTCCGTTTGGTAGGGCAATTATTCTTTCATCCTGCATGCCGCGTCCCATTCCGGACATGCTGTTTTCATTTCGGCTTCATATTTGATCATGCATTCACCACATTCCATCTCGACATTCGGCACGTCACCGTACCGTTCTCTGATCTCTTCTGTGGACAGGTGGGACACAGCACTGCATCCGCATTGCGGACACGATGTTTCAACTTTATAACGTTTTTTCGTCATGTTAAACCTCCATTGGCATCTGTTAAAGATCGTTGAAAGCTTTACTGGGGATAAAAGAGACATGGTCGGTTCTTATTTTGGATAAATGCAATGCTCGTGCCAAGTATTTTGAAAATTTTTCATGCGTGTTCAGGGGGACCACTCCCCCGTTTCACTCCGCCAACCCGCCTGCCATGCGAGGCACGAGCGGGCAGGTATCGTTGCACGGGGAAGTGGTCCCCCTGAACACGTAAAATTTTTTTGCTTTGGGCTGGCACAGTTATTGTATTATAATATCTGTTGCCAATGAACGCAAACCAAGATGTGCAGCTTCGAACACATGGGGTTGAAAAAATGATAAAATACAGCGGGATCAATCACCTGGCGATGGCTACAAGAGATATGGACGGCACCATTAGATTCTGGCGGGATTTTTTAGGAATGCGTCTTGTGGCCGGCCTTGGCGGATATAGGTACAGACATTATTTCTTCGAGATATCCGAGCACGATATGATCGCCTTTTTCGAATGGCCGGATGTCGAAAATATACCCGAGAAAGATCATGGTGTCCCGGTCAAGGGGCCGTTTGCATTTGACCACGTTTCATTGGGGGTCGCATGCGATGACGACCTCTGGAGACTCAAAGACAAATTCGAAGCCGCCGGCATCTGGGTCTCGGAAGTCATAGACCACGGATTTATCCACTCCATCTATGCCTTCGATCCGAACGATATTCCCATCGAGTTCAGTGTACCGGTTGCCGGTGTGGACTTAAAGAGGCATCCGAAAATGAAAGACCGAAATCCAAGTCCAGCCGCTCTGGAAGGTCCCGAACCCCAACGGGGCTATTGGCCAGCAGTTAAAGAAACAACGCCCGTAGAACAACGACACTTCTACCCGGGAGAAGGTGTGGTTCTTGCCGAAAAAAATGGCATGGCCGAAACGTGAATTCATAAAAATTCTCACATTTAAAAAAGATCCGTTTCGTGATAATTGATGGTCTCGTAAAAAGTCCGTATTTCAAAACGGTTAACGGAAGGATTTAAAATGAAATACCGAAAAGAAAAAGATTCGTTGGGAACTGTGACGGTCCCTGAAGATGCTTATTATGGGGCAAGTACGCAACGGGCCATAAACAACTTTCCCATCAGCGGGCTTAGATTTTCCCGGTCGTTTATTCATTCCCTTGCGCTGATAAAAAAATGCGCTGCAACGGTGAATGCTGAGTTGGGTCTTCTGGATGAAAAAATATCAAAATCCATTGTCGCATCTGCACAGGAAGTCATGGAAGGAAAATTTGACACCCAGTTTCCTGTGGATGTTTTTCAGACAGGATCCGGAACGTCGACCAACATAAACATGAACGAAGTCGTTGCATCCAGAGCCAACGAGACGATTACCGGGAACAAAGGCGGAAAATTTCCGGTTCATCCGAATGATCATGTTAATCTCGGTCAGTCGAGCAACGATGTCATCCCCTCGGCCCTCCATATATCTGCTTTGAGCCGAATTAAAGACCGACTTGTTCCCGCTTTGGTCCACCTTAAAAAAAGTCTTTTACACAAAACATCTGAAATGGGGGATGTGAAAAAAATAGGAAGAACCCATCTCCAGGATGCGGTACCCATGTTTTTAGGACAGGAATTTTCCGGATATGCCAGACAGGTGGCACTGGGCATTAAACGGATCGAAGCCGTCGAAGACCGCCTGGCAGAGCTTGCTTTGGGGGGAACCGCCGTGGGGAACGGCCTCAATACCCATCCTGATTTTGCTAAAAAAGTTGTTGAGTTGATTTCGAAATATTCAAACCTTAGTTTCACGGAAGCAGAAAACCACTTTGAAGCCCAGGGGGCACAGGATGCAGCGGTTGAAACCAGCGGGGCTTTAAAAACCATTGCTGTGAGTTTGGTTAAAATTTGCAATGACATCCGGTGGCTCGCATCCGGCCCCAGGTGCGGACTCGGTGAAATATCGATTCCCTCTGTTCAGCCCGGATCTTCTATTATGCCTGGAAAGATCAATCCGGTCATCCCCGAGGCCGTTATTCAGGCAGCCGTTCAGGTTATGGGAAACGACACGACCATTATGATAGGCGGACAGGCCGGCAACTTCGAATTGAACGTCATGCTTCCGGTGATCGCTTATAATCTTTTGCAGTCCATCGACCTTCTTTCAACCGGAGCCGAGGTTCTGGCAGAAAAATGTATCGACGGTATTGGCGCCAACCGGGAAAATTGTGCCGGCAACATTGAGAAAAGCTTGGCCCTTGCGACGTATCTGGTGCCCCATATCGGTTATGACAAGGCCGCCGCCATTGCAAGGAAGGCCCATGAGACGGGGAAAACCATCATCCAAGTCGCAAGTGAGGAAGAAATTCTTTCTGAAAAAGAATTAAAAAAAATATTTAACGGGTTGAAAATGGATTGATGTGTAACAACGTTGTTTTTTGAAAAGATTATCGCTTCGAGTATGATTGAATTATTCCTCGCTCATCGGCGGAGTGGGTTTTATAGTGCCCGGAGCAAGTTTTTAAAACAGCTTCTATCAAGTTAATGCCCCATGGGATCAGATAATGGCTTTTTAAGGTCGCGAACCCTGAGTTTTTGCGGGAAAGAGGAAACCGAGTTATGACAATTCCGGGAAATCTAAAAACCACGGCCATGGCGGTCATGCCCCATAAAGATGCGGATCGGGCGCTCGATCTCGCGCTTTCCGTGGACATTCCTTTCTGGCCCCAGCTGCCCCGGGTCAGTTATTATGAAGATATGTACGTACAGGCGGCAGAACATTTTCCCGGAATTTTACTGGATCTGGAAAATCAAACCCTGCGCTTTTCCATGGATAATTTCATCAACGAATTTGAAGACACCCTGGCGCGTTTTGACGAACCTGAATATTTTGACATCAGCAGAGATTATTCGGTGGTGTACCATAAATTTCTTGAAATGGATCTCTCCGACCGGCCGGCCATAAGAGGACAGCTGGAAGGGCCCATCAGCTTTGGTTTAAATGTTCTGGATCAGGATAAACGGCCCATTCTCTTTGAAGACACCATACGGCCGTTTATGTTCGAATTTATGTCAAAACGCATCAATGTTCAGCTCAAACGTCTGGAGCAGATGAATCCCAATGCATTTATGTTTGTTGATGAGCCGGGATTACAGTTTTTGTTCAGTGCACTTTCGGGCTATGACAGCACCCAGGCCAAAAGCGATATGGAACAGTTCTTTTCGACGGTCCAAAGACCCCGTGGAATCCATTTGTGCGGGAATCCGGATTGGGATTTTCTTCTGCATCTCGATCTCGACATCTTATCTCTGGACATCTATCAAAACGGAGAAGTTTTCTCGTCGTATTGGAAATCGATTAAAAACTTTCTGGATCGCGGGGGTGTCATTGTGTGGGGTGTTGTCCCCACAAATTTTGAACCTTTTGAAGCTGAAAACATCCGTTCACTGGAAACGAGGCTGACAGGGGTATGGGATTTTTTGAGCGGCAAGGGCATCGACAGAGAGTTTCTATTGTCAAGAAGCCTCCTATCTCCGGCGACGTGCTGTCTGATCAATCCAGATGGGGAAACCACCGTTGAAAAAGCGTTTGCGGTTGTCAATGAACTTTCCCTTCGGCTGCGAGACCGATATAAACTTTAACGTCACCGATGGATTCTTTGAACCCATTTTCGGTCACCGTTTAAAGCCCGCTTCCACGAGCAGCTTTGTTCAAAAAATCGGAAAGGAGCGTCCCCAAGATCGCCAAACATTCAGGGTCCAGGTAGTGTTCGGCACGCCTTTCGAAAAGCACCTTGCATTGGGCCGGAAATTCCTCGTCGACGTCGTCAAAAAGCAAAAGCACGGGAACTTTCGGCAATGGATAGAGCTTCCGAATGAGTTGAAAGGAAAGATCCAGACCCGGATTCCAGCTGCCGAGTTTTTCACAGGCCGCAGCCAGTTCATCCAGACGACCTGAAAAATCTTGTGCGATGGCCTGCTCGGTATTATTGACAAAACTGCCG
>JAQYVT010000013.1 GCA_030145345.1 Desulfobacterales bacterium
CAACACTCCAACACCCCATTATTCCAACACTCCAACTGTTTGAGTTGAAGTTTATACTACACCCCTATGGGGTGAAACCAAAGCCTGGTCCTCTGGGCCAGGATTCTTTACTCATGTTGATTGATTAATGTAATCATCACGCCGTAATCTTTGAAGATGACATCCACACTCGGGCGGTTTGACAGCGGATCAATATGGATGTCTTCGAGTTGCCGTACAATTTTCTTAAGATTTTCACTGCTTGTCAGGTGTTCAGTCTTTTTTATTGGCGTTAATCGATACGGCGATTGATTTTGAAGAATTTCATATATGTCTTCAAATTCATCTGCAGCCAGCTGTGCGGTCAAAATGATGTAGTCATCCACCTTTTGTTTTGAACCTTTCAACTCAGGTTTTAAAAGCAGAGATTCTCTCATGGTTTTTCCAATCAAAAGCATTAAATCCTTTACTTCTTCCGCTTCAAAGCCATAGATATAACGTCTGTAGGCAATTTCTTGAGCATAGCTCGGTATCATGGCCCTGTCTCTGCTTCTCACTGTGGCTGCTACCAACTGATAGTTTAAGGTAATATACCATTTAAGCATTTCACGATACATCTTCCGGTAATTCGGAAAACGTTGTTCATTTTCCGGCTTCATAACTTCTTCTACGATTTTTTCAACCAGTGATTCTCGCAGTTCTGTTAGAATGTCGTAAATGGTGATACTTTTTCTATAGACAACACGGTGGAGTAAAGCTTCATTGCGGAAGGCCCAATCGTTTGGCCGGCTGGTCATTTTTTCGGTCAAAAACAATAACCGCCGCAATATATGATACCGCGGCGTCGGTTTCCACCCCAGCGAATTGTATGTGGCAGAAGCATTCACGCTAAGCTTTTTGTCAATATAATTCGCCATCCATGGCTGTTCTAACGTTTTCTGGCTGTTGAGCCGCCCTAAAAAGGAAATTATAGCCAAACCTAAAAAAGCCAGAAACTTCGGAATTCGAATCGGTTTAAAACCATGTCCGTAATAGTATCTCGTGACCGCTTCAAAAAGCTCATTGTGTGAAACACTCCCTTGAGGGGTGGCATTGTAGATGGCCAGGCGGGGCAGGATATCGCTGATTTCAATAATTCTCAGAAATAAATTAATAAGATCCTTAATGTGGATATAAGGCACGGCCGATTCGCCGTAACCTGTTACAATTTTCGAAATGAGTTTGTTTCCGGACAGCCAGTACTTTAACAACATATACAACATGGGATATTCACACCAGTCGCTGTATACGGCTGCCAGTCGGACAATTGAGCATGGAAAGACTTCCGAATATTCCCGAATCATTTTTTCCGCGCTTTTTTTGCTTCGTGCGTAAGGAAAATCAGCATCGGCGGGACTCTCTTCGGTTAATGCCTTACCGGGGGGCGGAAATTTGCATGCTGCCAGCGAACTTGAAAAAATGAAACGCTTTATTCCCAGGAGCTTTGACATATCAAGAATATATCGTGTGCCGGTTATATTGATCTTTTCATAGGCAGGGTTTTCTTCCAGGGTAAAGTCGTAGTACCCGGCCAGATGCAAAACATAATCAGCACCGCCTTGATCCTTGATATAATTAAAGACATTCAGCAGGTTTTTCCGGTTTGTTATATCAACCTGGAGCCAATGTATATTGTCATGATACGGTATGCCGATTTCTTTTTGGCCGCGGCGTGCGATACAGAACAATCGAAATTTTTCGGATACAGCAATGACAAAATGTCTTCCGATAAAACCCGATGCCCCGGTAACAACAATACTGGGTCGTCTTTCATTCATCCTGTATATCTACTACAATGGGTTGTATATTTTTGAACGCGTCCGCCGTATTCGAGCAACACAAAGATTCTCATCGATTTTCATCCAAGATTCAGGTTATAGCTTGGCCCGGAATTCCTTGGTAATGGAAAGATTCAGATCCAATCGCAAGTCCTGTTCCGATAGACCCATAGCAAGCCCAAGAAACTGCGGAAGATAAAGTATGGTCATGCGCATATCTTCTTTGGACTTTCCCGAAATTTTTTTCTGATACGCTTCCAGGTTCATCTGGCACATCGGACATACCGTGACGATAGCGTCAGCGCCTCGAGCCGCCTTTAATATGGCAGCGACGAGCTCCAGAGCCACCTCGGGCTTGGTGGTCATGTGGGATGCGCCGCAACATCTGCCGCCCATGTTCCATGGATGAATCTTTGCCCCTACAGCCTCTATAAGCGGTTCCATGGAGCGAGGCTCCTCGGGATCATCGAAAACAGCGTAAGGCCGAAGACACTGGCATCCATAGTAGGGTGCAATATTCAGATCGATAAAGGGGTTTTTCACCCGGGAAACGATCTTTGCAGGACCGACATCACGGGCAACGACGTCAAGGAGGTGCCGGACCCGCACCTGACCGTGAAAGCGCAGCTCTTTTTCTTTTAATATGGTGTTAATTTTATCAAGAAGCTCCGGCTCTTTACGGCTCTTTTCCTCAACCTTTTTCAAGTTTAGGTAGCACGCGCTGCACGGAACAAGAATCTCTTTGGTCCCGTCCATCTCTTCGGCCATAGCCAGGTTATACGCCGGCAACGCCAAAGAAAGTAGATGGCTGGTGGCCTCCGCAGCACTGGCACCGCAGCAGGTCCAGTCCTCAAGCTCCAACAGATCCACTTCCAGTTCTTGCATGAAGGCCTGGGTGGAGGCGTTGTATTCAAGGGCCGTCCCCTCCAGAGAACAACCTGGATAATATAGGTACTTCATATCTACCCTCCATAATTCGGAAATGGACAAGCCGGAAAAGTTACAAGTGAACTAAAGTTTGAAGTGAGCTAAAGTTAAGGAATCGCAACGCTCCGGCTTTAATATAACCCGCAACATCCATAAACTTTAGGCACTTTAGATCACTTTAGACACTTCACATTTATTGATTAGAATTCAAAGTTCTTCTCCAATTTAATTGGAGAAGAGGGTCCAAGGATCCAAGGGGTCAAGGATCCAAGGGTTTCTTTTCTAAAGACTTTATCAGCGCCTTAACATTCTTTCGATTTCTGCGATGTTTTTTTTAGTGGTCCCAATTCACTTTTTTCAATTAAATCTAAATCCCCTGCTAATAATATCTGTGTTTCCAATTTACAATCAGAACCATAAGATTTGTAGTTCATAAGCATTTCACTCGACCCCTTGACCCCTGGAATCCTTGAACCCTATATAATCACCCCTGCTCAATAGGAGATGACACACTTATTTCACCCTAATTAACACCAACTAATCGGGAGATGATCCGAATTTTATTGCAACAAAAAACACACAAATTACAATGAAGGAGTGAGTTCCCCATTCTTCTTATTTCTGTTCTAACGCTTCAACCTTACGAAAGATCGACTCTAAAGGACCGCTTCCTTTTGAAGGGATCTCAAAAGAGACTTTTCCTTTGCCCATGAGTTTCATCCCCAGCGGGGCGAACTGAAGCGGTATGAAAGGGTTTTTCATGGAAAGAAAATAGAGCGTCATGAACTCCATCTCTCTAACCCGGCCATGGCGGCGTACACTCTCCATAAAGCTTTTGTAAAATCGGATACTTTTCTTATAGGGTGCCAGATTTTCTTTTGCAGCGATCTGCTTGAGTGCACTCATCGTCTCGGTAAGTGGAAGCCCTCGGGGACATCGCAGTGTACAGAAATAGCAGACGGAGCATAGGGAAAAGGTCTTGCTGTGAAAAATTGTCTCCTTTTCCCCCATAAGGACATTGTACCACAGCTGGCGCGGCGTGAGATCCATGGCAAAGGCGTTGGGGCAAGAACCGGTGCAGGTGCCGCATTGGATGCAGGCACTTACCATGTCCCGGATTGTGGCCAAAGAATCAATGACGGGTTCGGGTACGGTTGAAGAAACCTTTTCGATTTCTATTTTCTCCGTTGGGTTCATGGCGCCCTCCTTTTTAATTGAACATTTTCAATCCTATGCCGTTCCTTCAAGCGCCGAATCGATGACGTCGAACATTTGCTGGTCTAAAAACCCGGCAAGGGTCGATGCGCTGTTCGGGCAAACCGTGGCGCATGATCCGCATCCTTGACACATGGCGGGGCTGACCAGAACTTTTTCCAGTTCCAGATCGACCCTGCGAGCACCGTATGGACAGGCCTCGATACACCGCTCACATAGACTGCAAAGGCTGTGACGGACCTCTGCCACCACTTTTCCGGCAGGCATCCGTTCATGTGAAAGAATCCTTAAGGCTCTCTGGGCCGCAGCTTCGGCGGTTGCTATCGATTCCGTGATGTTGCGGGGAGAATGGGCCAGGCCGCAGGCAAAAATTCCTTCTTTGAGCGAATCGACGGGTCTCCATTTCGATTCCGCCGCCTCAAAAAAGCCGTCCCGATCTACCGTCGCGCCATAGGATTCCGCCAGATCTTTGGGTAGTCTGGGTACAATACCGGTGGCAAGAACAACAAGGTCGGCATCGATCTGGACCTTTTGTCGGATAATCGGTTCAACGGCCGTCACTCGAACAGATCCGTCCATGGGCGTGACCCGTGGTTTTTCAGCCAGATCGTACCGGATGAAAATGACACCGGCTTTTCGGGCTTTAGTGTAATAGGACTCGGTAAAACCATAGGTCATCATGTCCCGATAAAGAATGTAGACATTAATTTCCGGATTTATCTCCTTGAAATTCAGTGCGTGTTTTAAGGCCGTGGTGCAGCATATGCGGCTGCAATAATTCCTGGGTTCCTGCCTGGAATCGACACATTGAATCATGACAATCGACTCGAGTCGACTTGGGTCGATTGTATTGGCATGTATTTTTTTCTCCAGTTCCTTTTGGGTGACAATTGCCTCGCTTGTGCCGTAGTTATAGGATGTCGTAACCGCTTCCACGCCTCCGGCAGCAAGGATCGTCACGCCATGTTTCAGAGTGAAAGCGTCCTTTTCTTTGGCCTCAACAGTGGTATAAAAACGCCCGACCTGACCATGGGAAGCGCGCACTCGGCTATGGGTGTGGACCCGAATGAGTGGGTGTTTTTCCACCTTCAAAAGCGTTTCGTCTAATATGCTCTTTGTTGTGTTGCCGTCCAAGGTTCGTTGTAACCAATTAAGGTTACCCCCCAACATCTCTTCTTGCTCGATCAGATCGACCTGAAAGCCGTGATCTGCGATGGCAAGCGCTGAGGACATCCCGGCAATTCCGCCGCCCACCACCAGGGCTTGCTGAAGAATCTTTTCGTAGCTTACAGGATCCGGATCAGCCCACTTAAGCCGGGCAAGTCCTGTGCCCAAAATAGCCAACACGTCGCTGTTGATTTTTGATATCTCGTCCGCAGACAAAGTTTCAGATTTCAGATTTGAGACTCGAGCCATAAGCATTAAATCGACCACCTCAATAAGAACCGGATTCAGCCCCACCCGCCGTCCCAGTTCCCTGATTTTTTTGGCATACACATCGGGAAGGCAGGACCCGATCAGAATCCGGTTCGGTGTGTGTTTTTCAACCCGTTCAATAAGGTTTTCCCATCCCGTAACCGTACAGGTTTGTTCAAGGAAGTCGACCTGATCCACAGCGGGGTCGACCTTGAGATTCCGGACAAGTCGTTGCGTGTCGAGAAGCTTTGAAAGCAGATCACCGCAGGTGCAGACAGCGATCATGACCTTGGGCGGTTCCTGTGAAATATCGAATAAAGGCGCTTCGGGCGTAGGTTCAGGCGTAAGGCTGCCGCCGCCGGCATGAATTGCCCGGGATGCAGACAAAGCAGCGGCAGAAGCCTGAATGACAGATTCACTGATATCCTTAAGGCCGGAGAAGGAGCCCCCCAATACGATCCCCTCTTTATGTATTCGCGTAAGTGAGAAGGGTTCGGTCTGGCCAAACCCCCACTGATTGAGCGGCATTTCCACCATTTCGGCCAAAGCTGTTGTACCCAAAGCCGGTCTTTGGCCCACGGAGAGTACAACCATGTCAAAGATCTCCTCTCTATAAGTGCCGGAATAATCAACATGCCTGACCATGAGATCGCCGCTGTTTTCATCATATAAAATGGAATGGACGCGCCCTTTCTCAAATCGAACGTCGTGTTCGGTTTCCGCCCGGTCACGATATCGCTGAAAAGATTTCCCGAAAGTCCGCATATCCATATAAAAGATGGCTGCTTCCAGCGCCCCGCCGGCCCTTTCCTTGGCCACAAGGGCTTCTTTGATCGCATGCATGCAGCAGATGGACGAACAATAGTCGGCGTCGATTTTGATGTCTCGCGATCCCACACACTGAAGCCAGGCCACCTTGCGCAGCGGTTTGCCGTCGGAAAGGCGCACCAGTCGACCCTGATTCGGCCCTGTACCACTTAAAATCCTTTCAAACTCAAGGCTTGTGACCACATTCGGATATAACCCGTACCCATACGTGTTCTTGCCTTCGGCCGGATCGAAATAGGATGTTCCGCCGCAGAGAACCAGGGCGCCGACCTCCATCGGGGGTTCTTTGCTTGCTTCGAGATCCTGATATGTTCGGATGATCATCGGAATAAGGGTGTCGGGATCGAACGGTTTGAGGAGATAGTCCAGCGCCCCTATTTTCATGGCTTCTACAGCGGTCTCTACCGTGGCATACGCCGTCATCATGACAACACTGAGGTCGGGGAAAACCTCTTTGGCCTTCTGAAGGAGTTCCACACCGTCCATTCCCGGCATTTTGATATCTGCGAGCATCAGTTCGTATGCTTGTTTTGACAAATGATTCAGGGCTTCCGGACCGGATGCAGCCATATCGACGGCAAAACCTTCATCTTCTAACCAGGCCTTGAGGGAATCGCGCATGATCAATTCATCGTCCACCACCAGGATTCGAAAATCTTTGCGGACTTCTTCTAAAAGCTTGATGGCTCCGGTAGGACATATTGCTTCACATTCCCCACACCGACTGCAAGCATTCGTATCGATAATATACGCGTTGGGGATCGCATGCGGAACCGGAAGGTAGATGGCCTTTCGCCCGGACAGGCCGGCGTTAAAGGAATCCAAAACCTCTACCGGACAGACCTTCACGCACTCACCGCAACCGATACAACGGGCAGGATCAACGAGATTCGGCGCTTGGCGAAGTGATACCTGAAAGTTGCCCGGTTCGCCTTCTACGGAGACAAGTTCGGTGGACAAGCGTATTTCGATGTTCTCATGGAAAAGCCCTTTGCGGAGGCAATACTGGGACGATGTATCTCGATCCACCATTGGAAGCATTTTGCACATGCCGCAGCGATCGGTGGGAAACTGATAATCGAGCTGGCTGAGAACCCCTCCAATGTGGGGTGAGCGGTCAACCAGGGTTACACCATAGCCAAATTCCGCCAGATCCAGGGCGGCCCGGATACCGCTGATGCCGGCCCCCACCACCAGTGCTTTGCCGATTTTTTTCTTCATAACAAAAACCTTCTTTTCCCAGATCTCCTAAAGGTTACAATGATTTCCGATGCCGACAACCTCGGCAAGCTCGTCTTCACGGAATACTGACAGCGGAAGATCATCCTCAATGCTGCGACCCGCTTCGTACTCAAAAGCATTTTGTGTATGATATGAAACGGTTCTAAACAGTTCCATCACCGGAATGTCGTTGGGACAGGCATTGGTGCACTGACCGCATCCGACACATGAGGTGCTCATGTGGGCCATCCGAGTCAAGTGGTAAAAGACGGTATCGGTGGGCATTTTGATCACCCCCTTGCGATTGGCCCATCTAAGGTACTGAACAGGATCATGGTTAAAGACATCCGTAACAAAAACACATTCCTTACAGTAGCAGACCGGACAGGCCACCCTGCAGTTGTAGCAATTTACACACTCGGCAAAATAGATATTCAGTTTCTCCAGGCTGTTTGTGGCTTCAGCGGTCTCGGCAAACATTTTATCGCGATAGGCGGTTCGTTCAGCGACCAGAGATTCAACAACCGCAGGACGTTCGGGTGGTTCCTCTGTGTCGGAAAGATCAAGGGTCTCATAAAGCGTCTCTCCTTTCGGCGTCCGGGCTTGGATCAAAAGTTGATTGTTGGTATCGACCCCGAACAGTCCGATTAAAATATCTGCACCGTCAGGGATCGGGTTTTCACAGGCCTTGCACGCAGGCGCGAGATCAAATCCTTCAAAAGTCAATTTTTTTCCGGATAAGGCGTCTTTGTAAAAGCTTGAAGTGAATTCTGCTTCTTTTTTTCCAGCGATCTGGATATAATCGCCATTCTTGAAAGCACCCAGGCAGTCGATTCCTACCAGCAGCACCTCTTCGATTCGGCCTTGCTTGAGTTTCACGAGTTCGACAAACGCACGTATCTCGCAGGGACGTAGCACCACCGCAACCTTAGCGCCCATGGGCTTGCGTGTGAGCCGGGAAACGATTTTTGCCGCGTTCAAGGGAAAAACCGGTGCCAAAGGGTCGGTGCCGTTCAGTTGTTCAGGATCCGTCACCAGCGTCGGCATCACTACGTTTGTCGCAGGGAGATGTTGTGGAACCAGGATTGCACTGATATCTTCCAGCTGGAGGATGGATCGAAAAAAATCTCGTAGAGTTGTCAACAGGTCGCCGTCATTTACGTTGATTTTCGCTGTTTTCACTGTCCGTTTCCTCCTGATTGAAACCTGAAACTCGCTATTTGTACTGGTTGCCTTCAATTAAAAAAGAATTTTGCTGTTGGTATTTGATCACGGCATCAAAATACCATTAATGGTCTTCATCCAGCATCCAGTTTCGAGTATCCAGTATCCAGTTTCAATTTATATTACCATGGTCGCTTTAGCCTCATTGGGACCCAGCGTTTTGATCTGTGCCACCATTGAATGAATGGTCTCGGCGAACTGGATGCCGTCACTGGCGCCGATCCAGGTCAACCTGAGCCGCTCCTCTCCAAAGCCGAATTGGGGAAGGATCTCTTTGAGAAGCTTGATCCGCCGCCGAGCCTTAAAATTTCCGTTGATATAATGGCAGTCTCCGGGGTGACATCCACTGACAAGGACTGCATCGGCCCCCTCAAGCAGCGCCTTGATCACATATTTGGGGTCAACCATGCCGGTACACATGACCCGAATCAATCTCACATTGGCAGGATATCCCAATCTGGCAGTTCCGGCCAGATCCGCAGCGGTGTACGTGCACCAGTTGCAAACAAAGGCGATGATCGTGGGTTCGAAGTTAGCCATGGTCCCTCCAATATATTTTTGATTTCAGATTGACGATTTTCATTTTGAATCGCTTGCTGTCACAATTTCAGCAGGCCGCAGGGTGATTTCGTTTAGATCGGGATGCTGTGTGAGCAAATTAGAGCGCGTTAGAGCGAACAGGATTAAAATGATTAAAATTTTAGACAAAAATCATATTTCCGTAGTGCATTCTTAACACCTTGGCCCGGTTCGCTTTTAGGCGCTTTTATTTGCGAGTTCTTGCCGATCTCAACGGAATTATCCTGCGGCTGAAACGCACCGTGTCCATTTTGCAATTGTGGATGGTCACGCGTTAACGACGCTAAAATCCTCAATCACTTACATCCCCACTGAATGCAGCGAATCAACGATCCCTTCGAGTTCTGCAAATATCTGCTTCTCGTTGAAATGTTTAACCTGTGCCGCACCGCTTGGGCAAAATCCTGAACAACTTCCACACCCTTTGCAAAGGGCTTCATTGACCACCGAGACGCCCATGCGGGCATTATATTCTATGGCCGTATATGGACAGAGCTCGATACAGGTCCGGCACCCGGCACACACATCCGGGTCAATCCAGGATATGATGGGAGCAACCTCCACCTTCCCAAGGGTGGCCAAAGCCAGGGCTTTGACGGCTGCTCCGGAAGCCTGGGAAACCGCATCCGGAATATCCTTGGGACCTTGACAGGCTCCGGCCAAGAAGACGCCGTCCGTAGCAGTATCCAACGGACCCAGTTTGGGGTGTTCCTCCAAAAAAAATCCATCGGCACCCAGGTTGACGCCAAAGATTCTGCCCACCTTGTGAGCATCACTGCGGGCCTGCATGGCCACGCAAAGGACAACCATATCGACCGGAACCCTTAAACGTCTTCCCAAAAGGGTGTCTTCTGCAATTGCAATGAGTTTACCCGCCTCTTCCGGTTTGAGAGCCTGGTCGGTAATCTCTGCCACCTTTCCCCTGATGAAGTGGGTTCCTTCTTTCTGGCACCGGTGATAAAATTCTTCGTAGCCTTTGCCAAAACAGCGCATGTCGATGTAAAAATTATAAACCCGCGTGTCGTGACCGACCTTCTCATGAATTAAATGGGCATACTTGAGGGCGTACATACAGCAAACCCGGGAGCAGTATTCGTGATAGTTCACATCCCGGCTGCCGATGCAGTGCAAAATGGCCACGCTTTTTGGGGTTCGGGTCAAATCCTTGTTTTCGTCTCTGATAAAGATCTCGCCGCCGGTGGGCCCGGTTGCATTACTGAGGCGCTCGAATTCAAGAGAAGTAAAGACATTGGGATATTTACCGTAGCCAAATTGCTTCATGGGTGTGGGATCCATGATGTCGTAACCGGTGGCGATGATAATACTCCCAACTTTTACCTCCAGTTCTTCTGCCTGTATATTGTGATCTATGGCCTTGGCCTCGCAGACCTTAACGCATTCCATACATTCACAGCAGACACCGCAATTAAGACAGCGACGGGCTTCTTGTTGGGCCGCATTTTCTGAAAATCCGAGGTTCACTTCGTCAAAGCAGGCAGCACTCATTTTGACGTCCAGATGCTTTGGATGGGCCCGGGTTTTTTGGGGAATCCCTTCCGGAATTTTTTGCCAATCAGTGCCCGGTTTTTTCAGGGCCTCGAGTTGTTGCGTGTAAAGTTCCAGGTCCTCGCCGCTGATATAGCGATGGATTGCCTCGACAGCCTTGTGACCCGCAGCCACCGCCTGTATCACGGTGTCCGGGCCGGTAACCGCATCGCCTCCGGCAAAAACATAGGGAATACTGGTTTGCATTGTTTGGGGGTTGACATTCAGTGTGTTTCGTTGGGACCATTTCAAGTCCGGCACCCGGGCTGCCCAGGATGTATCAATTTTCTGACCAATGGCCGGAATCACCGCATCACAGGGGATTACGAATTCGGAACCGTCCACCGGAACCGGGCGACGTCGTCCACTATCGTCCGGCGGTCCAAGTTGGGTTCGGATACATTCAAAGCCGTCCACCATACCCGCTTTTGCAAGAATCCCGACCGGAGCGGTGAGAAAGGAAAAGCGAATCTCTTCCTTTTTAGCCCCCTCGATCTCTTCTGCATAGGCCGGCATTTCCTGTTCTGAGCGGCGATACACGACAGTGACTTCTTGGGCCCCCAGACGTTTTACAACCCTTGCAGCGTCAATGGCCACGTTACCGCCGCCGATGACCACAACCCGGCTGCCGGGGCATGTTTTATTGCCCAAATTTACGTCTCTTAAAAAGCGAACCGCATCGACAACGCCCTGGGTGTCCTTTTCACCGGGGATTTGCATATCCAAAGAATTATGGGCGCCAATCCCTAAAAATATAGCGGCAAAACCCTCTTCTTTGAAATCTTCAAATGTGAGATCAATTCCGAATCTGATGCCGGTGCGCGTTTTAACCCCCAGTCTGAGGATGTGGTCTATCTCCTGATCCAGAACTTCCGGCGGGAGCCGATAATCCGGAATGCCCACCCGGAGCATTCCGCCCAAAACCTCAAGTGCTTCAAAGATGGTTACCTGGTAGCCCTTTAACCGCAGGTAGTATGCGACGGTCAGCCCCGACGGGCCGGATCCGATCACGGCCACCTTTTCCGTGCGTTCTTCGATTTTGGGCGGCTCGAGCCCTTTCAAATTCGCATGGTCAGCGGCAAAGCGCTTCAAATCCCTTATGGCAATTGCCTCATCCAACTCCTGCCTTCGACATTCAGATTGACACGGATGCGGACAGACGCGGCCCAGGACTCCGGGCAGCGGCAGTCGCTCCATGATGAGTTGCGTTGCCTCCTGATACTTTCCTTGGCCGACAAGTTGCACATAGCCCTGGATATTGATGCCTGCCGGACAAGCGGTTACACACGGCGGCCGGTCTTTTTTGTCTATACAAAAGGTAATGGGTACGGCCTGTGGAAAGGCTCTGTAGATGGCCTTTCGATGGTCCAGGCCCTCATCCCATTCACTGGGAACCGATACCGGGCAGACATTAACGCAATCACCACACCCGGTACAGACACCCTCTATTACATGCCGCGGTTTGCGACGGATTTTAACGGTATAGCTGCCGATGTATCCCGTTACTTCTTTTACCTCGCTGTACGAAAGCAACTCGATGTTTGCATTCTGGACCACTTCGACCATTTTTGGGGTTCCAATACATGCGGCACAGTCGAGGGTCGGAAACGTTTTATCGAACTGGAGCATATGGCCGCCAATGGTTGACGATTTTTCTACCAGATATACTTTATGTCCCGAATTGCCGATGTCCAGGGCCGCCTGCATGCCGACAATGCCGCCGCCCACAACCATGATATCCGGATGTACATTGACCTTTCGGGCATCAAGGCGTTCATGATAATTGACCCGGTTAATCGCCGCTGCCGCAAGTGTTTTTGCTTTGCGGGTGGCCTCATCTGCATCCTTGGTCACCCATGAAACTTGTTCGCGAACCGAAGCCATTTGGAAGAAATAAGGGTTGAGCCCGGCCCGCTGGCAAGCACCTTGAAAGGTCTTCTCGTGGAGTCTTGGCGAACAGGAGGCAACGACAACCCTGTCAAGGTCAAATTCCTTAATGTCCTTTTCGATCATCTCTTGGCCGGGATCTGAACACATGAACTTGTAGTCTCTTGCGATCACAACATTTTTTAGTTCTCTGGCAAAAGCCGCCACTTCTTCTACACGGACTTTGCCGGCAATATTGATTCCGCAATGGCAGACATAAAAACCTATCCCGATGGACATGTATGCCCCCCTTTCTTGATTAAAATCTCTTAAGCGCTCCCATCAATTCCGCTTAGGCCCCTGTTCTCAGAAAAGTCTTCACCAGCTGATCCCACTCGAGTTCCGGAAAACTACCGAATACATCGCTAATCGGCTGGGCGCCGGTAGCCGCCAACTGTTCATATTCCGGCCCCACTAGATTCAATAGTTGTCTGCTCTCCTGCTCCATCCACCGCATGCTCTCTTTGCCAAAATAGAGCCCTTTCAAATTTTTTTTGGGCATATCCGGCTCTATCATACAAAGCCAGCCTTCATTATACGGATCTTCGTGTAGAATCTCGGGATGATCGAGGGCTTTGTGGTTTACAGCAATAACAGTCCCGGTGACAGGAGAGAGCGATGCAGCTTTTCGACCACTTCGACCGATTATCAATCCGGTTTGATCTTTTTTAAGGGTATCCCCAAGGGGCGGGAGGTTCAAAAACTGAAAAGTACCGAACAGCTTGATGACGAAATCGTCAAATCCGATTCTAACGCGCCCCCCGTGATCGAAACGTACCCAACAATGGCCCGGATGGTAATAATAGCCGGTGGCCATTTTATACCCCGACGCTAAATAATAGTTGGGCGAATCACTGAGTTGTGCAAGATCAAAATCGTCCATCATTTGGTCAAAAGCGCAATGATAGCATTCATAGTTGAGTGGACAGATCTTGGGGGCATCGATACGTCCAGTTAAGGAATAGCGGCAAGGTCGTTCAGAGCCCTGGTAGCGTGTCTTTAAATACTTGACCCACTCAGGTTCTTTCAATTCGATTTCTGTATGATTCCCGGAACTCATGGCTCGCTGCATCCCTTTGTCGAAAGGACAGGTGCAACAATCATAGACATTATCACAAAATCGGAAATTGATAACTCCGGCCTTCATCCAGATACATTCATCTTCCACGACCCGAAACCCGACAAGGCGTTTCTTTTTCGATTTTTCTTTTTTTTCCATTTTTTTCTTCATGCCGGCAACCTCCTTTGCTTCTGCATAGCCGCCCCTGGCAGCAAAGGTTCTGTCCGGTATTGAGGGAGATATCTTTTCAATATACTTCTTTACCCAGCGGAAGTTGAGACTACGGCGCCACTGATTACCAAAAGGACTTGCATTGTTTCTATAAATTGCAACCTTGGTGCCACAAACCGTTGCACAGATTGTCAAAAGATCTATTCTATTTGAATCATTGAACTTTTGAAGCGCTTTCTTGCGCCATAGGGGAAAAGGGTGATTTGAAGGGCGTAATGGATGTGATTAAATTGGCTACGCATGGAACGGATATGGAAAAACAATTTATTATTAATTGAATTAAAACAATTGATTATAGCACTGTAGCTTTTAATGCATCTGCTGTAGCCAATGGTTACACCCTATGATCAAATAATTTCTAAGGCATATTTTCAACCATGATAGCGATTGTGAAGCTCCCCGGGAAACCCCGTTCTTTAGGATGGGGCTTGGGGGGATAAGGCCGGTCAAAACAATATCTTGAAATGGACATTCAGTCATAGAAGCAGCCCATGGGTTTAGCATGAAAATTTGCTTAAATTTATTTAAAAATTAATGGGTTATAGATATTCATCTGAAAAATAATTATTGACAAAAAAATGAGGCTGTGGTTTCTAAATTAATAAATTTGTATAATAATAATTTAATGTTTATTCAGTTCTGAAGCGGGTCCTCGAAAAATATTTTGCGTTTGGGGGGTATTTATTGCTCCGCTTCCTTTGTGAGGCCTTTGAAAAATGTGCAACGGTGCCCACCCCAATGAAGCCCTGAAATGGGAAAAGCTGTTCAATGCAAATATTTTATGGGCTGAATGGCCAGTAGACTGGAGCCCGCGTTTTTATCCAAAACATAAAAACATAGTAGCAGTTGTTGAGTATTTTATATGACAAGTCCATTATGCCCGGTTAAGAAATTATTTAAAACAATATCAGAAATTCCGCCCGCCCAAATTACCCAATCTCAGTGCAAACAGCAGATCGAAAGGCTGTTGGGGCTATTGGACGATACCTGCAATGGAAAGGGACAGACAGACCACCTGACGATCATGAACGATCTGGCCGGGCTGCTTGTGAAAGATGGTGCGAATAAGGTTTGCGCTGATTTAGGCCGTGTGATTTTTTCTGCGCTTGAAAAACACAAAGACGTCTTCCTGAGCCACATAGAATCCCACTATTGCCCAACTGGCGAATGCGTTACCCTCTCTGCCGCGCCATGCCAGCTGGCATGCCCCGCCGGCGTCGACGTACCGAGCTATGTGGCGCTTGTGGGCAAAAAACGATATAAAGAAGCCTTGGAAGTGTTACGGGAGGACCTTTCGTTGCCCGGTGTGCTCAGTCGAATCTGCATCCATCCTTGCGAGAAGGCTTGCCGGCGGGGAACGATGGATGAACCCATCGCCATCTGCCAGCTCAAACGAGTGGCCTTTGACAAGGCGTATGAAGCGGGAATGCCCCCTCCCAAGGCGGCTCCGCATCAATTCAGAGAAAAAATCGCGATCATCGGTAGCGGTCCGTCAGGCCTTTCCACGGGTTACTTTTTGGCCCAAAAGGGGTATCGGCCGACCATTTTTGAATCCGAGCCCAAACCCGGCGGCATGCTCCGGTGGTGGATACCCGCTTACAGGCTGCCTTCTGACATATTGGATCTGGAAATTGACTATATCCAGGCAATGGGCGTTGATATTCAAACGGGGCTTACTTTTGGAAAAGATATCACGCTGGAATCTTTAAAAGAACAAGGTTTCAAGGCGATTTTTCTTGGGATTGGCACGCACAGCCCCATGTATCTTCGCATTCCGGGTGAAAAAGATTTTTCCGGGGTCCAGGACTGCCTGACGTTTCTCTATAAGGCCCGTCAGGGAAAAGCAGAGGTCGGCAAAAGGGTGATGATCCTCGGCGGAGGCAATGCAGCGGTGGATTGCGCCCGCACCGCCCTCAGGTTGGACATCGACGAGGTCCATCTGGTGTATCGGCGAACCAAACGGGAAATGCCTGCCCGCGCAAAAGAAGTTCAGGAACTCGAGGAAGAGGGAACGATCTTGGACTTTCTATTGTCCCCGATTCGAATCCATGGTGAAAATGAAAAGGTGACCGGGCTTGAGTGCATTCGAAATAAACTGAGCAAGCCCGATGCAACCGGTCGCAGACGTCCGATTCCTTTGGAAGGGACTGAACATATCTTGCCGGCAGATACCATCATATGTGCCACTGGCCAGGAAGTGGATACTCAAAGCCTGAGACCCGTCAACCATTTGGACCTAACAAGAAGAAACCTGATTAAAGTCGATCCGGTGACCATGGAGACTTCCATTCCCGGAGTTTTTGCGGGGGGAGATGTGGTCACCGGACCCGCCACTGTTGTGGAGGCCGTTGCCTCCGGCAAAAAAGCCGCAGAAGCCATCCACCGTTCTCTGAGAGGACTATCCAATCCCGAATATACACTGATACCGATCAGACGCCAACACGTAGAGGTCATGAAAATTTCATCCCAAGAAAAATCATTTCCCTTTAGGCCTGTCATGCCCATGGTCGATCTTGAAGCCAGAGCGGGCAGCTTTCAGGAAGTGGAACTCGGCATGTCGGCCAAAAACGCGATTCAGGAAGCAAAAAGATGTCTGCGATGTGATATTTGTATAAGTTGCGGGCAGTGCATCGAGGTATGCCATGACCAGATGGGTGTGGATGCTATTCATCTTTCTTATGTTGACAATAACCCTACTGCGGAAACGGATTTCCTTCGTCCTGCCGAGTATTGTATCGGCTGTGGCGCCTGCGTTGTTAAGTGCCCCACAGCGGCCATAACTATCCAGGAAAAAAATGGGATAAGGACGCTTCGCATGTGCGGTGCGGAGATGGCTCGACATCAGTTGATAAAATGTATTTTCTGCGACAACTCTTTTTTACCCGAGAAACAGCTGGATTTTGTCAAGAATCGCCTGGAGGTCAAAAAAAAGACTAAATTTTCTGGCAATGTCTGTCCAACCTGTGCCAGAAAGATCGAGGCAAAAAACCTCGTTGGTGAATTCTTTGTTTACTGATGGCTGCCAAAACCAGAAAATTGTCAGATGGGGTGCCTTTTTCGCACCGCTGAATATCAAGGGAGCCGTTTCGGTATAGCTCTAAGTGAACGAGAAAGGGCGTTAGATGGAAAGGGAGAAAATAAAAAAAATAGTGGCTAAGCACCGGCATGAAAAGGCTGCGATACTTGCAATTCTTCATGAGATTCAGGAAGAAGACAAACAATTGGGCACGGAATCACTCAACTATATTGCACAACTGTTGATGATGCCGGTTGCCAATGTTTATGGGCTGGCTTCGTTTTACAGTGCCTTTAGTCTCAGAAGAAAAGGTAACACGGAGATTAGGGTGTGTACCGGTATTTCTTGCCATATCAAGGGGTCAGATAAAATTATGGGGACCATGAAGTCCCGTTTAAATATTGAAATTGGTGAAACAACCTGGGATGAAAAGTTCTCTTTGGAGAAAGTACAATGTTTGGGACTCTGCGCTATAGGTCCCAACGCTTCTTTCAACAGCAAAATCCACGCCCATCTCGATGAAGATAGAATCCTCGAGATTCTTAAAGAACGGATGGAGGATTCAGAATGAAGATCCAGAATATTTGGGACTTGAATAAATTAGAGGAAAAGGGGATCCGATCTCTTGCTCCAAAAAGACCCAAAATCAGCATAGGATTATCCACCTGCGGAGTGTCCCTTGGTGCAGATAATATATTTGAGAAGATGAACCGAGAAAAAGAAAAGCATGCTCTGAAGATATCCATAGGCCAGACAGGCTGTTCGGGGTTCTGTGATCTGGAACCCATGGCGATTGTCAGGATGCCCGGCAAACCGCCGCTCCTTTATACTCAAATGACCGTGAAAAAAATCAAGCAGATGATCCAGGATATCAAACGGAAAAAGATTACCCAGGAAGGATTGCTGTGCAAAATTGGAGACCCCGCTTTACCCCGCCGACCGGATCCCCTCTTGAATGAGATTCCCGACTATCAAGAAGCATCTCCTTTTAAGGATCAGTACCGACTGCTTCTGGGGAATTGCGGTGTCATAGACCCTTTGAGTGTGTCGGAATATGTGGCAATGGGAGGATATTCCGCGTTGTATAAAGCGTTCTATCAAATGAGTCCAGGGGAGGTGGTGGAGGAGGTCATTCGATCCGGACTCAGGGGTAGGGGAGGCGCCTGGTTCCCCACCGGCATCAAATGGGATATGGCACGGAAAACAACCAGTGAAGAGAAATTTGTTATATGCAATGCTGATGAAGGAGATCCCGGCGCCTATAAAGACAGAACGATTATGGAGGGAAATCCGTTCAAGCTGTTTGAGGGAATCGTTCTGGCCGGATATGCCATCGGCAGCCATCTGGGGCTCATTTACCTGCGTGAGGAATACCCCCATACCTATCAGTTTCTGAACAAGGCTATCGATATTGCAAAACGCTACGGTCTTTTAGGGAGAAACGTTTTAGGGTCTAATTTCAACTTCACCTTAAAGGTCATACGAGGGGGCGGATCCTACGTATGCGGTGAAGAAACCGCCCTTATGGATTCCCTCGAAGGGGAAGTGGGTGATCCTCGGCTGAGGCCGCCATTTCCGATTGAAAAGGGTTTGTGGGAGCAACCGACCATCGTAAATAATGTGGAAACTTTGGCGAATATTCCCCTCATAATAGAGCATGGCGGCGAATGGTATGCCGGCATCGGCACAGAGAAGGCCAAGGGGACGAAGATCTTCTCTGTCATCGGCCAAGTCCAACAGCCCGGTCTGTATGAGGTCCCTTTGGGAACAAACTTAGAGGATGTAATATTCAAAATGGCCGGCGGTTCTTTGAATGGAGGCCAAATAAAAGCGGTACAAGTGGGGAGTCCTTTTGGCAGTTTTTTGCCCAGGGAAAAACTGGACATATCTCTTGACCCCGAGACGCTGAGAGATATGGGTTCAATGATTGGTTCGGGAGTAATTGTAGTCCTCGATCAGGAGACATGTCTTGTGGATATTCTCCTTCATACACTCTCATTTTTTGTGGAGGAATCCTGTGGCAAATGCGCCCCCTGTCGAGAGGGCGTTTTCCAAATGAAAGAGATAATGACGGCCATATACGAAGGACGCGCTACAATGAAAGATCTAACCGATTTGATAGATCTAGGAGAAATGATAAAGGACTTCGCTTTATGTGCACTTGGGGGAGGCGCCCCATTGATCATTCTAAACGGCATAAAAGACTTCAGAAAGGATTTTGAGGCGCATATCACAACCGGGAAATGCTCCTGGTCCTCTTGATTCTTTTAATTTTCCCCTGTCAAACCACAATGACCTTTTAAACCGGCTCCTGATCTGGGGGAACAGGACGACAATAGATTGCATCCTTTTTTAAACCAGGTCAGGTAAAACGTATTTAAACAGGAGAAGATACAGCCATGATCACCTTGGAAATAGACGGGAAAAGAGTTGAAGCTGAAAAGGGTAGTACCATTTTGAATGCAGCTCAGCAAGTGGGAATTCAAATTCCCTATTTCTGTTATCACAAGGAGATGGAACCTTACGGAGGATGTCGCTTGTGCATGGTAGAGGTTACTGAGAATGGTTTCACCCGGCTGCAACCATCATGCGCTTATCCCGTAAAGAACGATATTATCGTCAAAACCAGCACGGAGCGACTGATCAAAGGCAGGAAAATTTTAGCCGAGCTGCTACTCGCCCGTTGTCCGAATATCGACTCCGTTATAAACCTCGCAGATTCTCTTGGCGTCAAAAAAACCCGTTTTCTCCAGACGGACAGCGATTGTGTCCTTTGTGGCCTCTGCGTGAGAGTCTGCCGGAATGTGGCTAAAGTGGGGGCTATAGATTTTGTAGGCCGGGGAAGAAATCGCCGCCCGGCAACACCTTTTGACATGCCATCAGACGATTGTATCGGGTGCGGCTCATGTGCTTACGTATGTCCGACCGGCGCAATGAAAATGGAATACGAAAATGTTTTGAGATGGAGAAAGCTTCCCGGCCCGCTTCGAAAATGCCGGTACATGCGTATGGGATTCATTTCCCACAAAGTATGTGCCAATGATTTCCAGTGCTGGAATTGTGAAGTCGATCAGAGGATGGAGGATCTTAGCACAAGCCATCCTGTTTTTATGTTGAGAGAGGCCCGGGCAAAAGAGAGAGAAAGGTTCGGTGGGTTCGAGATGCTTTCCGATCGTCTTTATGATGAGGGGCATATCTGGGTAAAGCGCATCAATGGAACCGTCAGAATAGGAATTGACGACTTTACGCGTCAAATCGTCGGTGTGATAAATGATATAAAACTCCCATCCGTTAATTCTTTTATACGTCAGGGAGACCCGCTTTGTATAATATCCGGAAACGAAAAGACCCTCCATATGTATGCACCCCTGGAAGGAAAAATCGTTGATATCAACCCCGATATCATAGACAATCCTTCTCTTATCAGTATGGCCCCCCATAGAAGGGGATGGATACTAATGGTGGAACCTTCGGATATAGTTCAGGCATCAAAAGAACTCCTTTCAGGTAGATCCGCAACAGAATGGATGACCCACGAATCTCGGAAATTTTATGATTTTGTCCGGGAAAATACGGAAATGGAACTCTCGCCGGAAAGGCCCATACCCCCGGATTTTGCGAGAACCCTGGAACCAGATGTCTGGAACAAAATAGACCAGACCTTCTTTATGGTGAGACGAAAAAGAAGGGTAAAGTTGCATAGCATCGGCCAGGCCTATCCGACGCCCAAAAAAGATTCCAAGAGCAGTTGATTTTGAGTCTCTGTATGCCCTGGAATTGAACGGCGAACCCGGATATGTTCGTAAGAATCTACAGATCGGCAACGATCCTGGCGTAACGTTCTCTCCTGATATCCGGCATTTCATCGGCCTTTTCAAAATGTAAACAATGGGTCGTACAGACCGTAACGCAGGCCGGTTTCAACCCGGCGTCCACCCGATTTATACAGAAATCACACTTGATCACTTTGCCGGTTTCAGAATTCCACTGGGGCGTGCCCCAGGGGCAGGCGGACATACAGCTTTTACATCCCACGCAGAGATCAGGAGCCACATGTACAATACCGTCCTGGGGGCGTTTTTGCATGGCCCCGGTCGGGCATGCGGCAACACACCAGGGATTTTCACAATGAAAGCAGGGCATGAATACATAAGATGCCCGGGGAATTCCATCGATGATTCTGGGTCCTACGGCGATAATCTCCGTCGGCCTGGGCCCGACCAAGATATTTTTGTTGGTTTTACACGCAATCGTGCAACTGTAACAACCGATACATTTCTTCTTGTCCTGATACAAATAGTAAACGCTCATTATTTTTCTCCATTTTCAACCAAAAATGGTTATTTTTAAGCAGGCTTGACCGTTACAAAGGTATGATGCAGGGCCGGACTGCCGCCCACCATATCACTGATATTTTCTTGCAGAACACTGTCCGCCACGCCTTTATCGAATGATCGGGTGGCCAGTGAGGCTTGATGCCCGAAACCGTGCAGCATGAAAACCGCTTCGGGGTGAATAAGGTCGGTGACAAATGCCTTGATTTTCCCGGAGCCGTATTTGGAGGAAACCTCGACCAGGTCACCGTCACGGATTCTCAGCGTGTTCGCCTTTTCGGTGTTGATCCAGAGAACGTTTTTTGACACGATTTCGTTCAGGAACGGATTGTTCTGAGTGGAAATATGGGTATGCAGTGCACAGCGACCGACGACCAGTCTGAACTGATTCTCAGGCGGCGACGGCATGGGTTCGTATTCCGGCAAAGACTCGACGCCGGCATCTTCGAACATGGACGAGACAAATTCGATTTTGCCCGAGGGGGTCTTGAATTTAATTCCGTCTTTGCGGCCCCAAATGATCTGCTTGTCCGTGTAGGACACAAATCCTTTGGCCGCAAAGTCCTCAAGCTTGAAACCCGTCGGTTCCAGTTGCCAGCGAACGTAATCTTCCATGGAATCGTAAGGAAAATACGCTCCAAGGCCGAGACGTTCGCCGATTTGTTTGAGGATTAGGGTCCCCTCCCGGGAGTCGTAGCGCGGTTTCACGGCAGGGCTGGAAAGAAACAGCTGGGGTTTGAGTCCGTTGGCCTGTTGAACCGGATCGAGCCGTTCCAGATACGTCGGTTCCGGCAGGATAACATCCGAATACCAGGCGGTATCACTGTAATTGATTTCAATGGTCACAATTAGATCCAGCTTGTCGAAGGCCTTGCGGGTCAGGGTGGTGTCCGGCATGGACAAAAGGGGCTCGAAACGGTGGATAAAGAGGGCCTTCAACGGGTTCGGGTCCTCGTTTAAGATGGCGTAGGGGAGCATTTGCGCAACCCCGAATCTGAGTTCCGGCAGGGGGAATTCCGGAGTTCCCACCTTGTCGAAGCGCGGGATGTCGACCTTGGGCAGGTCCAGATCGGTCAGCTTGCGCGGGGGAACTCCACCGACCGCTTCGGGGCCTTTTTTGAAATAAAGACCCCCTTTAGATTCGTAGCTCCCCATCAGGGCGTTGAGTATTAGGATGGAACGGCGCATGTATACTTCGTTGGTGTGGTGGGCGCCCCGATAGCCAAAATGAAAGATGACCGCGGGCTTGTCCCGGCTGACCTCCCGGGCAAAGTCCACAATCTCCTGAGCCGGAATGCCGGTTTCCTTCTCGGCCCATTGCGGCGTATATGCCCGGACAAAGGACTGAAGCTCCGTCAAGCCTTGGGCCCAGCGATCCACGTACTCGATGTCATAGAGTCTCTCGGATAGAATGACATGGATCAACGCATAGTTCAGGGCCAGATCCGTACCCGGTCGAATCCTCCAGTAGCGGTGCGCTTTTGTGGCCGTCACCGTGACCCGGGGATCAATATAGGTCACCTTGGCGCCGTTCAGCATGGCCTGGGTAAGATTTTTGACACCTTTGACCTCAATCGACTCGAAAAAATTGCGTCCGTAGAAGACAATCTGCTTGGTATTCTTATAATCCGGGCTCATATCCGTGACCGTATATCCAACCATGGAGTTGGTGGCGGTTCGAATGGAGCCCCGGCAAAGAGCGTCATGGCAGAAGTGGTTGGGAGATCCGATCGCCGCCATCAGGGTTTTGGCCACCGGCGTACTGAGCTGTACGCGCTCGCCAAAGGCCACACTCTCGGGACCGTGTTTGCCGATAATGTCTTTCAGCTTGTCGGCAACATAATCTAGGGCCTCCTCCCAAGAGGCCTTGCGCCACTGGCCGGCTCCCCGGGGTCCGGTGCGGATCATGGGATGCTGGACCCGTTCATGGTCGTTGACCAGACCGATACCCGCAGCGCCCCTCGGACAGATGCTGCCTTCCAGACCGGCCACGTGAGGGCTGCCCTCTATGAATTTTACCTGATCATTTTCAACCGTGACCTTAATCGGGCAGCGTACCGAACACATAAAACAAAGGCTATAGACTTCTTTTTTCATATTTTTCCTCCCTTTAGAGAGCTGTTAGGTTTTCTATCGGTTTTGGGAACCTATTATATAATACGAAAACGATAAAGAATGTCAATATGGTAATAAGGTAAAGAACAGTCTTGATCTCTTTGATATTTATGATATCAGTTTAGGCTGTTTTTTTGTACGAGCCATATACGGAAATCATCTGCGGTCATTTGGAATTTATATGAATAAAAAAACCAAAATCATTCTCCTGTCGGGTTTTTTGGGGTCCGGCAAAACCACCCTTTTGAAACACATTATGTCCTTTGACATCGACATGTCGGACACCGTCATTATTATGAACGAAATCGGCGAGGTGGGCATCGACGGCATGTTGATCAAGAATATGGGCACGGATATTGTGGAACTCACCAGCGGCTGTATTTGCTGTTCCATGAGCGACGATTTGCAGGAATCCATTGAAGAACTATTAGAACGGTTCGGACCGCGGTATATTATGATCGAAGCCACCGGGGTCGCGGACCCGGAGGCGGTCTCAAGGGCGATTGCAGACGCTGACTTTAAAGACCATGTCGAGATATATAAAACCCTTACGGTGATGGACGCAGAATGCTGGACGGTTCGGGATGTTTTCGGAACGCTTTTCTTCCGCCAGCTGAAGCAGGCCGACACCATTATTTTGAACAAAACAGATCTCCTTGAAAAAGATGAAATCCCGCGATATCTAAAAGAGATTCACGAAGTGATACCCGGCTCACAGGTGATTCCTGCAGTGAAGTGCAGGATTGAACCGGACGTTGTATGGCTCAAACCCGAGACCTTGGATAGGGGCAAGAATCCGTCTGACGCAAATCGCCGTGAAATTCAACCCAATGACCTTGGAATTTTTCCCTATTTCGACAGCAAAACCGGAACCGGCCGCCACCAGGAAAAAATATATGCAGATACGAACTTTGTGACCTTCTCTTTTTCAGAATCTTCTCCGCTGGATGAAACTGCATTTAACCGGTTTGTCGAGGAAATGCCCTGGGAGCTTTTTCGCTTGAAAGGGATGGTGAATTTTGGCGACCGGACCCTGATGATCAATTCAGTGGGCGGTAAAACCCAATGGGCACCTTGGGAGGGGGTATTCGAAACACGCCTGGCATTTGTGGGATGGAATATCGACCCCGATGAATATCTTGCCCGAATGAAAGCGTGTGTAAAAAAATGATTTCAATGCCCCGCCCCTGGGGCCGGGCCAGTTCCGTATCTCGTGAGTCAAAAACAACGGTAGTGCCGTCTCTATCGGCAAACTGGAATATTGGAGTAATGGAGTAATGAGAAAACAAATTTTTTCAACCCATTATTCCACTACTCCATCGCTCCATGCTTTTTCCCCACTACTCCAGCACTCCATCATTCCCCGCGTGGCCGGATCTAAGATGGGTCCGAATTCTTTACTATGATTTTCAATACCCCGCCGATGGGGCAGGGCGTTTCATTTTTTATGTTCGACGTGTAGAACCGCCATCTTCATTTCCGGAATGGCGGCCATGACCTGCCATTCCTTGGATATCTCCACCGGAAAGCGGATGTGGGTTGCGTCGAGGGCGGTTTGTCCCCAGGTGGGATCCACCGGCACCCATACGCCCCCCATGACCACTTCATTCCAGGCGTGCAGGCCGAAGGCCTGATCATCATCACCCAGGTATACCAATCCACCGACGGTGCGGCAGGGAATCCCCAATGCCCGGGCCATTGCGGTAAACAATTTGGCATGTTCACTGCAGTCGCCTTTCTTTTTTTCGATAATATCCATCAGGGTCATCGGGTTGGCCGTATAGTCGTCTTCGATATATCGTTCGACGAATTCCACCAATCGGGACACTTTTTCGGAAATCGTGTCAGCACCGTCCACCGCATGTTGGGCCAAACCGATGACGGTGGGATGGTTTGCGGGGATATCGAGGGTGGCCGCCAGATTTTTTTGGATCTCTTCCTCGGTGGCGTTGACGTTAGGACCCCCCTTGGAGTTTAGAAGTACCCCCATGGATCCGTCGGCCCGGTTCTGTGTAACCGACTGACCCGGGGCATTGCCGAGAAGCGTTCCGGAGGTATTGTCCAGGGACAGATTTAAAAGCGTCACCGTTTTGGAATCACCCAAAGGCCGGTCGATGAAAACCGTATTTCTGAAGAACAAATCGATGGTTTTGTCTATCTTGGTTGCCAGTGCTTGGGGCTCGAGTCGGCATTCAAACAGCCCGCCCAAGACAATGCGATAGGCCCTTCCGTCGGCACCAAATACTTCTTTCACGTCGAGCCCATGGGCGTCTGTTGTAAGTACGTCGTAAAAGATGGTCTTGACGCCGGCGGTCAAGGATTCGTGAATCCCCATGATGCGGGATGTGTTTGCTTCCAATGTGAGTGTTTCCAAAACTATATTCGGATATTCAATGTCGGCACCGGCATCGGGATTCCGGGTTATCCATCTTTGTACGGCTGTATAGTCTTTAAGGGTGTAATCAAAGGCACCCATAAAGCGGGACTGCGTATCTTTGCCTTGCGTAATTTCGGCTTGATAGCCTTCTGAGATGCGCATAATTTTGACTTCAGAAAAATCATCTTTATGAATCATTCTGTCTGCGTAAAGTACCAGGGAAAAGGGCGGCAGTGCACTGAATGTCGCAATCGATTCTATTTTTATCTCATCGATTTCAGCGTCAGAGAGAATCTGGACGGTTCCGGACAGTTGAATTTTATAGAGGGTTCCATGGGGACCGGTTTCACAGGCGGCCGTGCTTTTCAGATAACCGACCTTGTGCTTCTGGAGATAAACTCCGTACCAGTCGGTCCCGAGGTTTTTCTCCATAAACTGAGCGAAGAGATGATCTTCTTGGGTATGATTCGGCGCCGGTGGTGGCGAAGATTCCGCGCTACACCCCATGAGAAACATTCCGGCGCCCAACCACACGGCAATTAAAAAAATGCTTGAACGGGTCATATTCATTTTGTAAGTGTCACAGGCCTAAGCCCGTGGGCATCTACATGCTGCCAGGCAACATTATTTCGACGGCTGATTGTGTTCTTTTGTTAGAAAAAGAAATCGTGATACCTTATTGTATGCTGCTGGCCCAAATATTGCAATGAAATTAGATTGGCCGATTGGCGAGCACCCGTGTTTGCCCAACGGAACGGATGGAAAAGACCGGTTTAACGACACCTCAAACGGCGCGTTTCAAGTCGGGCAAGAAACATATGCCGGCAACTGTCGTGCTATATCGGCATCGTTCCTGAACGGTTGACATTCCGGAAATCTAACAGTATGAAGTTTATAAAATTTATCGCTGGGGAGTATTATGCTAAAAACACTCGTATCCATTTGTATATATTTTTTCATATTCTTGACCGGCGCCGCCGGTTTAATTTACCAGGTAACCTGGCAGAAATATCTTAGCAGGCTTCTGGGGAGCGACAGTATGGCCACGGCAATCATACTGGCGACCTTCCTGGGAGGCTTATCGTTGGGGTATTATCTTTGCGGGAAACTCACCACGAAGATTAAAAGACACTTTATGGGTTACGCGCTTTTGGAAGGCATCATCGGGGTGTGGTGTTTATTGTTCCCGCATCTCTTCAAAGGCGTAGCTGTTTTGACCCAACATTGGAGTTTTTCTCCGCCCCTTGTGATCGTTGGCCAGGGAATACTCTGTTCTGCCGTGCTCATGGGCCTGCCCACCGTCTGTATGGGTGGAACCATTCCCTTTCTGACCCGTGGCATATCAAAAAACATTCGAGAAGCGACCCGGGTCCATGCGCTGGTGTATGCCGTCAATACCACCGGTGCGTTCATGGGAGCCCTTTTGGCCGGGTTTTATCTGATCCCCAACCACGGGCTGCCGGCGACCATGGTCAAGACTTCATACCTGAACCTGGGGGCGTTCTTCTTTTTTCTGATCTTGCCGAAGTTCTTAACCCGGGCCGAACACGCCGAAGAATCCAAAGAAACCATCGAAGAAATAACGCCCGAATTTTCTTCAGACGTGGGCAGGTTCCCCCCCGTCCTCTTGTATTCCATCGCCTTTCTGAGCGGTTTCTATGTCATGAGCTTGGAAAATGTTTTGATTCGGATCACCAACCTTTCTCTGGGGAGTTCCTCGTATTCCTTTTCCATCATCGTATCGGTTTTTATACTCGCCATCGCTGTGGGGAGCTTCGCAGTGGGCGGTCTTAAACACATTTCAAGATGGCTGTTGTATGTCAATCAGATGCTTATATCGATATTTCTGCTGATAATTTTTATCACGCTGGATCAATGGCCCTACTGGGCCCATCTGATACGGATATCGTTTCAGTCGAATGTTTCCGGTTTCTGGGGCTATTACCTCTATGTGTTCTTAGGGCTGGCTTCCCTTTTGATTCTACCCATAGGCCTTATGGGCGCCACCATCCCGATAATCTTTCATGAATTGAAACGGGATTTGACCAGCACCGGCAAGCACTCGGGCATGCTCCTTTCGTGGAATACCGCCGGCAACCTCATGGGAAGCCTCATTGGCGGAATCGTTCTGTACTACCTTCTTAACAACCGGGGCGTATTTTTGACGGCGACGTTTTTAGCGGCCGTGTCGGCGGGGGTGGCCGGGTGGCATCTATCTAAAAAATATGTCATCCCCACCGCGGTATTGTTCGTTGTTATCGGTTTCATGGGATTGTCTTCTGATTTCTACCATCAAAAAAATTTCACCACCGGTACGTTTCGCCTTCGGGAGCCTTTGCCGTTTTCTTTCACCGACAGCGACCGTTTTTTTGACAAAATTCATGAGGGATTCGAGTTGAAATATTACAATGATGGGCCCACCGCTACCGTAGCGGTGACGGAAGACAAGTATACATTCCCCCTGTTCAACAAAAAGTCCATGGCCTTGTTCGTCAACGGCAAATCCGACTCCTCCACCATCGGAGACATTTATACCATAAAACTCCTTGCCCACATCCCGGCCCTGCTGGCGGAAAAGAGAACCAACGTCATGGTGGTGGGCCTCGGAACCGGCGTCACCGCCGGTGAACTCACCCTCTACCCGGATGTTGAACGTATCGACGTTGCGGAAATTTCACCATCGGTGGTGGAGGCGCTACCCTTTTTTCATGGGTTCACTCACGATGTTGAAAAGGATCCAAGGGTCAACATACACCTTGGCGATGCGTTTCGTATTATCGGCCGTAGTCAGAAAAAATGGGACATCGTCATCTCCGAACCCAGCAACCCATGGGTTACCGGCGTCGATTCGCTGTTCACCCGGGAATTTTACCGTCTGGTTAAAAACCATCTTACCGATACCGGGGTTTTGATGCAGTGGGTTCATACCATCGTCGCCAGTCCGGACATGATTGAAATGGTTCTTAACACCGTTCAGCAGGAATTTAAAACCGCCCACATCTTTATTGGGGGTTCGGATCTGCTGATTCTGGCCTCGAACCAGCCCATATCCTGTCCAAATTTGTTGGCCGCCGAAGCAACGCTCAAAACCAATGACCGCGTGAAACAGTCCCTTCAGGAAATCAACGTGACAACACTGGCTTCCCTTCTCATCAAGGAACACTGGACCACGTCATACATTTCTGACTATTATTCGGATTCGGGGGTTCAGACTCTGGATTTTCCCAAACTCCATTACCTGGCCGGCAAAGATTTCTTTTTTGGAAAGAACTTGCCGTTGAAACACTTTTTAACCTCGGAAACCACCCCATACATCGACGAGTATCTGTTTTATAAGCAGTGTGAAAACTGGACCATTGCTCCGGATACCAAGGAGGCGTTTTATTCTCTGATCGAATCCACAAGATCCAGAATCGATTACGAAACCCTGCTGCCCATCACCAAAGCGTTGCTTCACAGAGCGTATTTGAGCAATCCGAAAGACTATCCGCTGTCGAAAAACCTGCTCACTGAATTCAGGGATGATTTCGTGGCCTTTATTGCAAAGTATCCCGAAACCGAAAAAGAATGGGGAATCGTGGGACTTGAATACGCGTCGTTTCGGACCAAGGCCGAACCCCTTCTGGCCCACATCGACAATTTTAGAAACTGGATGGTTCCCTATCCCCTGGACGGCATTATAACGTTGCTTCAGAACGGAATTTTCCAAGGCAAGGATGCCTATGAAAAGAACTGGTGCGCCCTTCAACTGGCGGCGCTTCTATCGAAAGAAAGAGTCGAACAGAGTCTGATCGATCAAATTCTTGATAAAACCGTCCGGGACGACCATGGCAAAATTATTTTAAAACCCAAAGATCAATATTTATTGAAGGGTATCGAACCCAACGAAAAATAAGCGTTTATCCGGATGAAAACATGAGTCATACTGCGGAAACCGTCGAACCGATACTGAGAACTACAAAAGGAATCCTGGATGTGATGTGGCTGGACCCGGAGGCCCGGACCCAAGTCGCTGCCATCGAGAATAAAGCCCATAACGAGGTGCTTTCGGGAAGCGGGGGCTATTATAATGAAGGGGTTATAAACGTCCTTGATAGAGAGTGCGTTTGTGTGGTGCTGAACAATAATGCGTTCAGACACGCCACTGCGCCGTCCCTTTTCTGGGTTGCCGGCGATGTCGTCATCGGGGAAGAGGTGACGGATCCTGAACGTTTGCGGGCGCTGGTCAAACAGGATAACGTCAAAATTCTCAAAAAAAACTTTGTGTTATATTTTGACCGGATGAAATCAACTCGCGGCCAAGTCCCGGTCTTTATCATTCGTGGGCTTCCTTTCCCTGAAATCGAAGGGATCACCGGCGTCCGGGATGTTCTTTCGGCCTCTCCCATCGGTTCGGTGGACATCTATCTCAAGGAGCGGTTCGGTTGGAGCACCGAAGCCCAAGATCTTGGCACTATTCTGATCGGATTCAATCTGGCGTGAAGGGTCTTCTTACTTCTGGAAAAGAATTTCCGGCGGTAAAATCGGCTCCAGGTGCGGAAAAGAATCTTTCTTGTGAGGGATATGGAGCGCTTCAATGAATTCATCATTAAACTCCTGTAATAACGCCAGATCGACATGTTCGACCATCTGCGCCACCCAATCGGATTCGGATCTTTTTTCTCTGTTCAACAGGGTGATAAGGGCGCCGGTACCGGCAGCATTTCCTACGGGGACGATCTGTTTAGGATCGCAGTCGGGGATCATTCCCATGATCAGTGTTTTAACCGGATCGATGTGAAGCCCGAAACCACCGGCGATTTTGATCACATCGACGCGATCCGTTCCCCACTCCCGCATGAGCAGTTTGCAACCGGCATAAATGGCCGCCTTGCCAAGCTGGATATGACGAATATCCTTTTGGGTGATGGTGATGTCCCTGCCGATGGTCGTCTCATCGGCCCATGCGATTACAAATTCCTTCAGCCGGGTCTCAGGATTGACCCGATAGCGGGACGATATTTGTTTTTTTTGGAACGCGCCGCTTTTGTTGATAATCCCCGTTCGGTAAAGCTCGGCCAGTGTGTCCATAATTCCCGAGCCGCAGATGCCGTGGGTTTTTAGCTCGCCGGTCTTCACATAATTAGACCAAGCGTCGTTTCCCACCACCTTATACGTAACCTCATGGGTTTCAGGATCGACGGCGATACGCTCGATGGCACCGGGTGCGGCACGCATCCCGTAGGTGATTTCAGCGCCTTCAAAAACCGGACCTGTGGCGCAGGACGTGGACAGAAGACGTTCTCTGTTTCCCAGAACCAGTTCGCCGTTGGTGCCGATGTCGATAATCAGCTGAATCTGATCGCTTTTATACGGGGCTTCGGCGGTTAGAACGGCAACATTGTCGGCGCCCACAAATCCGGCCTCATTGGGAAGGAAGTGGACATAGGCCGAAGGGCAAATGCTGATGCCAAGATTTCTGGCCTTGATATTCAGGCTTTTCTGAACAACCGGCGGGAAAGGTGAAAGTGCAACATGTCGAGGATCCAGCTGCAGCAAGATATGGTGCATGATGGTATTGCCGACGATAACGGCATCCTCAATATCTTCAGGAACCAGACATAAGAATTCGCCGTCTGTTTTTCCCCGCTGCTTTTGGACGTCAGAATAATCGGATGTTTCCGCTGTTTCGGTCCAATGGGTATCCTCCGGCCATGTGGACCGCAACATCGCTTCGATCATACGGTTGAGCGCTTCGCCCATGTCCATACTCATCTGCCGGAGGCCCTCTTTATTTCGCAGGTGGTAATTGATACGAGAAATTACGTCCTCCCCGTACTTGACCTGGGGATTCATGATATATTGGGTGTCGAGGATTCGCGCGGATTTCAAATGCACCAGAGAAGCGACAACGGTTGTGGTTCCGATGTCGATGGCAATGCCATACGTGTCCGGCACGCTTCCGGGGAGGATGCGAATGATTTCTTGGTTCATCCAGACACTGACGGTTACATGCCAGTTCTGCTCCCGGATCCGTATGGGCAGATGCCTTAACACATCGATATCGCAGGAGTACAAGTTGTCGATATCGCAGCCGAGATCTTTTAGACCGTATTGCACGTTTAACGCACTCAAGATGCGTTCCAAATCCCCTCTGGCGTCGCCCGCCGATGGTGGGTCCATGATTAAATCGTATTTTTTTACCACCGGATCGCAATCTACGGGGAGCAGGCGGGGACGCTTGGAGACGATTTGTTTGGAAGCCCTGGACTCTTCCGGTACGAAAACCAGGGCGTCATTTTTGATTTCAGCACAGCAGGCCAGACGCAATCCTTTTTTTCTCTGCGTCGTGTTAATAAAGTTCGCTTCTTTTTTCCGCCACCGGGAAAGGTTTTTGAGGTGGGAAGTTACGCCATATTTTGGATAGTTCCCCTCAGCAATCAGCACCTTGCACTTTCCGCATGACCCTTTTCCACCGCACAGCGATTCAATATTCTCTCCGAGCTCTCGAGCAGCATCGAGAATGTTCTTCCCTTTAGTGATCTTGCCTCGACGACCCGATGGCTGGAAAATAATGGTGGCCTTTTCCATGGTTTTTCATTCCGGTCCTTTGCCGGCCTTTATCCGCTCTGTCGAGCCCTGAACCCCTTTATCCATTTCATAGCATGGGGATCTCTGGCCATAATCAGATTCGCAGCTTGGAGACTGATAACTTCTTGAGTCTTCATGGGGTTGCATATGGGACAGGACAATCCGGCAAATGCAGAGATGGCCATAAAAAATGAAGTGAGATTCTCTCTGTCCGGCAATCCAAAGGATATATTGCTTGCACCCATGGTAATGTTAACACCGTATTTTTCTACAATCATTGCGATGGCCTCCAGGGCGATCTTTCCTGCTTCCCATTTTGCACCCAGGGTCAAGACCAGACAGTCGATAATGACATCTTCCGCCGGTATACCCACTTTGGCCGCCGCGTCCATAATTATATCCGTGTTTCTCAGCCGGTCTTCAGCGGTTTCCGGGATGCCGGAATCACTGCTGCACAATCCGATAACAGCCGCCCCATACTCTTTGATCATGGGGAGTATATTCGTCAAACTTTCGGCTTCCGCAGTCACGGAGTTTACCAGAGGCTTGGCACCGTCTTTACAGTAATAACTCAGGGCCGCTTCCAAGGCTTTCGGGTTGGGCGTGTCGATACAGATGGGGGGGTCGTCGGCAGCTTCCTGGACCGCCTGAATCATCTGTACCAAAAGTGTGGGTTCGTCGGCCCTGGGGAGACCGGAATTAATGTCAAGGATGGTCGCGCCGGCCTGTAATTGGGCGACGGCGTCCTTTTGGACCATATCGAATTTTCCGGCTTTGAGTTCAGCCTGCAGACTGTTCCTGCCGGTGGGGTTGATCCGTTCGCCGATGATCGCTATGCCCGTATCGCGGCAGATACGGGCTTCGTGTTTTGATGATTTTACGATTGTTGTTAGATTTTTAGCCATTCTGTTCTTTTCCTTTCTTTCGATCGATTTTTAATTTCAACGTGCGGATAGTATATTACATCCGATGCATTTTACAATAGGTTATACAATTTGCGTGCCAAAAAAACCCCGTGATGAACCCTCCACTAAAAGTAAAGATCGGTTCAACCACGGGGTTTTATGGATCGAGGTGCGCCAGTTCTTTAAATCGTCACCGCCGCACGGTACATTTTACTGCATTTTCCGCTATGGTTGCGGGGAAAACTTTAATGTTTTTGGATACTTATCCTTAGTGAAATAGGGATCGGGTTTCTGGAATGTACCCGGAACCAGCGTGAACTGGCCGTGACGGTTGATGACCGGGTAGCCGTTTTCCAGCCAACCTCTGAACCCGTCGGTGAGGTTGTAAATTTCACCTGTATATCCCATCATTCTCATGTGTCTGGCAACCAGTGCTCCGCGAATACCACCGTCACCCGGGGCGCCGCTTTTGCACTGGAGGTAGTAGGTGGCTTTCTGATCCGGTGCCAGTCCTGGGAGATACCAGAAATCGAGACCCGTATCCAAACGGATGGCTCCCGGGACATGGCCCTGGAGAAATTCGGACTCCATGCGTATATCAAGAAGTTTGTGCTTGGGGTCTTTCCATTTCCCTTCGTCGATCCACAGTTTTTTGAAGGTTTTCATGTTCATGCCGATGCCGTACTGCATCATGATCGGCATCCAGACGGCTTTGCCGTTTTGATAGAGCTGTTTGGCCGTCAAATCGCCGGTAAGTTTTTCCAATGGAAAACTTTTTTTGTCGAGTATGTATCCCATATCGGAACCGCCCATTTTGGCTTTTTCGACGGCGGTCCAGGGCTTGTTTACATAAGCCCGGATCTGATCCGGTGTCCAGTCCTTTGAATAAACAGCGCCGAGGTCACCGGCAAATGAGATGCTTGCAAAGGCCACCGTCAAAAATAGCGCGAAGGCACACCTTTTAAAATTTTTCATACTTGCCCCCTTTTAGAGTGTTTGTTTCCAAAAAATTAAATAAGTTACGAAAATAGTGTCAGAACTACGTATTGTTCGATTCACCCCCTTTCCGTGTGCTAAAAAATTAAAGGTTAAAGCAAAAATCTTTAGCCGACTGAAAGTATCCGCTGCAAATATCCGGAATATCTACCTGTTAATATCCAGATCGCATGCTCGGCTCTTTCAAGAATTATGCCAAATTCACTAAAGTGCCGGATGATACAAATAAACTGCATTTTTCCTCGGTATATTCATCAATATATTCTATGTATATTTATTTTTTAGGTTGACGGGCATTCCATTTTGGATTATTATATTCCAAATTGGAGCTTCAATCGGTCCTGTTCCTTTCCATAGATCGTTTGTTGCTTCCAAAATTGATTTTCGCCAAAAACCGGGTGCTTTGCACCCGATAGCAAATGCAACGATTAAAGCACTAACGTGCTTTTGCATTTTCGGCCTATGACCGAAAATGCAAGCCGCCCGTTTTACGGGTGGTCGTTGACTATTAGGAGAGTTTGCAATGAAACCGTCAGACCTTTCAATCATCGATGTGCTCGATTTTAAGCCGGATCGAGGATTGGTCGAACTAGAGAACCGGCGCGTCTTGATATTCGATGGCAGTATATTAATGGAACTTCGTCGAATGATCGTCGAAAATATCGGCTGGGAACAGTGCCAGCCCGTCATCTTTCACTACGGATATGAGGTGGGAAGCCTGGACGCCAAAAACCTGGGGCAGATGTACCGGTGGGATACCCCGGAAGAGTGGTTTAAGGCGGGGGCTGCAATGCTAACCCAGCGGGGATATTGTAAAACGGTTCTGAATCATCTTTCACTGAATCCGGATACGGATCAGCTTCTTTTCCGTGGCCGTTGGTTCAATTCATACGAAGTCGAATCCCACAAACACCTTAAATTAACAGACACCGGGCCGGTATGCTTTGTTCTCTGCGGCTATCTCAGCGGATTTGCTTCGGTCTGTTTCGATCGGGAGGTTCTGGTTCAGGAGCAAGAATGTTTTCACCGGCAGCACTGTTCGTTCGAGGGCAGATTCGTAGAATCCTGGGGGAAACAGGGGGGTCGGTTCATGGAGGCCAGCAAGGATCATGACCTCCAGCACAAGTATGCGCTGCTCAATAAAAAACTATTGGCCAGCCGCGTCAAGTCCGTTCCCCAAAAGGACGAACCTCCGAGTATCGACGATACGCCTCGTAAGAGCACCGAGTGGCTGCCGTATCGAAGCAAAAGTATGTCCAGGGTTGTGGAGATGGCGCAGCAAGTGGCCAAAACTTCGGCAAACATTTTGATCACGGGGGGCACCGGCGTGGGCAAGGAAGTGGTCGCCAATTACATTCACTCCCTGTCGCCCATGTCGAAATCCCAATTTATAGCCATAAACTGCACGGCACTCCCATTGGCATTGCTGGAATCCGAGTTGTTCGGTCATTGCAAAGGGGCGTTCACAGGGGCGGATCGGGACAAAAAAGGATTGATGATCGAAGCCGGGTCCGGGACCATTTTCCTTGACGAGATTGGAGACGTGCCGCTTTCGATTCAGGTTAAGCTTCTCAGGGCCTTACAGGAGAGAAAAGTCCGTCCCGTTGGCTGCAACAAAGAAGTTGCCATCAAGGCTCGCGTAATCGCAAGCACCAACAGAGACCTTGAACAGATGATGAAAGAGGGAAAATTCAGAGCCGACCTTTACTACCGACTGAACGTTTTTCCCATACATATCAAGCCTTTGCGGGAGCGCCAGGATGATATTCTACCCATAGCCCGATATTTTCTGAACAAGTACGCACCGGCATCCAAGGGGTTCTCCCCCCGGGTTGCCTATGTTCTCGAAAACCACGACTGGCCGGGCAATGTAAGGGAACTGGGCAATGCCATCGAACGGGCCGGGATTCTGGCCGGTAATAAAAAAATACGGATTGAACACCTGCCGCCGGCGCTCACCGCCGGTGAGGAGGTGTCCGCACTTGAGCAGGTAAAGGAGGGATGGCCGTCGTTGGGCGAATTGGAAGAAAAGTATATTTTAAGCGTGTTGGATTACTGCGAGGGCAAGAAAATGAAAGCGTCCAAAATTCTCGGCATCGGGTCCAACACCCTGTGGCGGAAACTTAAAAAATATCAGTAAACCCAGGTCGAATTTATCACAATCCGATATACATTCTTCATGGTAAATCGAGGCCATGAAAAATGCGGGAAGGAATCGTTCAAACCCAAAAGCGTCCAAGCCGGCACGACCGACTTGGGCGCTCATAACTTCCAGATTTAAAAGAAAATACGTCTTAACCGCACCCCCGGGGAACCTTTGAATCCGCGGCACCTGCTTTCAGGTACGACAACATGTCGAGAAGATCCTGTTCGGAGAGCTTTTCCCATTCAGCCTTACAGGCGAATTCCTTGTATTTGTCTTTGGCAAAAATTCCATCCCATTCTTTAATCTTTTTCTGGTATGGACCCAGCTCTTGCGCTTTGCCGCCATTATGGCAGGTACGGCAATTTTTTCGGAATAGAAGCTTGCCCTTTCGGCTATTTCCGACCTTATCTCCGGCAATGCTCAGCCCGAGAAAGCCTAATACCAATGTCACTGTTAAAAAAATGAGGATCCATTTTCTATTCACGTTATTCCTCCTTAATTGTGTTGGCAATTACCAATGGGGTTTAAAGCCCTCGACATTGAGTGGATTCCCTGAAGCGTCCAAATGAGGTGCCCGCCGATGAAGGGAATTTGTTCAATGTCGGATCATTAATGAACTCCTTAGCAAGATGTTCAATCCGCAGTATTTCGGCAGATTGTCTAAAAAACCAGATAACGGTCACATTCTTTGATCATCTCTGCATTTCTTGCCTGTGTGGCGAAATCCTTGAACCCGACCCCCGGCACATCCCCTTCAAGACCGTTGGCACGGAAACTTACGTCACAAACCGCCAGCTTGGCCATTCCTTGCAGTTCTGCAAATTCCGGCTTTTGGGTGAGAAGCACCCCCTGGCCGGAAAAAAATATCTGAACTTTCTTGCCTTTCTCATGGGCGGCCTTTGTCAAGGCGATGACATAATCGAGATGTTTGTCCGAACTAACCATAATCCCTAATCTATCAGCCATAGCATAAATACCTTTTTTAAATTAATGTTGACGTCTACTTTTCAACTTCAGACGATTTTAATGTCGAGGAGGCGAGAAAAATTGGCCGTAACTGAGTATTGCCAAATCATAGATGCACCCTCAAGACAAAATAGTTTCTAATTCAAAAATGAGAAGTTTTCCACAGGGTCCCGGATATCAAAAAATGTGCGGAGGCATTCAGAGTCTATGCCAAAAAATCCGCAATCAATTCGGAAGATTGACCCCGAGATGGTGAAAAAAGGTCATTCCCGGATAGGGACGACTTACCACCAGCATATGGTCTTGTCATATAAAAAAATATCATCCACAAGAGCCGACCAGTCCACATCTCCTTCATACAGGGTGATCACTTTGTTCTCTTCGCCCTCGGCAAAAGTCTCTATGAATCTCTTTTCCAAATCATCGGGCGCTGATCGAACAATATTTAGAACTTTCATGGTTAATTGCCCTCTAAAAGGGAATAATAAGGTCAACATCTTTGAGCTTGACCAATAATTCCTCAGTGGTTATCGGCTGAAAGCCGTATTTTTCGATGTTGGCCGGATGGTTGGAAAAACGTTCTCCCTCCATCTCATCGATAAATTCCATGTTATCCAGGTAGGCTTCGTCCGGGTTCGCAATTTCATGACCCAAAACATACATTTGAACCGAACCGGCTTCAAGGAGCAAACCCAGGCTGGTGCGCAACCCTTCATACTGTTGGTCGACGTCTTTAATCAGGACGGCAACTTTGTCAACATTATCCAAGTTATCCCCCTTTTTTAATTAAATATCTTGTATATCCCGCCTCATCAACGTAACCCAAAAATTCATCACCTTGCTTTTTGGCAAAATCCGGCATGTCTTTTTTTGAGCCGGGATCCGTGCTCCAGACCTCGACTATTTTACCGGGCTCAGTGGTTTTCATCTCTTTTTTAAGCCTTAGAATCGGCATGGGACAGCTCAATCCACGCGTATCCAATACGATGTCCGCTTTAACGTTTTCTAAATTATCCATATTCTCATTCTCACTCCTTTAAAGTGAAATAACGAATTTCTCCGTTTTTTCATTGTATACTGCCAAAAAGTACCAGGCAAGAAAAAAGGCCAGATAAAACACCGGCGTCCATGTCCAGGTCAGCACATCGACCAGATAGACACCCTTACCCAGAAACGGTCCCAGTGCGGTGCTTTTTACAGCATTTTTGGTGAACGGATATACGGTACAAAAACCGACAATGGCCAGCCAGACTTTTGTGTTGCCTTCGCCGGCTCGCCACAATCCGGAACTGGCGCAAGCACCTGCAATCACCATCCCAAGGCCGAATATACCGCCGCCTAACAAACTCCCCATCCAGAACCGGTGGTCGATACCATGAGTTTCCGGCTGGAAGAAACCGTACTTGATGACCGCAGAACCGGCGCTGTAGATGATCAGGCTCAAAATTACCGCCTTGACCATTTCGTAATCGCCGGTCATGAACGGATTTCGAAAGGTGCGCTGCAGGCAAAAGCGGGACCGCTGCATGAAAAACCCGACCCAGAGACCAAAAAAGGCCATCCCGCCGACGACAGTTTTATCAAAAGCCGAATAAACATAAAAAGAAAGGCAGATCAAGATATAAATGCCTCCTCCGATATAGGGATACACCTTGCACCAGTTGATCCAGGGGGTTTTTTTGCAGTCCAGCGGTTTTTGAGTGGGTATTTTAACCGGCCAGTTCAGCATCTCCCAGATCAAGTATTTAACGCCCAGAATCGAGCCGAGTGCCAGACCGATCATCATCATGAAACCGCCCGTGGAAAATACGCCTACAGCAGTGTAAAAACCGCCTTCGATACATCCGTTCGCAAAAGAAGAGCCTATACCCATTAAGGCGCCTCCGATGAACCCTTTAACATACTCACGGGGCGGCGCAAGGTAGGTACTGAACTGTCCTTTCATCATTGAAGCACCCGTTGCACCGAATATCATTGCAAGGTTCATAACGGAAACCGGATGGATCCAGGGGGTCAGCGGCGCCTCGGCCAGTCCGGCCAATTTTCCGATACCCAAGTAGTAGTACAATTGGTTGCCCCAGTTGCCGTATCCTGAAGAAATTCCCCAGGGGTATCGCCAGAGAAAAATCAGTATTGCCAGAATCCCTATTCCGATGCCGGCCACCCACAGGGGCATGTCCCGTATGAAAATAAAATGGTAACCTCTTTTGATTTCTTTCCCAATTTGACTCCGCAAACTCGTTTTTTCCAATGCCCAAACCTCCTTCATGTTTTTCGTTCCATCCTGATCGGGTGGGAATTTTTATTTTTGCGGGTGATTTTTTTAAATTGAAACCCACCGGAGTCCCGCAAGGCATGATTTCCGTTGAACTCCAACAAGCTGCTAGGGCAGCGAGCGCTGTTGCTTTAAAAATCGAACTGATTTTTACAGAAGCTTTTATGCATTTTTTATACCATTTTTGTTTTCATAATTTATTTCATGCTTGATCCTGTGCCAAATATGTTTTTGTGAAATTTTTATGATCAATAATGTCAAGTGGTTTTAAGCCTTCAACTCATCAGGTCATCCAGTCGCGTTGCATCAGACAAAAAATGTGTCGGTTGCCGGTATATATTCCAAAATGGAATCTTAAATTCCATCCTTCTTTTTTGGGCGACACAACCCTCGACGAAGCCGTCGTCGCCGGCTGCAAGCCCTTGATACCCCGCCGGAGGCCGACAAGCTCCGGATATGGGATGTCATCAGCTTGGAGGGCTATCCCGAAGGGTAAACAAAATGGGATGGTATTAAAAAGTTTGTAACTCATCTATAGTAGCGCTATGAAAATACATTGGTATCTGCAAAATATATAAAAAAACTAAACCCTTATAATATTTCTCCCAGTTTGTTTGCGATCAATCGGGGTGTTACAATGTACTTGGGCAAAGGTCTAAATCGAACGTTGCAAAAGACGTGCAAACCGACTTTAAAGAGACGATTCGTTTCAGCGGCATCGGCTTGTTTTCGGTCTTGACATGGGGACATGCCATGCGTTACGAAGAACAGCCGCACAATTTTAAACAGATTTCCGGTTACCGGATGACGGCTGATCCAGGATGTTTTCCCTGACCTTTTTAAACGCGTTTTCTTTCCAAAATGTTACGAAAAAGACCCGGCACCATAAGCTCCTACTTGAACAAAAAGGTTATCCTGCTTCTTGTTTTGCAGGCCGGTATCATTGTCTCGTTTTCCGGCTATTATGCCTGGAACCAGAGTTCAGCCGAGTGCGTTCGATGCCATTCGGACCGAGAAAAACTGACGGAACTCGGCCATCCTGAATTTTACGTTACGCCGGAAATGGTCTCCGAACAGAGCAAACACACCACCGCCGAATGCAGGGATTGCCATCTGGGTAAAGGCCGCGCAACGGATAAAGACAAGGCCCATAAAGGCATGCTGAAAATGCTGGTGATCGGTGATGAGGCCGAGCTCAAACAAAGAAAAATTTTCTATCCATACCCCTTACAACCCACCGGTGGGGACCGATTGTTCGAATTGATTCCCAAAATGGCCACCGATGACGGGTTTCGGTATCCATATGAAGTTCGGACCGTCCTCTGGCATGACCGGAATCCGGAGACCTATAATTTCGATCCAAAACTGGCCCTCAAGACCTGTGCCAAATCCGGTTGTCATCCAGAGCAGTTAAAGCAATTCAACACCACGCTGATGGCCACCAATTTTCGTCAACGCACCATGAAAACATGGATGGATCCTTACGGTCCGCACAACTGCGGTCCTTCGTTTGCCGATCTCCCACCGCAAGAGATCCTGAAATCTTCCGGGTTTGATTATCTAAATACCGAAAAAATTCGTCAAAACCTTAATGTTACGTTCACCCGAAAGCAGGCCGAAGACAAACAGAGGATCTGCAATACCTGCCATGCCGGCTGTCTCGATTGTCACTTTACCCCCCAGGCGGATCAGCCGCACCGGTTCAGTAAAACACCCAAATCCGAAAGTTGCAGCGGATTCGGCCGCAGCAGCATGTGCCATTCGGGCTCCATGGAGAGCCGGAGAGGCGAGACGTATGTGGGTGGAGATTACGCAATCCCTTCGGGAATGGCATCCGATGTGCATTATAAAAATAATATCCATTGCATAGACTGCCATGCTACGGGTAAGAAAGGGATGGGAGATATGCAAAGGAAGGCCGATTGCCAGGATTGCCACACCGGTATTGTGGCGGCGCACGCCAAGGGTGTCCATAAAAATCTTGATTGCGCCGCCTGCCATGTGAATGCCCTGGGAGGGTATCAGGTCACCATCTGGGGTCCAGGATTTTTTGCGGATACCAAAAATCCATTCTATAAATACGGCCTTTATTACGGCATCCAAAAGCCGCCGATCCTGATGAAAGATCAGCAGGGGATTTGGATGCCGGTAAAAATAATGCCCCATGCCGTTGGAAACATTAAGCAAGAAGTGCCGCCTTCTTCCCGAGTGAATTTCAGATGGCCGGCCGGAGAAACCAGAGACGCCTATTACATCGTGGGCACTTTTGACGGACTGCCGGAGAACAACAACCAGCTGTTATGGCTGGAAATACAGCAAGCTTCTCATCCTTTTGGCAAGGGACGATCGTGTGAGAGTTGCCACCGGGAACAACAGACCTCGGTATCGACCTGGGAGTTTCTTGACGGCCAGGGAACGGAAGAGACCTTCACCGGTGCATATGAAATCGTGGCAGACGAAACCGCCCTCCGTATACAGAATATGCGCAACACTTCACCGATACGCACTTTTGAGGATTATAATCTGAGTGATTTTGCCTCCTGGATGTTTCTAAAAGATAAATGGAGAATGAAAGGAGATTTCGGTATCAAGACCGATGAAACCAAATACCGACTTTATCTGGATAAATACCAGACCCTTGTCGGAAAACTGAAAAAACTCGACCCAAAAGCCGAGACCCTGGATCCGAAAACACGCCGCCGCTATCAAAATATCAAAGGGGCGGCCCTTCACAATATGTCGGATGAAACGGTTGTTTCGCGTCTGAATGCCTTCTCTAACTGAAGTAAATGTCAGAAATCACATCAAAAATTGATAGAAGATCTTTTTTGAAGAAGATTTGCAATCTGTTTTCTTTTATCGGTTTATGTATAATGGCCGGCGTGTATTTACTCTTTGCCTTTCCAAGTCGAATGCGGAAAAAGAAGGACCTGTATGTCTTTGCCTGTGACGAGGCGGAACTGCCGGTTCAAGGGGTTCGGCAATATTATATCGATTATCCGCTGCGGGGCAGAACCGTCACCAAGAAATTTTTCATCGTAAACACGGGTAAAGAATTGCTCGTCTTTTCATCGGTTTGCACACATCTGGGCTGTCTGATAAACTGGCACCGAACCGAAAACAGATTTATGTGTCCCTGCCACGGCGGACAGTACGACAACCAAGGGAATGTGGTGGCGGGGCCGCCTCCGGCACCTTTGAACCGCCTGCCCCTGAAAATTGAACGGCAGAAGGTATATATCGGTTTGCGGGTATGAGGAAGATCCTATGGGGAAATTTTTTGAATGGCTCGATCGTAACTTCCGAATAAAAAAGCCGCACCGCCGGTTCCTGTATCGGTCCATTCCGGAAGGGGTCAATTATTTCTTTTGTTTGGGCGGAATTGCATTTGCGCTGTTTATCCTGCTGTTTATCAGCGGTATGATGCTTGCCATTTATTACGTGCCTTCGGAGAACGAAGCATTTGCCAGTATTTTACGCATCGATAATGAGGTGCGCTTCGGCTGGTTTATCCGGTCATTTCACAAATGGTCGGCCAATTTATTTATTGTGGCGATTGTTCTTCATACCATCAGGGTCTTTGTTTATAAAGCCTATCGTCATCCCCGGGAGCTGAACTGGATCGCAGGATCGTTGATTCTGATTCTGGCATTCGCCTCTGGTTTCACCGGTTATTTATTGCCCTGGGATCAGAAGGCGTACTGGGCCACTGAAGTCGGCACCACCATGGCGCGAACCGTGCCGTTACTGGGTCCGTATCTTTGCTATTTCCTCCGGGGCGGCCAGGACGTCACCGGTGCCACCCTGATTCGATTCTATGTCATCCATGTTCTCTATATCCCGCTATTCATGTGTCTGTTGTTGTGGGCACATTTCCATTTGGTCAAGCACCAGGGTGTAAAAGGAGGTTTGTAGCGTGAATCGACAAAAGGACTTTTACCCCGATTACCTCATCGAAATCCTTTTGGTGATCTTTTTAATTGTCGAGTTGATCGTTACCCTCGCCCTGCTGTACCCGCCGGCCATCGGCCGCCAAATCGACTTTTCCACACCGTTTAGCCCCAGGCCCGAGTGGTATTTTCTCTGGCTGTATCAACTCATCCGTTATTTTCCCGGTAGCCGGATCGTAATCGGTACGACGGTGATTCCGCTGACGGCTGTATTGGTGCTTATTTTAATTCCTTTTATTGACAAAGGCAAGTTGGGCAGGCTAAAGGTCGTGATTGTCGGCGTGCTTTTGCTGCTTTCTATTGTGATACTCACCAGCATCGCGGTGCTGATCCCCTAGCGGTTTGTAAATACCCCATTGCCCCAAAGTCCATTTTGGAATTATAAGCATTCCAAAATGGAAAGATATTGATCTCGATCATCCGTTTGAAACGTATCGGCAAGTTGAATATCCCTGTGGACACCTATATTTCGGGCTAAAACTGATAATTGAAAAATATGGCAAGAATTGGCATAGATTTTGATAGACTATCCTCAATGTCTGTAATTTCTCAAATTATTTTTGCGACCGCTTGGTTAAAAAACCGGCGGGTAAAATCGGAAAAAATTGTGAAATACGTTACTTGAATCGGAAAAACAGTTTTAAAAGGTGTTTGTGTTTATTAATTTTTATTTGTTCTAAGGAGGAGAATCTATGTCCTATTATATGTACAGCAACACCCAAGAAGTAACCCCTTATGAGAGAATGATGGGCTCGTTGAATGGCGAGAAAACCGACCGGGTTCCGGTCAACTATTACCCCCGTTGGGCCGCTTTGGAATATATCGGTGCCACTTTTAAGCAGACCTGGGATGATCCGGATCTGTATGTCAAGGCCCAAATTCTGGGTCAGGAACGGTTTCAATATGACTGCGTCATCGATTACGACATGATGGGTCCTGTAGAGGAAGCCATGGGCGCAAAACTCAAGTACCCGGAAAACGACGTTCCCCAGATTGCCGAACCCCTGATCAAGACCAAAGAAGACATGGAAAAGGTAAAATGGAAACTGGATCCCCGCAAAGACGGCAATATGCCCAAAGTGCTTTACGTGGTTCGGCGCCTTAAAGAAGAGTTGATCAAACGCGGCCGGGGAACCCAGCATGTGCCCATCATGACCTGGGGGAGCTGTCCTTCCCGAACCGCGGCCTGCCTGACCGGGTTCAAAGAGTGGTTTCTAATCGTCGCCAGAGACCCTGACTGGGCGGTGGAACTGATGGAACGGGCCCTTGACGGATGGCTCCAGATGGTTGTTGCGGCATGGGAAGCCGGTGTCGACTGTGTGTGGGTCAACGATCCGGTCTCTTCCAGGGACTGCATCTCCCGGGACCACTACGAAAAGCTGACCCAGCCGTATGAGCGAAAATTCATTGAAGCCATTCGAAGAGAGACCGGAATGAAAGTTACCATGCACCCCTGCGGCAACTGGCATGATCGAATGGATCTTGTCTACCAGAATCAGGCGGACAGCTATTTCCTCGGGCCCATGGATGTCGAAATGTGTACGCAAAAAGCGGTTGAAACCAACGAAAAGGGGCTGTCCCGGGTAACATCTTTAAACGGTAACGTCGGTGCAGCCACCAAAAGTACCACAGACGGCCAAACAGCCGTTCCCTACGCCACGACCATGAAAAGAGGAAAACCCGAAGACATCGAAAAAGAGTCCAAGGCGGTCATCGATATTGTCGAAGCTGCCGATCTTCGCTGCATTCTGGGAACCAACTGCTGGGATGTCAAGGGTTCTTCTTTTGCCAACCGCGATGCAATGGTTTACGCTGCAAGAAAATACGGACAGTATAAATAGGGTTAACATAAGGAGATCAACGAAATGAGCATTTTAGAAGAAATCAGGAAGAACGTTTTTGATGGAGACGAAAACAATACGGTCGAACTGGTAAAAAAAGCTTTGGATGAAGGTAAAACGGCCCAAGAAATTCTGGACGAGAGTCTTGTTGCCGGCCTCCGTGACTGCGGCGCAGGCTTTGAAAAAGGTGAAAAATTCATACCCGAGATGCTGCTGTCGTCCGAATCCATGAAGGTCGCCATGGTTGTTCTCAAACCGCTTCTGCTGGAGGGCTCCGGTATCGGCGGGGCCGGGAAGGCTGTGCTGGCCACCGTGGAGGGCGATGTTCACGATATCGGCCTGGAGCTGGTGGGCACCATGTTCGAAACCGCAGGTTTTGAAGTTCGGAATATGGGTCCGGATGTACCGACCGAAGATATCGTGGAAGCCGTAAAAGAAGACAAACCGCACATCGTCGGGCTTTCCGCGCTCCTGTCCAACACCATGGATGTCATGCCCGATGTCATTGAGGCCCTGGCAGATGCCGGACTCAGAGACTCGGTGAAAGTGATGGTGGGCGGTGCCCCGGTCAAGCAGGATTTCGCCGATGAAATCGGTGCGGACGGCTGGGCTTACGATGCCGCCAGCGCTGTTCCCAAAGCCAAGGAACTGCGTGCCCAGCTGCCGGATTAAATTGAACATGGTGCTGAAACCGAATACGGCCGTGAGCCGGAAAACCGGCTCACGGCCATTACTGATAATGGGTTCACCTCCATTAGGTCGATCATAAAGTCGTGTCAAGGTGATTTTGTGGTTGTTATTGGTTCGCTATTTAGATGACGTAAGAGTATGGGCGGTTTTTATTGAAAAATTAAAAACGCATTGTTCTGAGTTGTCGGTGATGTTTGGTAGGTAACCCCAATTTAAAAAGGAGGAACACCATGCAGGAAAAGGACGGGAAAAAGAAAGAAAAACAGTCTCTCATGGAAAGGCCCCTTTCCCGTAGAGATTTTTCGCGGATTGCCATGACATTCGGCGTTACGTCCACACTGTTTGCCTGGCAGAGCTTTGCCGATGCCGGCGTGAACCCGGACGGCCATATGCTGGCCCAGAAGGCCAAGAATATCCAGGACGCACGTTACAAGGCCAAACCCAAGTACAAATTCCGTTATGGGGCTGCCGGGCACAGTGTC
>JAQYVT010000014.1 GCA_030145345.1 Desulfobacterales bacterium
TATTCCACGAATCGTGGACTTGCTGGGACTCGACCGCGGCAAGGAGACGGACCCATGGGCCCATATTATCGATCATAAGCTGCTGGTCCGGCTCTTACCGGATTTTCCCATAATGGCCACCATCTGCGGCGGCGGCTCTTCAGGAAAATCGACGCTGTTCAACGCCATTGTGGGTGACCGGCTTTCACCGGTGGGCGGCAGCGCGGGGCTCAATCGCCGCGTTCTCGTGTCCGCCCACGGAGACATCCTCCACCGGCCGGAGATTCTTCCCGCCCTGTTCGAACCCTTCGGGCATGGGCCCGTCCGTCTTGAAAACCCCCAGGACCTCACCCTGTCGGGTCCTCCGCTCTATGTATTAAACGATGGGGTTCCCAGGAATCTGGTCCTCATGGACACACCGGACTTTGATACCGGTGCCAAAGGTGTATACATCAACCGGGATGTCACCCGGCAAGCCCTGGAAGCATCCGATATCCTGATATATATTTTTACCAATTCCAACTACAACAATCGCGAAAACACCGATTTCATCGCCCAGATGCTCACCGGCATCGGCATTCGGAAATGCTTTTTGATCTATCGTGTTTATCCCAGCTTTTCGGACGAAGAGGTGCGAGCACACGCTATGACCGTTGCCGGAAACTTATACGGCAGCGACGCTTCTCATTATGTGCTGGGTATTTATCGTACGGATGAGGATAATGCCGTGGCGGCCGGTGAAAAATCCATGAGATTGCGGTCCATCGATAAAAAAGATCCGTCGTTTATGGAGGCCCTTACCACCGTCGATTCCGGCACCCTAAGACTCGAATTGCTGTCTTCTATTTTGAAAGATGTGCTGATCCAGGCCGGCAAAATCCTTGAACATGCAAAAATCTCCAACCATGAACTGCGCCTTTATCTCGATACGCTGCAGACCGCCCAGAGTCATTGTGTTCAAGAAGCGCTGCGGCATTTTCCCATGGATCGGGTCATGAAACGGTTTGTTGAGATATGGATGGAAACGGACCCCCCCTATGTCAAGGCCATGCGCAAAACGGGCAGCCTTATCGAAGTCCCCTTTAAAGTACTGGTGGGAACGGCAAAAAAGGTCAAACAGATTTTTTCCGACACCGAAAAACAGGCTTCCCCTGCTGATTTTGTCGACCGGGTGGAAGAAGATCTTCTCAAAGCCGTTAACAGCATCCATTCCACGGCGGTCCATTCAGACATATCCGTCGAGGCCCCCCTGAAGGATCCCGTTACCCGGCGAATGCTTGAAACCCTCGGGCAGATCACCGCCCACGGGGCGCTCAAAGACAGCGAAAGACCGTACACAGAGCCCGGCAGTGAAAAAGGAACCCTGACCTTCTTTGTTTCCGCCCATCCGGTGGTGTTTCAGGCCCAGGAAAAATTGCGGAGCATGGATTGGAAATCGGTGCTCGAGTCGATTCTTTCACGCCGGGATGTCATCGTGGAGCTGTCCCACGGAATCGAAATGACCCTGAAAGATCTGGCCGACGAATACCGAAGCAAAATGGGCATGTGGATCAAGATTCGGCAGATGTTCGCCGCATTTTTGAATGTCGTTCCGGCCACCGCGGCGGTGACCTATATCATTTCAACCGGAGATCCCGTGGGGGCCGTGGGAATCAAGGTCAAGCTGACCGGCCTGTTCGGACTGCATGATCTGTATGCACTGGTTGCGATACCCGCCACCACGGGACTTAAAAAAGCCGATCAGAAGCAGCTTGAAGAGATGCTCGGACCCATTGTGCAAACGTGGTTGAACGACAAGCTCAAAGCGGTACGGGATCTTTTCGAACAGGAGGTCACCGGCGGAATCATACGGGCTGCAACCGATACGCTGGAGGCCTCAATCCCGCTGATCCATGGAATCGAAACCCGCATCGAGACGTGCAAAAAAGCGATGGTATCATGATGATTTCAAACCAAAAAACAGAATCCATCAAGGCCCTGGGCAGGATCGAGGGCTTCAAAAATGACGTTCACATGCTTCACCAAGCCATTGATCGGGCGCCCCTTTGGCAGCCGGCGGCAGGGCTGAAAAAGCAGTGCAGCGAAGTCCTCCGAATGATGGGTGATCTCGAACAACGGTTCGAGCGCAAGCTCATCGTGACCCTCATCGGTCCCTGCGGATCCGGCAAGTCGACGCTGCTCAATGCCCTGGCTGAAGTCGACGGTCTGTCCAAAACGGGACATCATCGGCCCACCACCCGGAACCTGGTTGTTTTGAGCCAGGCAAAGAATGACGCCGATCCGTTGAGCGAACAGCTCGGCCTGGAGAATGTCGTGTTTCGATCGAGTCACGCCGCAAAAACGCTGGAGCATGTATTGCTCATCGACACACCGGATACGGACAGCAGTGAACAGGAAACCCACATCCCGGTGGTGCAAAAAGCCATCGCGCTTTCAGACATACTCATCTGTGTTTTCGATTCTGAAAATCCCAAAAGAAGAGATCACATCGATTTTCTGGCATCTTATGTTCGCCTGTTTGCCGGGGATTCTCTGGTGGTGGTGATCAACAAGTGCGACCGTCAGGATGAAGGCGAACTCAAAGAAAAAATCGTACCGGAGTTCAAAACGTTCATCCATGCCGCCTGGGAAAGACCGGTTCAAACCGTCTTGTGCATTTCCGCCCGCCGGCACTTGTCCAATCCCGAGTGGGACCTTTCGGTGCGTCCGAAGCACGACTTCGATCAATTTAAGGACCTTAAGCAGATGATTTTCGGCACCTTCAATCGCCCCGGATACGTGGTGGACCGGCGGATCGAAAATGCCCGAAGTTTGCGGGATTATATTTTTCAAGAGACGAAAATAGAAGTCGAAAAAGATGCCGAGGGGCTGGCGGCCGCAAGAACGCGCATTCGGTCCGCTGAAAAAAAAGCATTGGCGGATGCGCTTTTTGCAATCAAAGACAACAACGCCGGTCAGTTTTTCGGCATTAATGTCCTGTTGTATCAGAAAATTGCACAACGTTGGCTGGGACCGGTGGGATGGCTCATCGCCCTATGGGCGCGCATTCTGATTTTTGGCACCGGTATTGTGGGCATGTTGAGATTCGGAAACCCGATTCGTCAGCTGACGGGGATGGTTTCTTCTTTGCTGCATTTTAAAGAATCCCGGGCGGCGGTGGCCGAGACCGGCAAAAGCGATGGCGTAGATGCCGCCATGCGCAGTTACCGGATGACCATTTTGCAGGAGTGGCCGGATGTTGCCGAATCCCTGGTTAAAGCCCGGTTCAACCCATCGGTGCGTCATATGAAAAATGCCCTTTCACACGATAACACATTGGACGGGGACCTGACCGCCCTCTGGAACCGTTGCCTGGACAATACCCTGGAAAAAACTTCCAAGACCCTTAGCGGATTTATATTCCAGGTGGTTTTCAACCTGCCGGTCATCGCCATACTCGGTCATGTGGGGTGGACCACCGCACGGGATTACTTTGCCGGGCAGTATCTGTCTTCGGATTTTTTTCTGCACGCATTTCTGACCATCGCCATCGCACTGTTTTTAAGTTTTTTTGTCTTTCAGGCGTGTGTTCGTTTGTTTGCCGGATCCGGAAGAATTGTGAGCAAAACGTTTTCTGAAATAAAACACCAGGTGGAAGGGTTGCAGCCCTTATCGACGAACCCTGTGGGCGAGCAAGTCGATGCGGTGCTGGGTCTTGATTTTTCCAATCCGGATTCCGAGTAATTAATTATACGTGAATATTTTTAAATGCTGATTTATATAAAACTCCTATTAACCGCCCTGTTATGGGGGGGTACGTTCATCGCCGGACGCGTGGTTGCCGGAGATGTGGGCCCGTTTTCAGCGGCCTTTTTCAGGTTCTTTATCGCCTCGATTTTCCTGGTACTGTTTACATACAGGATCGAGGGCAGGCTCACCATGCCGGGGAAGCGGCAAATGATTCCCGTTTTCCTTCTGGGCATGACCGGTGTATTTTTATACAATGTCTTCTTTTTTAAAGGACTCAAACTCATCAATGCCGGGCGGGCGGCCATTATTATTGCAGGCAACCCCATATTCATTGTACTTTTTTCCGCATATTTTTTTAAAGAAAAACTGAACCTGATCAAAGGTGTCGGCATTATCATATCGGTGGTGGGTGCGGTGATCGTCATCTCGAAGGGGAGCCTGAACGAGATTGTAAACGGCGGCATCGGGTGGGGAGAAATTTTTATCTTTTGCTGCGTGTTAAGCTGGGCGGCGTATTCTTTGATCGGCAAAGCCGTCATGAACGGTCTGAGTCCTTTGGCTTCGGTAACCTATTCCTCGGTGATCGGCACCATTTTGTTGTTTTTTCCCGCGTTTTTCGAAGGGATGTTCAAAGATTACAGCAGCTATCCCAACATGGCCTGGTTGAGTATTTTTTATCTCGGGTTTTTCGGAACCGTCATCGGATTTGTCTGGTATTATGAAGGGATCAAGAAAATCGGGGCCATCAGGGCAAGCCTCTTTATTAATTTTGTTCCGATCTGCGCGGTGGTACTGGCTTTTTTTATTTTAGATGAACCCATTACCCTGAGCCTGTTCATCGGCACCGTACTGGTCTGTTCGGGGGTTTATCTGACCAACAAAAGATTCACCCCGGCTCGGGTTAAATCGACCGTATAGGCGTTTATTTTTTTGAGACCGTTGCAGACGGAAATTATATGGAATCCCGAAGCGATGGTATACATGGAGTGACGAATTGGATCCTATGGATGAAAAATATCTTTCGGCCACGGCAATCCTCGACAGTGATCATGGGACGGTTGTGAAATATGCCAATGAAGCCGTAAACGATGCAGGGAACGACCCTGTGGATAAAGCTGTAAAACTCTACTACGCGGTGCGGGACGATATCTGGTACGATCCCTATTACCCGTTCTATCTTCCGGAGCATTATCGTGCCAGCAATATCATTAAAAGCGGGCGGGGATTTTGCATCAGCAAGGCCGGACTCCTCTGCGCCCTTGGAAGGGCGTGCAATATTCCGTCCAGAATCGGATTCGCCACGGTCCGGAATCACTTGGCCACCCCCAAACTTCTTGAATACATCGGCTCGGACCGGTTTGTCTACCACGGATTTACAGAATTTTATCTGGCCGACAAATGGGTCAAGGCAACCCCGACATTCAACCTCGAATTGTGTGAAAAACATCATGTGGCCCCCCTGGACTTCAATGGCCGTGAAGATGCCATTTTCCATGAATACAGTCGGGATAAAAAACAGTTTATGGAATATCTGGAGTATAACGGGGTTTACGCAGACATCCCCGTGGATGACATCGTGGCCACATGGAAAAAGGCGTACGGCACCGCCCGGGTCCAAAAATGGATTGACGATTTTGAAAAAGCACGTCTGATCAACCCCGATCAACGGCCGTGAAAGAATCATTATTTCCATGATGTCACTTGGGGTCAATTCCATCCGAGCAGAGAAAAAGTCCGGAAATGCGGATCATTATCGTCGTTAAACTCATTTTGTCATATTCTTTATGCAACTATAGGGTATAACGTTCCCGTGAAGGAAAGACCATGATCGAATTCAATCCCATTGGCAGGATCCATACACCGTTTATGGACACACAGGGTATGCCCATCCAGCCGGCCGGCGCACAGGGGATATCCGGCACCGTTGAACTTCTTCCGGAGTATGCTGCCGGGTTACAGGACCTCCGAGGATTCTCTCACATTATTTTGCTGTATGTGTTTCACCATTCAAACAGCTACAGCCTGCGGGTAACACCATTTATGGATTCAGTGCCACGAGGGGTGTTCGCTACGCGTGCGCCGAATCGGCCGAATCCCATCGGACTGTCCGTGGTCCGGTTGGTACGGGTTGACGATACAAAATTGCACATTGAAGGAATTGACGTACTCAATGGAACGCCGCTCCTTGACATCAAGCCGTATGTTCCGGAATTTGACCATCCTACCGGCATTGTGAGAACAGGCTGGCTGGGGAAATCAAAGCAGGAGGTCTCTGAAAAAAGGTCGGATGACCGGTTCAAATAGGCGGCCGGCAGCGCATTTCAGCCGGCGGGTCAGGGCCTTGCCGCTGAACGGGTTTGGAAACCGACATTGGGGTGGACCTGCGACACAGGACGGCGCGCAACTGAGTCCGGGTCGCCCGGGGCAGACCCATTCATAAGGAATTTATTTTGCCCTGAAAAACCGGGTCCTTCCCCGCGTGGCGGGATCTTCGATGGGCCAAGCCTGTCCCGCATTGCGGGGGTCAGAGTTCTCCGGCTCTGCCTGAGAATCTTGTTGCCGGAATAATGGAGTGATGGAGTAATGGGATGATGGGCTTGAGAAACAGGATCGATTTTATCAGTACCATGAGTATTTCTGTGATTCTTGTTCAGAAAAATTACGTTTTTAGACCCAACACTCCAACACCCCATTATTCCAACACGCCAACTGTTTGAGTTGAAGTTTATACTACACCCCTGTGGGGTGAAACCAAAGCCTGGTCCTCTGGGCCAGGATTCTTTACATGGGAAATAACATGATAGCATATTTCAACGGCCAGTTCGTTTCTAAAGAAGATGTAAAGATATCCCCGGACGATCGCGGATTTTTGTTTGCCGATGGTGTATACGAAGTGATCCGCTCGTATGGGGGCAGGCTGTTCAAGGTCGATGATCATCTATCGCGCCTATCGCGCAGCTTGGGAGAACTCCGCATGGCGCCTGTTTCCCTTGCCCATCTCAAAACTGTCGCGAATCAGGTGATTCAGCGCAACAATCTTGAAAATGAAGATGCGACACTCTATATCCAGATTACACGGGGCGTAGCACCGCGCAAGCACCCATTCCCAGATATAGAGACGTCCCCGACGGTATATGTATCCGCGTCTGTGCTCCCGCCTTCCCATGGGGAATGGGAGAAAGGAATTGCCGTCATTCTCGTTCCTGACCTCCGGTGGGGACGATGCGATATCAAGTCGGTGGGGCTGTTGCCGAACGTTCTGGCCAGCCAGCAGGCCAAGGAGCGGGGGGCGGGCGAAGCTGTTTTTGTTCGGGACGGCGTCATCACCGAAGGATCACACACCAGTTTCTGTGCCGTGTTCGAGGGTCAGCTCGTAACACACCCTGCCAATCATCACATCCTTGCCGGAATCACCCGGCGCGTGGTGCTGGATCTTTGCGTTACTTTGGGCATACCTTTCAGGGAATCTCCGATTCCTGAAAGAAATTTGACAGGGGCGAGTGAGCTGATGGTCCTGGGTACGACGTCTGAAATCGTACCGGTTGTCCGGGTCAATGACTGGATGGTCGGTGACGGTAAACCGGGTCCGATAAGCGCAAAACTCAAGCGAGCCTTTGGGGATCTCGTGGCAGCTTAGACGCCGTTTCAAGGAAACCCGCGCAGAAAACCAGATCGTGGTTCCGTGTTCGAATTATATTGACAGGCTTCGGTTGTTTTTCTATATTTTCGGGATAACATCCTTTATTTTAAACATTAAACAATCCGTGATATGGTTGGATGGGAAAATTTTAAAAAAAACTATGAAAGCCTATCAACTTACAATACCGGCGCAAAACAAACCCTGCATCCTGGCTCAAATTACGTCGATTCTTGCCCGGAAAAAGATCAATATTCGGTCGGCCACCATATCGTCTTTTGGCGATTCGGGGTTTGTCAATCTCATTGTAGACAACCCCAAGCAAGGCGAAAAGGCCCTCCGTAAAGAAGGCATTGCGGTGGAACTCAAAGAAATTATTACGGTCCTGATCGATGATCGTCCGGGTGGCCTTGATGATCTATTACAGGTCCTTTGCACGGAAGATATCAACATTGAAAATGGCTATGGGTTTGTTATAGAAAGCCGGAAGCATGCCGTCTTTGTTTTGGATGTCAAAGACGCAGGGCGGGCTGAAGATGTGATCAAAGCATCGGGCTTTAAAACCCTCACCCCCCAAGAACTTTCCGAGATCGAGCCGTTTCATTACGTGGGATATTAAACGAGACTTTTGCAAAACGTCCCCTTTTGCCCAATTCCTGCGTCTGACTCAAATTTTAATCCTCGAAATACATAATGTATGTCTGTGGTTAAAATTTTCGCCTTCCTTGGACTTGAACAAAATTGAACATTTTTCAAAGGTCTCTAAACGTCAACATATCCAACCTGGGCGTGTTCAGCCGGGTGGGATAAAGGGCGGTTTTGCCCATGGCGCATTTCCCGCCATCTGGTCGTGTGGACCGGATTGTAGAGAACCGGCCGGAGGAGAAACTAGGGAAAGCCCTTGACAAATGTATTTTACTTAGATAATTGGAGATATTCTTTAAACCGTTTTAACATTAAATCCATAGTCAGAGAAACGATCATGAAATTTGAACTGTGGTGGTGGCACAGATTGTGAAGTTTGCTCACCACCTTTGAATACCTGATTAATTGATTTCAGAGCTGTGAGCGGCTTCTTCAATCGGCGTTGAAGAGGTTCATGGCTCTTTTACTTTAAGCCAGCACTTCTTCAAAAAGTACTGGCTTTTTTGTTCCATGTAATCCTACCTGGGCGGGAATAGGCCCGCCCCGTTATTTATAGAGGACGTAAGTGATCAAACGAAAATTAATGCTGGGGAACGAGGCAATTGCGCTGGGTCTGATGGAAAACGGCTGCACAATGGCAACCTCATATCCAGGGACTCCGGCTTCGGAAATTCTCGCTTCATTTGCTGCGTTGCAAAAAGAAGAATCGATGCCGAGGCACGTCCAGTGGGCGGTTAACGAGAAGGTCGCCTTTGAAATTGCCTATGCAGGAAGTATGACCGGACTGCGCGCCGCCGTCAGCATGAAACAGGTGGGTCTGAATGTGGCATCCGATTCTCTGATGAGCGCGGCATACCTTGGCGTAACCGGTGGCTTCGTGGTGATCAGTGCGGATGATCCGGGACCCCATTCTTCACAGACCGAGCAGGACAGCAGGCTCATGGCCATGATGGCAAAGATCCCGGTCCTCGATCCGGATTCTCCCCTGCAGGCAAAAGAGATGGTCGCCACCGCCTTCGAACTTTCCGAGACCTTTGAGATTCCCGTGATGCTGCGCCCCACCACAAGGGTCTGTCATGCCCGGCAGGATATTCAACCGGGAAAGATCCAGTGGCATCCAAGGGAAATCGATTTTCAAAAAGATCCTGCCCGGTGGGCGGCGACACCTAAATTTCGGTTTCATCTGCATCAAGCGCTGGAGAAAAAGCTCGACGCCATTGCCGGCTATCCGAAAACAGCACCGATCCGGCTCAATGCCGGGGCCAATGCTTCAAAAGCGCTGATCGTATCCGGTGTGGCAGCCGGCCATGCCAAAGAAATCATGAAAGATCTAAATCTGTGGGACCGGATCCCCATGTATCAGGTGCTGCAGCCGTTCCCGTTGCACAAAGATTTCGTCTCTCACATGATCGACACCTATGATGAGATTCTGGTGGTCGAAGAGACGACCGGGATCATTGAGATGCAGCTGGCGGACCGCCATCGCATCAAGGGAAAGCTGACCGGTTCGGTCCCCCGGGTCGGAGAACTTCTCCCTGAGACCGTCCAAAAGATCATCAGCGAGTTTGCCGGTCTGGAACCAGTGAAAATCGATGCGGGGTCGGATCCCGGCGTCCGCCCGACACTCTGCGCAGGCTGCCCCCACCGGGCGGCGTTTTTTGCCATTAAAAAGGCGGCGCCAAAGGGGATATATCCCAGCGATATCGGATGTTACACCCTTGGGCTAAACCTCGGCGCGGTGGACACCGTCCTTTGCATGGGGGCCGCTGTCAGCCAGGCGGCGGGCTTTTACCATGCGTTCAAGAATGAAAAAAAACCACCGGACATTGTGGCGACCATCGGGGATTCGACGTTTTTTCATGCCGGCGTCCCGGCGCTGATCGATGCGGTGGTTCAGAAGGTGTCTTTTGTACTGGTAATTCTTGACAACCGAACCACCGCAATGACCGGAAATCAGCCCACACCGGCCGTGGGCCTGGGGGCCGGTGGAGAGCCCCTGAATTCCGTTGAGATTGAGGCACTGGTCGAAGGATGCGGCGTTAAATTTTGCCGGGTCCAAGACCCTTACAACCTGAACGAATTTATATCCCTGCTTAAAGATGCGGTAAAATACAGCAGAGAACACGGACCGGCGGTGGTTATTTCGAGGCATCCCTGTCTGATTGACCGGCTCAGAAAAGAAAAACCGGCCCATCGTCCGATCCAGGTCCAAGTTTCAGATGAATGCGACGGCTGCGGCTTCTGCGTCAATCATTTTGAATGTCCGGCGCTGGTTTTGGATGAAGAAGCAGAGCAGGTAAATATCGACCCCATCTTGTGCAATGGGTGCGGCGTATGCATCGGTGTTTGTCCAAAAAATTCTATCAAGGAAAAGGGAAAAGATCGTTCCGAAAGCACGAAATAGGCTTTCGGAATCATCGGTAAATGGAACCGTCCTTTTAGCGTTTTAAAATAGGTTGGTTTATAGATAGCGTAAATTGAGAATAATCGGAAGTATGAGCGGATCCATGAAACAGCAGATTGTTATCAGCGGCGTGGGCGGCCAGGGCGTCCTTTTTGTCACGCGTCTTCTGGCAGAGGCGGCCATCATGAAGGGATTTTCAGTCTTTACCTCGGAAACCCACGGCATGGCCCAGCGGGGCGGAACGGTTTTATCACATCTTAAGGTGGGGAACTTTTCCAGCCCCTTGATACGGCCCGCCAATGCGGACGGTTTGCTGGCATTAAAAGCGGGCGGTTTAAACCAGCACGGTCTTTATCTGAAGCCCCATGCTTGGGCTGCCGTGAACCGTCGTGAAGATGTTGTTCAGGATTCTGAATCGCCGGTGTTTGCGGTGGATGCGGATGAACTGGCACAGCGTATTCATCAACCGAAGTCCGTTAACTTGATCCTGCTCGGGTTTACCATTGGCGTTGTTTCAACAGCGGTGGAAAACCGTCTTTTCTGCTCCCTAGAGGATCTAAAAGCGGTTCTTGAAAAAAGTCTGGCAGGTAAAAAGAAGATGCTGGGCGATGCCATAACGGCGCTGGAAACAGGGTATAATGGATTGAGAACCATTTAGAAGCTATCTCAAAATAATCTATTGGCCCAATCTCGGCGTTGGAGCCTCGTTTTAAGTCCTCGACATACTTGAGTATGCCTGCGGGTTAAAACTCGGCTCCGCCTTGATCTTGAACCAAAATCTTTATTTTGAGATGGCTTATAGTTCTGTGAAAAAACATTCCGGACACGCCTTCCGGTGATCCGGCGTATCTGAATGCAGTATTTTTTCAAAGCGCCAATATGTTGTATCGAAGTAACGTTAGGAGTTTATCATGAGTTTTATCCCGAAAAATTTAACCGAAGACCAGTTAAAAAAGATCCAGCTCGATGGCCTTAAATGGACCGTGGGCCACGTGTATAACCATTCACCCTTTTACCGTAAAAAACTGGACAACGCAGGCATTAAACCCGAAGATATCCGTTCCCTCGATGATATCCAACACCTGCCCCTTACCGATAAAGATGAATTGCAGAAAGAATATCCTTTTCCTTTGCGTTCCGTTCCATTCGAGGACATCGTTCGGATTCATGCCTCTTCAGGGACGACGGGGAAGCGAAAGGTGCTCTGCTACACCCAAAAAGATGTCGATGTGTGGGCCGATATTTTTGCCCGGTGTTATGAAACAGCGGGTTTAACCCGCAAAGACCGGGTGCAAATCGCCGTGGGATACGGCTTGTGGACCGCCGGCGTCGGATTTCAAGCCGGCTGTGAAAGATTCGGGGCCATGGCGGTGCCCCTGGGTCCGGCCAATGCGGATATGCACTGTGAAATGTTGGTGGATATGGAGACGACGGTTTTCTGTTCCACGGCATCCATGGCATTGCTCATGGCAGAAGAGATTCATAAACGGGACCTCTTGTCAAAAATAAAGGTCAAAAAGATTATCCTGGGGGCGGAACGCCACAGCGATGCCATGAGAGCGCGCATAAAAGAACTGATGGGGGTGGACCATATTTTTGATATTTATGGATTGACGGAACTTTACGGCCCGGGAACGGGGCTCGATTGCCATCTTCACAATGGAATCCATTACTGGGCCGACCATTTTATTTTTGAAATTCTCGATCCGGTTTCATTAAAACCGGTTTCCGACGGCCAGCAGGGCGAGCTCGTCGTGACGACATTGCGCAAAGAGGGCAGCCCGTTGATTCGCTACCGCACCTATGACGTTACCCGAATTATGGATGGGGCGTGTCCCTGCGGTTCACCGTTTCCCATGCATGACCGGATCCTCGGCCGCACGGATGATATGTTCATCTACAAGGCGGTCAATATCTATCCGAGCCAGATCGATCATGTTTTGAGCCACCTTGACGGAATCGCCAGTGAATTCCAGATATATCTCAAACAGCGTGAAAGCGGACGGGACATGATGCTCATTAAAGTGGAACGGGAAGCAGGATCGAAAAACGCAGATGATGATCCATTGGCCGAACACGTGGCAACAGAGATCCGGCGCAAAATCCTGGTAAGGTGCCAGGTGGAGATCGTCGATTATGGATCCCTGCCGCGGACAGAGCGAAAAAGCCGGCGGGTCTTTGATCTAAGAAATAACGGTACAACTGCTGTTTAACCCGACTTTTTTTGAACAATCCGGATTAGAACGAAAACTTTTAAATGATCCGCGCACGGATTGGGGAGCATTGTTTGTTGTGAGTCGTCCCAATTACATTCTTGAAATAAATAGCATTTCTAAAAATTTTGGGGGACTGCAGGCGATCACCCGTTTGTCATTCAATGTCGAGGAAGGCTTGATTTTTTCTATTATTGGTCCAAACGGTGCAGGGAAAACCACAGCGATCAATCTGATTACAAGCATGTATCCGCCGACATCCGGCGAAATCTTATTTGAGGGCCAGAAACTGTTTAGAAAAAAACCGTATCAAGTGGCCCTCATGGGGATCGGTAGAACTTTCCAGAATATACAAGTTTTCCAGAAGATGTCCGTTCGAGAAAATGTCATGGTGGGATGTCATACCCAGAGCGATTCCGGATTTTTAAGGTGCCTTATGCATACGCCCTCGGTGTGGAAAGAAGAGAAGGTCATTCGGCAAAAAACCGATGCCGTTTTAAAATTTTTAGACCTCGATTCCAAAGCGGATATGCTGGTCGGCGGTCTTCCCTATGGAGTTCAAAAACGGGTGGAGATTGCTCGGGCACTGGCCATTGAACCCAAACTTCTTCTTCTGGACGAACCGGTGGCCGGCCTTAATTTGCAGGAAACCGAAGAGATGGCGGGCACGATTCTCAAAATCAGGGACACGGGGATAACCGTCATTCTGGTGGAACACGATATGAATCTGATTATGGGTATTTCCAATAGGATTACCGTGTTGGATTATGGGAAAAAAATTGCCGAAGGAAGCGCCAAAGAGATACAGAACAACCCCAAAGTCATAGACGCCTATCTGGGAAAGGAATTGTAAGGAACCGTGCTGGTAATCGATGGCATAAGTGCCTACTATGGCGGTGTTCGAGCCCTCGATAAGATTTCTCTTGTACTGGAGGAAGGAGAAATTTTGGCGCTAATCGGTGGAAACGGCGCCGGTAAGACGACAATTTTAAACCTTATCTCCGGTATTATCAAGCCTACCCATGGAACGATAATGCTTAGGGGAGAAGATATCGGATCTTTTTCCCCTGAGAGGATCGTTGAGCTGGGTATTATCCAAGTTCCCGAAGGCAGACATCTTTTCGGACCGTTAACGGTCCAGGAGAATCTTGAGATCGGGGCGTATCGGCGGCGAGGGCGGCAAAACAAAAAAAAGATATCAGACGATTTTGAGCATATATTACAGCTTTTTCCGGTTCTCGGAAAACGGCTTAAACAACGAGCGGAGACACTCAGCGGTGGAGAACAGCAGATGTTGGCCATCGGCAGGGGATTGATGGGAAGACCGCTTCTTTTGCTTCTAGATGAACCATCCTTAGGTCTTGCGCCGCTGGTGATGCAAGAAATTATCTCTATTATTGGAAGACTTAGACAGGAGGGGACCACGATTCTTTTGGTCGAGCAGAATGCAAGAGCGGCGCTCAAGATCGCTGATCGCGCGTATGTCTTGGAAGCCGGAAAAATGCGCCTTCAGGGAAGCGCAGCGGATCTTCTTGAGAATGTGGAATTAAAAAAAGCATATCTGGGAAACGGGTCGTAAAAAGGAAGGGGGGTGAAAAGAAATATCTATCAATGCCGGGAACGTATATACGAAAACGAATTGGGAGGAAAAAAATGAACAGAAGATTATTGACACTCGTTGTAATGGTTATCACCGTCAGTTTTATGGTAGGATCGTCACTCTGCTATAGTGCCGAGCCTATTAAAATTGCAGGAATTTTTGCGCTGACCGGCCGTGCTGCTCATATTGGAACAGCGCAGAAGGATGCCGTATTGCTTGCCATCGATGAGGCAAATCAACAGGGAGGCATCAACGGCCGCATGCTGGAAATGGTGATGGAAGACACGGAAAGCAACCCCACCAAGGCGGTTATGGCCTTGAAAAAAATTCTGGAATCCCAAGACGTGGTGGCGATTATCGGACCGACACTGACCGGAACGGCCATGGCCATGAGGGGTTTCATTGAAAAGGAAAAGATTCCCGCCTTCATGCATTCAGGGGGGGACGTTATTTTAAAGGCGCCGCTCGACAAAAAAGATCCAAACTCAATGCCGAAATGGACGTTTAAATCACCGTATAAAGCGGCAGATGCAATGGGCAAGATCTGCCAGTATATGAACAAGCACGGCATCAAAAAAATAGGCTTCGTCTACTCCAACGAAGGGTTCGGAAAAGACGGGCTCAGAAACGTAAAGGTCCAGGCACCGAAGTACGGGGTAGAGATTGTTGCCCAAGAGGCCTTTCAGCCCAAAGACATCGATATGACCGCACAATTGACCCGTATCAACGCCAAGGGCGTCGATGCGATCATTGCCTGGACAGTGGGTCCAGCCATGGGAATCATCGCCAAAAATATCAAACAGTTGGGTATCAAGGCGCCCCTGTTTGAATGCCACGGCGCCGGAGATCCTATCTTTTGGAAGGTTGCCGGTGAGTCCGGTGAGGGGGTGATGATGCCTTCTACCAAAATTGTTGTGGGTGATCAACTTCCCGACAGCGACATCCAGAAAAAAAAGGTTTTAGACTATGTGAAGGCGTATCAGACAAAATTCAATCGAGAGCCCGGCACCATGGTTGCCTATGGCGCGGATGCGGCGTTCATTATTATAGATGCGATTAAAAAGGTCGGGCCCGACCGGGCGAAAATCCGGGATGCCATTGAGAATACAACGGGTTATGTGGGTATCAGCGGCATCTACAATATCAGCCCGCAGGATCATAACGGGCTGTCCATGGACGACATCGTCATGATCAAAGCCACCAAAGGGGGCTGGAAACTGCTCGATTAGAAGATTAACCCAATCATGCCCACTCTTCCCTCCCTTAGCCGTTAAGATGAAGGGAGGGGAGGGGAAAAAATAACCTTATGGATTTTTCCCAACAAATCGCCCAATATATCATCACCGGCTTAACCATTGGCGCTATTTACGCCATTGTGGCCATGGGATTTAATATCATCCATAATGCCACCGGAATTGTCAATTTTGCCCAGTGTGAATTCATATCCCTTGGCGGGATGTTTATGTACTCTTTGGCGGTTCTTTTCAAAGTCAACTTGATCATCGCCTTTTTTATATCCATGGCCGGTGTTGCGCTTATTGGCGCCCTAATAGAGATGGGACCGATACGGCATGCCCGTTCAAAGGAGATCATCATTCTTATTTTTCTGACCATCGGGTTGTCGGAAATTCTCCGGGGAGCGGCCCAGGAGGTGTGGGGGACTGACAATGTGGGCGTCCCCGCCTTTTCAGGCGAAGCTCCGATTCATCTTCCGGGGGGTGCTGCCATAGTACCCCAGCACCTCTGGATATTTGCCATTACCGTGATGGTCATGCTGATGCTCCGTTATTTTTTTAAAAAAACATTAATGGGCAAGGCCATGCGGGCAACAGCGGTGAATCGAAGGGCGGCGGCGTTAGCGGGGATTTCCGTTAATCGTATGGTCCTATTCTCCTTTGCATTCAGCGGTGCGTTGGGGGCGGTGGCCGGAATGATCATCGCACCGATTTCTTCGACGTCCTATGATACGGGCATCATGCTGGGACTGAAGGGATTTGCTGCAGCGATTCTGGGTGGGTACGGTAATTTTGCGGGTGCAATTTTAGGCGGAATAATCCTGGGTATTCTGGAATCACTCGGCGCTGGCCTGATCTCTTCTCAATATAAAGACGCCATCGCATTTTTCGTTCTCCTTTTGGTTCTCTTTCTGAAACCCACAGGGATTATGGGGTATGGAGAATCGGAAAGGGTTTAGCCTGAATATATCAAAGGGGCATAATTTTATCCCAATTGAGCGAAAACGTACCATTGAGAGTTGCCTGTTATTGGTTAATAGAATGTTGTTAAAGCAAAAAGATAACCTTTGTTTCGGGATACTGGCCCTTGTCATTGTTGCCATTCCCATGTTTGTCGAGAGCAAGTACTATTTTATTGTTCTGAACGTGATCGGTCTCAACACCATCGTGGTTGTGGGGTTGAACCTGTTGATCGGTTTTGCCGGACAAATTTCATTGGGCCATGCTGCGTTTTACGGTCTCGGATCTTATTTTTCAGGGATACTTACCGTCAACTACGGATTCCCTATGTGGCCGGCGATGCTTGTGGGAATGCTGGCAACGGGAGCTGTGGCATATTTGATCGGATACCCGTCTTTAAAGCTCCGGGGGCACTATCTGGTAATGGCGACCTTGGGATTCGGTATAATTATCAATATCCTCATGGGCGAGCTGGAGCAATTCACCGGCGGGCATGACGGTTTGATGGGGATACCGCCACTGACCATCGGCGGTCTGGCCTTTGATAATGACCTTAAAAATTTTTACCTGATTTGGAGTTTTGTTTTTTTCTTCATGCTGGCGGCCAGAAATTTACTGAACTCCAGGGTCGGCAGAGCATTGCGCGCTATTCACGGCAGTGAAGTGGCTGCAAATTCCTTGGGCATTAATACGGCCGATTATAAAGTTAAGGTTTTTGTCTTGAGCGCCATGTTCGCATCCGTATCCGGCAGTCTTTATGCCCATTACATTACGTTTATCAGTCCCAGTTCCTACGATTTTTATTATTCCATCCAGGTCGTGACCATGGTTATCGTCGGCGGTATGGGAAGTCTTTGGGGTTCTCTGTTCGGCGCCGGTATTCTCACCTTTATCTCCGAAGCACTCCATATCGCCGAACAATATCACATCATTGCATACGGCATTTTTCTATGTCTGGTCCTTGTCTTTTTGCCTGAAGGGATCGTGGTGGGCATTTATAATTTCTTCCTAAAGATAAAGACGCGGAAGGCGATAATAAAATGAACGGATCAAAATCGTGGGAAAATCGGAATAGGTTCGAAAAAAATATTTGCGATTAAAAAAAACCTTGATTAATTGTTTTAGTTCTGTTAGCAAACCTCGAAACGCTGCAAAGAACCTTCGGGTTAAGTCTTATATTGAGCCTGGGTCGTAAACCTTTGATTTGTGCGAGAAAATGTAGCCTCCCACTGATACGGCCCAGGCCTTTTTTTTGAACTCCTTTTTCAGCCCCCTATGGCGCACATCTGAACCGCACTCCCGGCATTGTGATCCGTCGAAAGCTTGTGTTGCAAAGGTTTGTGGCGAACCGCCTCGAGAAAAACCTCAGCCAGCTCCCTGTCAGAGCAGCCTTTTCGGATGATCGATTTTAAATCTTCCTGTTTGTCAAGCATCAAACAGGGTCGTAATTGGCCACTTGCGGTTAATCTTAACCGATTGCACGTCTGACAGAAATGACGGCTTATGGGTCGAATAAAGCCGATTTCTCCGGGGCCCGATTCAAACTTGAATCGTTCTGCAGGACCGTCATTGGTGCTTCTATCAACCGGGACAAGTTCCCCCAATTGTTCGATGTGCTTTTTAATTTCAGGGGCGAGTAAATGGCGATCGATGTCCATATGATTTGAACCCATGGGCATGTATTCGATAAAGCGTATGTGAAACGGATGGTCCATGGACAGTCTGGCAATATCTACCAATTCATCGTCGTTGACGCCTTTTACGGGCACCACATTAATTTTAATGGGATAAAATCCCATTCGTTGCGCCAGTTCTATGCCGTCCCATACTTGATGGAAAAAATCGTAGCCTGTAATTTGCTGATACTTTTCTCTGTTTAAGGTGTCTAGACTGATATTTATTCTTTTTATACCGGCGGATTTGATCCTGTGTATGTTATCTTTGAGCAGAACACCATTGGTGGTCAGAGATATATCCAGAAGTCCTTCTATTCCGGCCAGTTGTTCTAAAAAATGATAAACACCCTTTCTAACCAGCGGTTCTCCACCGGTGACTCTGACCTTGGAGATCCCAAGGCGAATGCTTACCCTGACAATACGGAGTATCTCTTCATAGCTTAATATCTCACGGCTCGGGAGCTTGGGAATCAGATCTTGAGGCACGCAGTATAGACATTTCAGGTTGCAGCGGTCGGTAATGGATATGCGAAGGTAGTTCAGATTTCGATTGAATCGGTCGATCAGTTTTGAGTTCGGCAATGTTTTTGTATCCTCTTAATTTGGATTTACCCCGGGAAACCCAAACGTTCAATTGGAATAAAAGATGTCACAAGGATCCGGAAAAAAGAAAACACGAAACATCGAAGATTTCGTGTTTTCTTGACGGCATGATCAAAGCATCGGTTTCTTGAACTTTTCACGATACTCTGGAATTTCGATAATGGGGGGCCTTTCGTGACCTTCGATTTTGTAAATATCCGGCATGTATTCGTTTTTTACAAGGTTGTATTGTATCATTTCATCGAAAAGATCCTCTGTAAAATCGATCAATCCCAATTTCCTTTTACGTCTGATGAACGTTTGTAAAATCGCAAACGACATTTTTCCCAACGCCCGTGTGTCCTGGTTTCTGTGAATCCGCTTGTCAAGGTCCACCTGAGCCATGACATCGAGTCCCCATTTTTCATAGATATCGAGAATGATGCTGGTTTCGACGCCATACCCGATGGGGAATGGAATTATTTCAAATAGTTCCCGAAATCCGGCATATTCACCGGATAACGGCTGTAAAATCTGTGTAAGTTCCGGGAAGAAAATAGAGAACAGCGGCCGGATAACAAGCTCGGTGACCCGGCCGCCGCCGGTGGGTCTGATTTTACTTTTTCCGATGGCAATCGGTCTGTCATAAAAGGCTTTGACGTATTTGATATCATCGAAAAGAAGCAGCGGCCCCAAGAGCCCATAGGCAAACCTGTGATGAATATTTTTTATGTCTGCATCCAGGTAGACAATGATATCGCCTTGGGTAATATAAAGGGCTTTCCAGAGGTTTTCCCCTTTGCCTTTGAAATTTTCCAGATCCGGAAGAATTTCTGTTGCTTCGTAAACATTGGCCCCATATTCACTTGCAATATCTCTGGTATTATCTGTGGATCCGGAGTCGACAACAACGATCTCATCAAGAAGCGGATAGCGCGTCATCAGCTCTGATTTCATTATCAGAATTTCTTTTGCGATGGTTTTTTCTTCATTCAACGTGGGCAGGCACAGAGAAATTTTCAGATTTTTCCGTTGTTTTTCTTCGACCAGCCGATTGAGGTTGTTGAATTCTGAATAATGGAAGGTATTGTTCTCAAGCCAGCTACGCTTCATCACATCCTCCGCTGTCAAGGGCCATCAATACACCGATAATCTGGGCGATCCCTTTAAAGATGGGCTCGATTTCCACGGTGGCATTTTGCTGGTGATAGTTTTCACCCCGGGTAATTCCAAGTGTAACCGCTGGAATTTTACGTGAAAGAAAGATTGAAAGCTCAGACTCGCTGGGCTCACTGATCGGTACTAAATTGAGTTTTTTCATCACAGCAACCGTACTCTTTACCAGAGGATGACCGAAATTTAACCGTGCTGCATGGATATTGCTCAATGTTTTTAATTTCAAATCGACTTCATGTTCATGACCGATGCCCTCAACAACATCCTTAATGTTGTTGAAAATCGATTTAACCATTTTGTCGGAGTTGCTTTGAATCTCAAAACCGAGGGTTGCGTTATATGCGATCACGCCGTGCTTGGAACCACCTGAAATTTTTCCGATAATAACGCGAGATCGTGGTTTTTGGGGCAACCGGAGTTTAAGTATCTGGTTGATCACTTCGTTTAAAATTAGAATTGCATTGGGCTTGAATTTGAATTCCCAGCCGTTGTTTGAGGAGATGCTGCAATCGACTTCACATCGAATCATTCCATCCGTGTAGTAGCTGAGCCTTCCGAGTTCACCGGACTCGATACAGACCGCCCCTCTGATGGGCGTGGCCCATGTTTTTAAAAGGTGCCGGATGCCTCTCAAGTTGCCTTTGCCCAAAGACTGTATAACACCGGCCAGGACAATGTCCGATTCAAAGCGCAGATTTAATTTTCGAAAAATATCCGGCAAAGAGAGCAGGACGCCCACCCCCACGGAATTGTCCATGATACCCGTACCGGTTATTGAATTCTCTTTGATGGTATAATAATGATCGATATCTTTGCCAAAAATGGTGTCCAGGTGTGCGACGACAAAGATGGGGGGCTTCTTTTCGGAGGTCCCTTTGATGATGCCGATGGGGTTACGGTAGCCATCGGTGGTGCATTCATCAACCTGGAATTCGGCCAGTCTTTCCATGAAGGCACTGGTGCGTTTTTTTTCCTTGAATGTGGGGGCGGGGACCTGTCCGATCAGTACGATGTTGGTGATAATGGTCTCTTTCATGGATGTAATCGTATCGACAAATCCATGGAGGTTATCAAGATGGTTGTCCATGACGGTTCCCTTTAATTGTTTTGAGTGCTTGGAAAAAATTAAAGATACACTAAAATAGGGGAGCGGGTCAATATGTCTTTGTATTATGGTCCGGGTGAACGCATTTGATTTCGGTACACCGAAGCGACGGCGTGTTTCTCTTGGAAACCGAATGGCTGTTTGAAGGGCTTTAGCACGCGTTAGACCGAGCCGAATAAAATTATGATTTAATACATCCATCGGATATGTTTTTGATGAATTGTTCTTTATAACTCTAGCACGGCTTGGGCTTACGGGTGCTTAAGCACAAGTTCCAGTCGGTTGGAAAGAGATATGCGCCGTCGTGGAGCGCGCGCTCTCTCTATTGGGATTCAAATGCGGTTGTCCTGGTGTTAGGGGCCGGGTCGTTTCATTTTGAAACTTCACCTGGGAAACGCATGTTTTTCTCTCTTGAGGAACCCATTTCGGATCGTAAGATTCTTTTAGCTGAAATGTTTTAGAATTGCCTGGCACAGTCCCGGTATGGTGTAGGATTCTGCAACGATGTGGACGTCAAATCCCAGGTCTCGTGCGGTATCGGCGGTTACGGGACCGATGCCGGCGATGGTGACGCCCCCCATGAGAACCTTTAGATCTTCGTCGGGGAAAAGGGCGCGGAAGTTTTTTACGGTGGAAGAGCTTGTAAATGTGATCATATCTATGGATCGTTCTTTGAGACGTGCCGATAGGACCTCGGCGTTGTCCTTGACCGCATGGGTACGGTATGCGGTGACTTCGTCAACAACGGCCCCCATCTTTTTCAGTTCCAACGGCAGCACCGGTCTTGCCTCTTTTGCCCGTGGCAGCAGTATCTTTTTCCCGGTAACATCTTTTCCGGCAAATGCCTTGACCACAGACTCGGCCCGGTAGGTTTCGGGGACAATATCGCTTTTGAGCCCAAAATCGAACAGTCTTTTTTCTGTTGCCGGACCGATAACCGCCGTATGGATATCTTTTAAGACACGGACATCTTTGTTTTTTTGGAAAAGCCGCTCGAAAAAGAAGTTAACGCCGTTGACGCTGGTAAAGATCAGCCAGTCATAAGATGAAAGGTTTTCGATGGCCCTGTCCAATGGTTTTACATCCTCCGGCGGGGAAACTTTTATGGTGGGGCATTCGAGACATTCGGCACCCAGATCGGAAAGACGTTTGACCAGATCACTGGCCTGTTCCCTGGCTCGGGTTACCACGATGCATTGTCCCATCAACGGCCGGGTTTCAAACCATTGCATTTTTTCTCTTAATTTTACAACATGCCCCACAACAATAATGGCCGGCGGTTTGAGACCGGCGGCTTTTGTGCGTTGGACAATGGTATCGAGTGTTCCTGAAACAGTGGTCTGTTTGGGGGTCGTTCCCCAGCGGACCAGGGCAACCGGGGTCTCCGGGGACATACCGTGGTGCATGAGGCGGTCTGTTATATGGGGAAGATTTTTGACACCCATGAGGAAAACAATGGTTCCAATTCCCCTGGCAAGTGCTCCCCAGTCGACATTCGATTCCGCTTTTGTGGGGTCTTCATGTCCGGTGACAAAAGCGACGGTGGCGGTAAATTTCCGGTGTGTCAGCGGGATGCCGGCATAGGCCGGAGCGGCGATGGCTGAAGTGACACCGGGGATAATTTCAAACGGAATTCGGGCGTCGATGAGCACCTCTGCTTCTTCGCCGCCACGTCCGAATATAAATGGATCGCCGCCTTTCAGCCGGGTGACCGTAAACCCTTTTTGGGCTTTTTCCGCGATCAGGGCGTTGATTCTATCCTGGGAAAGGGTGTGATCTCCTCCTTTTTTTCCCACATAGATGATTTCAGCATGCTCCCGGGCATGTTTTAACAGGCGTGGGGATGCAAGATAATCGTAAATAATAACATCGGCGTTCTGGATGCACTCCAGCCCCTTTATGGTGATCAACTCCGGATCACCGGGTCCGGCACCCACTAGATAGACTTTACCGCTCATGGTTTAAATCCAGATCAGATTTGAGGTTTTCCATTATGGTTTTCGCTCCCAGGGAAACCAGATGATCGGCAAGTTCTACGCCGATGGTTTCGGCCGAACCTTCAGGCCCTGAAAAGGTCTCCTTGATGAGGGTTTTTCCATCGACAGTGGCCACAAGACCGCAAAGGGCAAATCGGGTGTTGTCGATTTTTCCGTGGGCTGCAATGGGGACTTGGCAGCCGCCTTCAAGGCGGTTTAAAAAGGCACGTTCACCCATGACGATCGTTCTTGTTTGACGGTGTTCGAGTTCAGCGACAATCGGTGCTACCTCGGGATCATTTTCCCGGACCTCGATACAAAGTGCACCCTGGCCAACGGCCGGAAGCATAATATTTTCGTCGAGGAATTCGGTTATTCTGTTTTCAAGACCCAAACGCTTTACACCGGCGGCGGCCAGAACGATGGCATCCATATTTTCAGTTTCGAGCTTTTTAAGGCGGGTGTCCAGGTTCCCCCTGAGGGGGAATATACGCAGATCCGGTCTGACATGGAGAAGCTGCGCGGCACGACGAAGACTGCTGGTTCCGATCCTGGCGCCGGGTTCAAGTTGGGAAAGGGGCCGTCCTTTTTTTGAAATTAGAACATCTTGCGGATTTTCGCGCTCAGGAATTGCGCCGATGCACAGCCCTTTCGGTATTTCCGACGGCATATCCTTCATGCTGTGTACAGCAAGGTCTATGCGGCCGATTAAAAGCGCTTCTTCGATTTCTTTTACAAAAAGTCCTTTGCCGCCGACCTTGGCAAGGGGAACATCGAGAATTTTGTCCCCTTTGGTTTTGATGACGACAAGTTCGACGGAAAGGGAAGGGTGCTGGGTATTCAGCGCAGATTTAACCCAGTTTGCCTGCCAGAGTGCGAGTTTGCTGCCCCGGGTTCCTATTTTGAGTGTTTTTCCCATCAGTGACTACAGCTCGAACAACTGGTCGCCGAACATCCGCCACACGATGATGCCGACGAAGCCGCCTTGACCGTTTGACCATGGCTGCCTTTACTATAGAAGGTGCATGCGGACATGATTTTTTTGACTTTTTTGTTGTTACATGACGGGCAAACGGGCTTCTCGTTTCCAAAAACCAGACATTCAAAATCTTTTTCACAGGTATCACAATGATATTCGAAAATCGGCATTATAAACGACTCCTTATCTTTTCAATAAATTCAAATTCTTTCATGCACCCAGGTAGACTGCAACCGCGACCGCATGTTCAAATGGATACAACACCGTATGGCCGCCGGGAAGCACTGCCCAAGGCGGAACATTCCCTGCAGTGAACACGTAAAATTCCAGAACGCTTCAGATTGTCGATCTTTACGGGTGCCAAAATATAATCATCCATGCGGTGATATCAACCTGTTTTTGTGGGTGCGCGATACGATCTATCCAAAAATGGCAAAGGACCACGGGCGTTAGCCCGTGGGAATCTACCCGATGGCTTCAATAACTCCGGCAGCGATCAGCGGGAGCATGATTTCATGGTGGCCCGTAAGGTTGAAGCCCTGTCCGCCGCCGGCTGTGGGCCGGTTAACCACGTTGGTCATGGGCCGGTAGTGTCTGATGAAATCCATGTTCACCGCTGTGAATTGATCGAGATGATGCCCCAGGTTCCGTGCCAGCGTCACCGCTTTTAAGAAGACTTCCGGCAGTATGACCGCAGATCCCACATTCAGGTAAACCCCTTCTTCGAGTGTGCCGATGACGGACGCAAACGTGCGAAAATCTCTGTGGGTCGCTTCCCCTGCTGCATTGGCATCAAAACCGGGGTGCATATGAAGGATATCGGTGCCAAATGCGACATGGACCGTAACCGGTATGCCGAGGCGTGCACCCGAAGCGAGAATGCTGTGTTCTGAATAGGGGAGCTTTTTTTCAATGATGGCAAAACCGATGGTTTCGCCGAGTCCTGCGGATTTTTCTCCGGCGAGACAGATGGCGTCGCATAAAAAAGCGCCCGTCTCGTGGGCCATTCCAAAGGTGCCGTCTCCGAGAGAGGCCGATACATCTTCGGATGTCTGGCCTGCCATGGCAAGTTCGAGATCATGAATAATACCGGCGCCGTTCATTGCGACGGCCGTGATAATACCGCGTTCCATTAGGTCGATAACAATGGGGTTTAGACCCACTTTAATGACGTGGGCGCCCATGGCAAAGACGATGGTTTTTTCTTTCTGAAAAGCGTTAACAATGGCGGAAATGACGGTCTTGAGATGGCTTCCGGCGAGTATGTCGGGAAGACGGTCCAGAAATTCCTTGAAACGGGCGCCTTTTGGCCATGTTTTTCCGAAATCCGTTGTGGATACTTTGCTTTTTCGTTGTGAAAGGGGGTATGTTTTCACCCGGCTCAAATCTATCGGCTTAAACTTTTGCGGCATAACGTTTTCTACCCTAATGAATTTGTAACCGTTCAGCTTTTTTAAAAAAACTATCCGGTTATATGATTTCCTTTGTTCGGATTTTGGTTGTTAAGGATCGCTAAATTTTTCCGGAAACAAAATCCGATCCACAAGGTCGCACAATAGATGACCCAATGTGATATGGGTTTCCTGAATTCTTGCCGTTGTGTCCGATTCCACGGCAAACACAAGATCGGAGCACGCTGCTATCTCGCCGCCGCGACCGGTCAATCCGATGGTGAACATTCCGATATTTTTTGCCGTCCGGATGGCTTTGACAACATTTTTAGAATTTCCGCTGGTACTGATTCCCACGGCAATATCATTTTTTCTTCCCAGGGCCGCAATCTGTTTGGAGAAGATTTCGTCAAAGTGATAATCATTCCCAATGCTGGTTATGATGGAGGTGTCGGTGGTGAGCGCCAGCGCTGCAAGGGGCGGCCGTTCAATCTGAAACCGGTTAACGAATTCGGCGGCAATATGCTGGGCATCCGCAGCACTCCCGCCATTACCGAAAATCAGGATTTTGTGACCGGAGACAATGGCCGATGCGAGGATATCCGCCCCTCTTTCAATGAGATCGATGTTATTTTTAATAAACCGGTCTTTGACGCGGATGCTGTCTTGAAGTATGTCAAGAATAATCTTTTTCATGGTTTAACCGATGCCGTGTTTTGAAAATCAAAATACATGGTGGATGATATACAACCCCTGCTCCGGGATCAACAGGCCAAACAGTTCGCATTTTTTAACCCTTCCCGGGACTTAAAATTTTTTCCGAAATGGCTCAAAGTCGCTCGCAAAAAAGCGTTTACCCTTACGCTAAGATTCAAATGGGTTTGCCTTGCCGGTTTCAATTGCCCAGCATCAATCGTTTAATCTTTTCGATCATGTCTTGCGAGTCGTGACCCAGATCGTGGGCTTTTTGGAACTGCTCCAGTGCGTCTTCAAGTTGATTCCTTTTGAGATATAGGTTGCCAAGTCTGTGTCTGAACAGACCGTTTTCAGGTGCAATGTCGATGCTCTGCTGACATAAAATGGTTGTAATTTCAGGATTTTCACCCAAAAGATCAAAGAGGTAGCCCAGCGCCGACAACGATTCTGCGTCGTTGGGGTTTTGCCGGGTGGCTTTTTTATATGCGGAAACCGCATCGTCTGTCATATTCATGGCGTGGAAACACTCACCCAGACAACGAAACGCAGGGCCTGACTCCGAATTGAGCGTTACGGCTTTTTCAAGGAAATTTTTCGCTTTTTCCGGTTCTCCCATTTTCAGATAAACGTTTCCGGTTTGAAACGTAATTTCAAAGATATCGTCTTCTTTTTCACCGGCTTCGAGAAAGTATTGGAGTGCCTTTTCGGTATCGTCGGTCAACATGTTGATCAGCCCCAAGTTGTATAGGGCCATGACTTCGTTGGGGTCGAGGCGGGCGGCTTCTTGGAATTCGATCCGTGCATTGTCATAATCGCTCAAAATACCGTAACATACCCCCAGACTGTTATGGACGTTGACATCCGACGGATCCAGCAGAAGCGCTGTCTTGAACTCATCGATGGCCCCGTCGATGTCTCCATTCTGATAGCGGATGTCTCCGCTGATATTTAAGCTCACCGCATCAAATGAAACCTTACTGCCGGGCCCGAAAAAGGCCGCGTGATCGAGGGCTTTGCCGGCGTTGTCGAGGATTTGATCTTTATCAAAACTTAGGGTGGGGTATACGGCCATGCCGATGGAGACCGTCTCATTTCTAATTTCTGCCAGGCCGTCGTTTATCTTGGTTGCAAGTTCTTCAGGGGGCGTCTCATTTTTTTCGTTAAAGAAACAACCGAACCGTCCCTGGTCGAGCTGTCCCCAAAATCCATTTTCGCGCCGGCATATTGCATCGATGACATGGGCCACATCGATCCACAGATCGATCCCGTAGTCACCGACTGTTTCGGCGTTGTGCTTGAGGGTGTCGATCTTGATAACCATGGCTTGGAACTGTTCCGAAGATTCCAGATGCGCCATGGCGTAATCCATAAAGGTTTTTTGTTCAAGAATGTCCGGGAACGCTTTTAGAATTCTGTCCGACGCCACCGAAGATAGGGCTTCGGTGGTATCTTTTTCCGGAGTGGCATCGGTTTTGTAAAAAAGAAACTCCTTGCTGGAAGAGCGGTTGTGAAACAATTCTGTTTTTTCGTGTGTCATGATCAGGCCTTTTTCAGCATGTGTTCAACAGCATGTTGGATGATCGGCAGTTCGTCATCGAGTATGGTTCTGAGATCCATGATAAAGAGATCTTCTTCGATCCTTCCAATGATGGGGAGTTCATGGTTCCGCATCTGTTCTTCCACCCCATTGGCGGAGATTCCCCGGACCTTGACCCCCACACCTTTGCTGGGGAGGGTTAAAAGCGGGAGAGCACCGCCGCCGGGTCTCGAGGTTGTGTCGATGAGATCTACGGACAATCTGGTGTCGCTGATATTATCGAGCATCTTGGCAAGGGCTTTTGCTTTTGATTCAATATGGGCCAAAGGAAGGGTCAATATGCGCAACGTCGGAATGGAATCCATTTCCCTGTCGATGTTTCTGTAATGCCGCAAGGTGCTTTCCAGGGCTGCAAGGGTAAGTTTGTCGATACGCAGTGCCCGGTTAATGGGATTTTCTTTGATTTTCATAAGGAGGTCTTTTTTGCCGACAATGATGCCGGCCTGGGGTCCGCCAAGGAGCTTGTCTCCACTGAAGGTGACAATGTCTACGCCGGCTTTGACGGACTCCTGAACCGTGGGCTCCTTTAACAGACCGTACTTTGAAAAATCTACAAAGGTTCCGCTGCCGAGATCTTCCATCACCGGGATCTTATATTTTTCGCCCAGAGCCACCAGCGCTTCAAGGGAGACTTCGGCGGTAAAGCCGACGACACTGTAATTGCTTTTGTGGACTTTTAAGAGAAGGGCGGTATCGTGCTCGATGGCATTTTCATAGTCTTTAACGTGGGTACGGTTTGTGGTTCCCACCTCCTTCAATATCCCGCCGCTTTTGGCCATCACATCCGGGATCCTGAATGACCCCCCGATTTCCACCAGTTCTCCCCTGGATACAATCACTTTTTTATCTTTGGCGAGGGTTTCCAAAGATAAAAAGACGGCTCCGGCATTGTTGTTGACCACCATGGCCGCTTCAGCACCGCTTATTTCACACAGAATATCTTCAACAATGCTGTATCTGGAACCCCGCATCCCTTTTGATAGATCGAATTCCAAATTGGAATACCCGGATGCAATGGCCAGAAGGTTCTGCACCGCATCGTCCGAAAGTAACGATCGGCCGAGGTTGGTATGTACCACAACGCCGGTGGCGTTGATGACCCGGGTAAGCACCGGCGCCATGGCGCTTTTGACACTGTTTTTGATCTTTTTAAGGATGTTGGCGTCCGACAGGTCGGCCTCGGTGAGATCCTGTGGGTCGTCTAAGATAATCATCCGAAGATTTTCAACAACAGAGCGGATGGAGCGGACCAGAACAGATTTTGGGACATTGTCGAACAAAGAATCTGCCTTTGCCAGCTCAAGGCTGTAATCCACTGCGGGAAGCATTCGCAAAAGGGTCTGCTGTTTTTCTGTTAGGTTCATGTTTTCCCCAAAGGCGGTCTCGAATTTGTCGTAAAGGATTTATCCTTAGTTTTTAGAATAAATTTCATAACATTTTAAAGTCAGTAATTTCAATAGATTTATTAAAAATGTAAATGCTTGTTTAAAAAATTCCTTTATGGATGGATAATTATACGCTATGTGGTTTTTTAGCAGCAAATTTCGTGTATTTTTTATCCGTGTGTTGCCTGCCTTGACCCAGTAGGGGAATATTTAATGTTGTTAACGGGGAACAGGAGCTAATTTGTCAAGGATCGCTTTTATCGTTAACCCCCATGCCGGAAACGGTTCAACGGGATCGAACTGGCCGATGATCGAAGCCCTTGCCAGAGATCGCGTGGGCCCTTTTGAGGCGTATATGACCCGAGGGCCTGGAGATGCGGAAAGGCTTGTAAAAAATGCCCTTGCTCAAAAGGTCAGGCTTCTCGTCTGCGTGGGAGGAGACGGTACCCTGAACGAGGTTGTTAACGGTATTATGATGCATCCAGCGTCCGTTAGGTCGGATTTGGCACTGGGTTTTATCCCCAATGGGACCGGCTGCGATTTCGTCAAAACCGTTTCAATATCCCAAGACCTCGAACCGGCCGTCGATCTGATTGCTGCCGGCACCGCCCGTACCATCGATTTGGGCGTGCTGTTTTTTCGAGATGACCAGGGTCATGAACGTCGTCGATATTTCCATAATATAACGAGTTTCGGTCTGGGCGGTGAAGTTGCCCAGCGGGTCAACCGGACCACCAAAGCGTTGGGCCCGTTTATTTCATTTATGTGGGCAACGCTCATTTCTATTTTTTTATATGGAAAGAAAAAGATACGGATCCGCGTCGATAAAGATTTTGAACGGGAATTGCGGGTCTGGAACGTAGCGGTTGCAAACGGACAGTATCATGGCGGTGGAATGTGGGTCGCCCCGGGTGCATCGGTCTGTGACGGGCTTTTGAATGTTACGGTCATCGGGGACTTGACAATTCCTGAAATTTTTTTAAATCTTCCGAAACTGTATAACGGTAAAATAAATGATATTGACAACGTCATTACGCTGACCGGTGAAAAAGTAGAAGCATCGTCAAACGAGCAGGTACTTCTCGATGTTGACGGGGAGCAGCCCGGCATGCTGCCGATTGTCATTCGCATCATACCCGATGTTTTGAAAATCATAACAGGTTGACATTTCAAAGATGAAACACGCAAAAGATTACATCGTTTTTCCCCTGGACGTTCCGTCGGTGAAGACCGCCCAACACTATGTGGAACTGCTTTCGGAATCGGTGGGAATGTTCAAAGTCGGTTTGGAACTTTTTATCCGATCCGGCCCTGAAATCATCGATTTTATAAAAGCTTCCGGGACCGCCGAAGTGTTTTTGGATCTGAAACTTCATGATATTCCGGTAACGGTTTTTCGTGCTGTGGAGAGAATCGCAGATTTAGGTGTTGGGTTTGCAACGGTTCATTGCGGCGAGACTCCCCGGATGCTCGAAGCTGCGGTTGAAGGGGCCAAAGGGCGGGTCGGCATCCTTGGGGTTACGGTTTTAACCAGTGTCACCCGTGAAGACATTAAAGCCTCCGGGTTCAGGGAAATGTTTTGTGAGGACATGGGTCGGCTGGTGGTAAAACGGGCTGCCATGGCCAAAGCGGCCGGCTGCACCGGCATCGTCTGCTCGGGGCTCGAAGTTAAAATTATTAAAGAACGCTTTGGGCGCGACTTTATTGCGGTGACCCCGGGGATACGACCCGAATGGGATGTGACGGAAAAACATGACCAGCGGCGAATAACAACACCGGCCCGGGCGGTTTCAGATGGATCCGATTATCTTGTGATCGGCCGTCCCATCAGAGATGCAAAGGATCCAAAGGCCGCGGCGGTCCGAATTGCCCAAGAGATTAAAACCGTTATTTAATTTTGACGGGGTTTTCCCCCGGACCTTGCGTCGATGGAATATTTTTTGACCGATTTGGGACCCCCTTTCAGCCGGATGCGGGGTCGTTCATTACCGCCATGGTCAAAGCGTTGAATGGTCAAACAGTTGATTCGGGGAATATTTTTTGACCGATTTAAGACCCCCTTTCAGCCGGATGCGGGGTGATTCATTGCCGCCAGGGTCAAACAGTTGAATGGCCAAACAGTTGATTCGGGGAATATTTGTCGATAATTCATTGTGGTATATTCTTCAAGACGATTAATGCCAAAATTACATTAAAAATCAATATATTAGCGTGACATCAATGGCTTAAAACTTAACCGTTTAACGGCGCGACAATATCTGTAACAAATTCATCAATTATTGTTTGACAAAACTTTGACTGCCTTATATTAGATGTTGATTTGGAAGTCGATTTTAATCTAATCAAAAGAATTCCTCGATGCTTTGCATCAGGGTTAATAAGATAAAAATTCATTTTGATACCTCGCAGTTCTGCTGCGGGGGAGTTCATTGTTTGGTTACAGTAACAAATCCAACTCCATGAAAATTCAGAGTTAGAGCAATCGATTCTTTTCGCTAAATTTTGGAGGTCTTCCATATGGTTTTTAATACGCTTCTTTATATTTCACTTATTATTTTCGTCCTGGGTCTGATCTACAAGTTTTATACGTGGTGTTCGATGAAAATCGGTATTTCAGCCCGGGATTATACACCCTCCCAGCGTTTGTCCGCATCCGTCAAAGGAATCGCCGGTGTTGTTTTCAGCTCAAAAATCTTGATCTTGGTGAAAGTATTTATCCTCGATGTTGTTTTGCAACGAAGGATTTTGAAGGAAGACTTTACACGCTGGCTGATGCACATGCTCATTTACTGCGGATTTATGCTCCTGCTCCTGATGCATGCCCTGGAAAACTTTATCTCTGCAAAACTGTTTTCCGATTACTATTCAACCGTCAATCCGTTTATGTTTTTAAGGGATTTTTTCGGCTTGATGGTGATCGTCGGTATCGGCATTGCCATATTTCGCCGGTTCATTTTTAAAGTCCCCCGCCTTAAAACCAACGCCATGGATCACTATGCAATTCTTATTCTGGTGGTCATTATGGTTTCCGGCATCATGCTGGAAGGGGCTAAAATTACATCTTATACTGCATTTCAGGATATGGTGACCGATTATGCCGGTCTTACGGAAGAGGATGATGCAGAGGAAATAGCGTCCCTGGAAAGCTATTGGGTCAAAAATTTTGACGTGGTCTCCCCGAATGTCAAAGGGCCTTTTGAAGAGGAGATTTTGGAACAGGGCATGGAAAGCCACGAAGCCAACTGTGCAGAATGCCATTCTTCGCCCAAATGGGCTTTTACAGGCTATACGTTTGCCAAAATCATCACACCGGTGGCCCTGGGTCTCGATAATGCGGGGACCGCGAATATCCTCTGGTATATTCATTTTCTGGCATGCTTTATCGGTTTGGCCTATCTCCCGTTTTCCAAGATGTTCCATATCATATCGACGCCCGTCAGTCTTTTGGCCAATGCGGTCATGGACACGGAACGATCAGACCCGATAAATATCGCCACGAGACAGGCCATGGAATTGGATGCCTGCACCCATTGCGGCACCTGCAGCCTGCGATGCTCTGCCTCCACGGCGTTTGATGTCCTGGGCAATGAATACATACTCCCTTCGGAGAAGATGACGTTTCTGAAAACACTGGCCAAAGGCAAAGACCTGGGCCCTGAGAAATTGCGCGCCATTCAGGAGGGGGTTTATTTGTGCACCAATTGTGACCGGTGCACGGTGGTCTGTCCGTCCGGAATCAATCTTAAAGCGTTGTGGTTCAATGTGAGGGAGGATTTGGTCCAAAAAGGGGTCCCGGAACTCTTGACGCTGAGTCCGTTTTCCTTCAGTCGCGCCCTGAATCGGGAGAATATCGCCGAAGATGATTATCGAAAGCCCGTTGAACACGCAAGCCGGGTGGTTGCCGGCAATTTCGAGCAGGTCATGGACAAGAGCACACCCATCTCCCTTAAAGACCGCGAAAGCGACCTTGTGAATCGACTTCCGGGTGCCGTTACATTTTCCTATTGTTTTGGATGTCAGAACTGCACCACGGTGTGTCCCGTGGTGATCAACTACGACAATCCTCAGGCGGTTCTGGGCCTTCTGCCGCATCAGATTATGAACTGTCTCGGATTGGGTCTGACTGAAATGGCAACCGGTCCGCGGATGATTTGGGATTGTGTGACCTGTTATCAATGCCAGGAGCACTGCCCCCAGAATGTGAAGGTGACGGATATTTTATATCAATTAAAAAATCTTGCCGTTGAAAATGCGCGCAGACCTTCAGAAGACGACACAGCTGTCTCAGCGGCAGTTTGAACGAATGAAATACGACCAACGTAAGAGGATGTCATTATGAAATACGCATTATTTTTGGGATGTAATATACCCGCCAGAGTCGTTCAGTATGAAACTGCTGCCAGGGCGATTATGCGGCAGGTGGGTATTCAGCTTGTCGATATCCGGGATTTTAAATGCTGTGGATATCCCGTTCGCAATTTGGACCAAAAGGCATTTCTCCTGTCTGCATCGGAAAATCTGGCGTGGGCCGAAAAACTCGGGCTCAATATCATGACCCTGTGTAAATGTTGCTTTGGCAGCCTGAAGGAAGCGGAACACTTCTTGAAGGAAGACGGAGATCTTCAGGAAGAGATCAAAAAATTGCTTGCAGAAAAAGGCATGCAGTATGAAGGCAACTCCGAGGTGAAGCATTTTCTTTCGGTGCTCTATCATGATGTGGGCCTGGATACCTTAGAGCGCAATATCACCAACGCCTTTGAAGGCCTCAAAATTGCCACCCACTACGGATGTCATGCACTGCGGCCCAGCGACATTACGCAGTTCGATGATCCGGTTGCCCCCTCTATTTTTGACAAACTCGTGGAAGTCACGGGGGCCGAAAGCGTGGACTATCTCAGCAAGCTGGAATGCTGCGGTGCCCCGGTAATGGGTGTGAACGATGCTCTTTCAATGAATTTAACCGAAAAGAAACTGGCCAACGGAAAGAAAGCCGGCGCCGATTATCTGTGCGCCGCCTGTCCGTGGTGTCATTTGCAATTTGATACGGTGCAGAAAATGATGATCTCCCAAAATGGCAATGAAGCCCTTGCCTCAATTATTTATCCACAGCTCCTCGGTCTGTGTATGGGGATCGATGAAAAGACGTTGGGAATCGATATGAACCAGCTTGATATCACGAATATCACTTCTTTTTTTAATACAGGAGAAGAAAATGCCGAATAAAAAAACAGGTGCCGTAATGGTGGTTGGCGGTGGCATCGCCGGAATGCAGTCCGCTCTGGATCTGGCCAATGCCGGTTACTATGTCTACCTCGTTGAAAAGTCCGGGGCCATCGGCGGGATGATGGCGCAGCTTGACAAGACCTTTCCAACCAATGACTGTGCCATGTGAATTATTTCGCCCAAACTGGTCGAGGTCGGCCGGCACATCAACATCGAATTGATCACCCTCTCGGAAGTGGAAGATATTTCCGGCGAGGAAGGAGATCTCACGGTGAGAGTCAGAAAGCGAGCGCGCAGTATCAATATGGACCGTTGTACCGGGTGCGGCAGTTGCGTGGAAAACTGTCCGGTCATCTACCACCCGATGTCTGCTGATCAAGCATAACCATTGTGATAAGGATTGTTGCGAATGAATAAAGTGAGTCCATCAACAACAGACCCGTGTGCCGAAGTAGAAATCGATTACCTGGAGCTTGATAAGATCATCGAACAAGAGTTTGACAATGACAAAGAAAACTTGATTATGATCCTCCAAGCGATTCAAAAGCGTTACAACCACCTTCCCCAGCCCACCTTAAAATATCTTTCAGAAAAAATAAACGTTCCTTACAGCCAGATTTACGGTGTCGGCACATTTTACGCCACGTTTAGTCTTGAACCCAAAGGCCGAAACATCATTTCCATCTGCTTGGGCACCGCCTGTCACGTCAGAGGCGGTGAAAGGGTACGTGAAAGAATTGAGGATAATTTAAACCTCGATGGCAAGCATACCACGGATGATATGCGGTTTACCCTCGAAGGTGTGCGTTGCATCGGTTGCTGCAGCTTAGGGCCGGTCCTAAAGGTTAACGAAGACATTCACGGTCGAATCGGTGCGGATAAAGTTGAAGAAATCTTGGAAAATTACGAATAAAACTTAAGATACGAGATAAGCGTATGAAAATCCAGTCTACAGAAGATTTAGAAAAGATAAGTAAGGAATACAGCAGCAAACTGTACTATCCTGATACTACCAAAGTTCTCGTCGGAATGGCATCCTGCGGTATTGCGGCCGGTGGTAAAGCTGCGTTTGAAAAGGCCATACAGGAGTTTCCCGATGGAAATGGCGTCCAAATCAGACAGACGGGCTGCATCGGTTTTTGTGAAGTTGAACCTTTGGTCGAAATTGTCGAAACCGGCAAACCCAGGGTTATTTATCAAAAAATCACCCAAGATAAGATTGGCGATGTCATTCGCAGTTATCTTGAAAACGATTTCAAAAAAACCAAATGGATCTTAGGGCAGGTTCGTGATCCCCGCAGTGTATTGGAAGACCATCTTGAGAATCCTCTCGGGGGAATCGAGCCTTTAGAGAAGATTCCGTTTTTAGAAGACACGCCATTTTATGGTAACCAGGTAAAAATTGCATTGCGCAACTGCGGCTATATCGATCCGGATAGCATTGAGGAGTATATCGCCCGGGGGGGGTATTTTGCCCTTTTCCGTGCGCTCTTGGATCATACGCCTGAAGAGATTATTCAAATAATTAAAGATTCGGGCTTAAGGGGCCGCGGCGGCGGCGGATTTTCCGCCGGCGTTAAATGGGCGACGTGTGCCAGACATCACGGTGAAAGATATATTATTTGTAATGCAGATGAGGGCGATCCCGGAGCCTATATGGACCGGAGCATTCTGGAAGGAGACCCCCACAGTGTCTTGGAAGGGATGTTAATCGCAGCCGTGGCCATCGGTTCCAATCATGGTTTTATGTATGTCCGAAATGAATACCCGCTGGCCGTAAAACGTCTGGTAACCGCCATAAAACAGGCTGAAAAATATGGCCTCTTGGGCGAGAATATCGGGGGTACCGATTTTAGTTTTAATATTAAAATTTCAACCGGCGCCGGTGCTTTTGTCTGCGGTGAGTCAACCGCACTGATGGCCTCTCTGGAAGGTCAAGTGGGCCGGCCCAGGGCCAAATATGTGCATACCGTGGAAAAAGGTTTCAGACAAAATCCTTCGAATCTAAATAATGTGGAGACCTATGCCAATGTTCCGGCCATCATCTCTAAAGGGGCCGATTGGTACGCCGGCATGGGGACCGAAGGCAGTAAAGGTACCAAGGTTTTCAGCCTTGTGGGTAAGATAAAAAATACCGGTTTGGTGGAAGTCGCCATGGGAACCACATTGCGGAATATTATTTATGATATCGGCGGCGGTGTTCTAAAAAAGAAACAATTCAAAGCCGTTCAAACCGGAGGTCCTTCCGGCGGATGTATTCCTGAAAAGTACTTGGATTTGGGCGTGGATTTTGATGAACTGACAAAAATTGGCTCCATCATGGGTTCCGGCGGTATGATTGTCATGGACCAGGATACCTGTATGGTGGATGTGGCCCGATACTTTTTGGATTTTCTGAAAGAGGAGTCCTGCGGGCAATGCAATCCCTGCCGAGAAGGAATCAAACGAATGCTGCAAATTTTGACCAATATTTGCGAAGGTCACGGCAAGGACGGTGATGTTGAGCTTCTCGAGGAGCTGGGCGATATGGTCGCTAAGGCTTCCCTTTGCGGGTTAGGGACTTCGGCTCCCAATCCGGTAATAACAACCATTAATTATTTCCGTAACGAGTACGACGCCCACATCAAAGATAAAAAATGCCCGGCCGGTGTATGTAAAAACCTCTTTTATTACGAGATTGATCCGGAAGCCTGTACCGGTTGCCGATTGTGCGCCATCAAGTGCCCTCAAGAGGCGATCGCCGGTGAGAAAAAAGAGCCTCACGTGCTGGATCAAGAGAAATGCATCAAATGCAGCATCTGTTATGAAGCTTGTAAGTTTAATGCCGTCGTCATTAAATAGCCACATTTGCAAAACATAAACAGGACACAAGAAGGTTAACCCAATGATCAGTTTTAAACTCAACGGTAAAGAAGTCCAGGGAAAGAAAGACCAATATCTCCTTCAGGTTGCTGAAGAACATGGAGTTGAAATCCCGACCCTTTGCCATCACAAAGCTCTCGAACCAGCCGGCATGTGCCGTCTCTGTACAGTGGAAATGCATTTCGGTGGACGTGTTCGATACGTTACCGCCTGCAACTATCCGATCTGGGAAGGCATGGAGATTAAAACCGACACCGAGGCGATTCACCAGATTCGGAAACTTATTGTTGAATTGCTGTATGCCAGATGTCCGGACGTGAAAATTCTTAAAGAACTGGCTGAGAAATACGACATCGAAGAGCCTCGTTTTAGCAAAGAAGACGACACCTGTATCCTTTGCGGACTGTGCACCCGAATCTGCGAGAGAATGGGAAACAGCGCCATCAGTCTGACCGGAAGGGGTGTGGACATGAAAGTGGACACGCCGTTCCATATCCAGACGGAAGCATGCTTATCCTGTGGTGCCTGTGTTTCGGTTTGTCCCACCGGGCATATCACCTTTGAAAAAATTCAAGCCCACATTTCCAAAGATGATGTAAGACCGATTCCATCCGAATACGAAATGGGTCTTAAAGGACGCAAGCCGGTCTATGTGGCGTACGCCCAGGCAGTCCCCAATACACCGGTTATCGATCGCACCCAATGTGTGCATTTTAAAACCGGCGGCTGTAAGATATGTGCGGAGTTCTGCGGCGTTGATGCCATCGACCATACTCAAGAAGATGAAATCGTCGACATTAAGGTCGGATCCGTCATTTTTGCGCCCGGTTCCGAACCGTATGATCCTGCAGAGCACGACACCTTTAATTATACCCAGCAGCCCAATGTGGTGACTTCCCTGGAATTCGAAAGGATACTATCCGCTTCGGGGCCCTTTGCCGGTCATCTGATACGCCCTTCGGATCATAAAGAGCCGAAGAAGATCGCCTGGCTGCAGTGCATCGGCTCCAGGGACGTCCATCTGGGTGCAAAAGGATACTGCTCCGGGGTATGCTGCACCTATGCCATCAAGGAGGCCATGCTGGCCAAAGAGCACAGCGAAAAAGGTCTGGATGCCGCCATTTTCTATATTGATATTCGCACCTATGGGAAAGACTTTGAAAGATACTACAACCGCGCCAAGGATGAACATGGTGTTCGGTTCATCAAGTCAAAGGTTACCAATATTGTTCATGATGAAGCGTCGGGGATGCAGCTTATCCGATATGTGGACGAGGCCGGCCAGCGTGTGGAAGAAGAATTTGACATGGTGGTCCTGTCAATCGGTCTGACGGCGTCCATGAAAACAGCGGAGCAGGCCAAAAAATGGGGCATCGATCTGGATCATTACAACTTTGCCCGTACCAGCAGTTTTGATCCGGTTGAGACCTCCAGGTCCGGGGTATATGTTTGTGGTGTTATGCAGGCACCCAAGGACATTCCGTCTTCGGTGATCGATTCCAGTGCGGCTGCGGGTGTGGCAGGCAGCCGGTTGGCCGAGTCTCGATGGACCCTCACAAAGACCCGAGAGATTCCGGAAGAGACGGATGTGCGGGGTGAGGCGCCCCGAATCGGTGTTTTTGTCTGCCGTTGCGGTACCAATATCGCGGGGACCGTCGATGTTCCCGAAGTGGTGGAATTTGCAAAGACCCTGCCCGGTGTCACCTATGTGGAGGAAAATATGTTCAGCTGCTCCCAGGACACCCAGGAGAAAATGACCGAGGTCATCAAAGAGCATCGGCTGAATCGAGTGGTTGTTGCCGCCTGCACACCCAAGACCCATGAGCCCCTTTTTCAGGAGACTTTAATCAATGCGGGTGTCAACAAGTACCTGTTCGAAATGGCCAACATCCGCAACCAGTGCTCCTGGGTCCATAAAGACGATCCGGAAGAAGCCACGAAAAAATCCAAAGATATGGTCAGAATGGGCGTGGCCAAAGCAGCTCTGCTCCTGCCCCTGGCAGAATCGACCATGGCGGTCAACCAGTCGGTTCTGGTGATCGGGGGCGGCGTCGCCGGGATGGCTGCGGCCAAAAACATGTCGGATCAAGGGTATCAGACATTTTTGCTTGAAAAATCGGATGTTCTCGGTGGCCAGGCACGGAAACTTCATGAAACCTGGCGCGGCGAGGATATTCAGGAATATTTAAAAGGCTTGACCGATGCGGTGGAGTCCGACCCGTCCATTGACATTTTTCTGAATTCTCGCATTACGCAGGTTGACGGGTTTGTGGGGAATTTTAAGACAACCGTCACCGGCAACGGCAAGAGCAGGGTTCTTGAGCACGGCGTAACCCTCATCGCTTCAGGGGCTTCGGAGTTTAAACCCGACCAATATTTATACGGGCAGGATTCCCGGGTCGTTACCGGTTTGGACTTGCAGCAGCGGTTTATTGACAACGATCCGTCCATCGCTCACGTCAACACGGCGGTATTTATCCAGTGTGTCGGTTCCCGCATACCGGATCGGCCCTACTGTTCAAAGGTATGCTGCACCCAATCCATCAAAAGTGCTTTGAAGCTGAAAGAGACCAACCCGGGTATGGACGTTTTTATCCTTTACAGGGATTTGCGTTCGTATGGTCTGCGGGAGGATCTCTATCGCCAGGCGCGCGCTGCCGGTATTGTATTTATCCGTTATGATTCTGACAAAGACATGACCGCAGTCTCTGAGGATGATGTACTTAAGGTATCCTTCACCGACCGGGTCCTTGGAAGAACCATGGACATCCATCCCGATCTGTTGGTTCTGGCCTCGGCGGTTGTACCGGAATCAGAGAATCCTTTGGCACAGCTTTATAAGGTGCCTTTGAATGCCGACGGATTTTTTGCCGAAGCCCATGTCAAACTCCGGCCGGTGGATTTTGCTACGGACGGTGTTTTTGTGTGCGGGCTGGCCCACGCCCCCAAGACCATCGATGAATCCATCACACAGGCTCAGGCCGCAGCCGCAAGGGCGGTTACGGTTCTGGCAATGAAAAATGTTAAACTGGGCGGCATCATCACCCACATCCGACCCGAGTTGTGTTCCGGATGTTTGGGGTGCATCAATGTCTGTCCGTTTGGCGCCATTACCTTTGACAGTGAAGCGTTTGTGGCTGAAGTGAATCCGGCCCTGTGCAAAGGGTGCGGCGCCTGCTCGGCGGTGTGTCCGTCCGAAGCGCCGGCATTGATGGGGTTTGACAACAATCAACTGTATGCCCAGATCAAAAGTGCACTGAGTATATAAATACAGGTAACAGGGCTCAGGGATCAGGGGGCAGAGCTCAGAAAAAAGCATTATTCATGGGGGCGATTTGACACATAAAAACTCCCCGATCCCTCTGTTAATTTAAATCCGGTCAAGAGCAGCATGAAAATAACAACTGACCCCCGACCCCTGATATCTGATCCCTGACTTCTGGCCCCTGTTACCATTATGATCATCGATTTTCATACACACATTTTCCCAAAAGCCATCCGTGACAACAGGGAAAAGTATTTTCCTTCCGAACCTGCCTTTAAACTTTTATACGATTCACCGAAATCAAAACTCGTCGGGGCCAAAGAAATCGTTGCCGCAATGGACGCGCAAGGTGTTGACAGATCTGTGGTCTTTGGTTTTCCGTGGAAAGATTCGGCAACGTTTAAACTGCAAAACGACTATGTCATGGAGGTTGTAACCCGATATCCGGACCGCCTTGTGGGGTTGTGTTGTTTTGATCCGTTTAACAGAAAAGCTGTTTCCGAGGCCCGGCGGTGTCTGGAAGGCGGTCTTTCAGGGATCGGGGAAATCGCTTTTTACCAATCCGGCATCGATGATACTGCGCTAAATATGCTGACGCCCCTTATGGAAATCTGTCTCGACAAAGACCTTCTGTTTTTGATCCACACCAATGAACCCGTGGGGCATCTCTATCCCGGCAAGACACCCAATACCCTCAAACAGATTTACAACCTGGTCACCAGATTTTCGGAAAATAAAATCGTTCTGGCCCACTGGGGCGGGGGGATCTTCTTTTTCAATCTTTTAAAAAAAGAGGTCAAAGAGCGTCTTAAAAACGTTTATTTTGATACCGCTGCGTCTCCGTTTTTGTACGATCCGGAAATATACAGATATGCAGTTGAAATTGCCGGCCTGGATAAAATCCTCTTTGGCAGTGACTTTCCGCTGTTAACACCGGCAAGGTATTTTAAAGAGCTTGAAAACGCCGGGCTGACCCAGACGCAGATGGATGCCATTTCCGGCCTCAATGCCGCAAAACTCCTCAAGCTGTTACCCTAGACGCTTCATAAATGTGTTTCCTTTTATCCGCCTTTGAAATGCAACAGCCATGATCCTTTCGACATTCTGGTAAGTGTCACCGCATTATGTTTCAACAGGTCGACCCATTGATGGTTAATTGATTTGATCCCTATTGACAAGTAGACTGTCCAGTTTTTTTCTTTTCAGAAAGCCGCGGGCAGTCAGGCCTTTGCTTAAAAAGCGATAACCGGTCGCGCTGCTGTATCCACGAATGCCCAGAAAACTGTGCATTACTACCTTATTTTCTGTGCATCAAAGACTTTGCTCTCTGTTCCTCTTCTGCTGCAAGCCTTCTTGAGACACGCCGGTCCGTGAGGATCGGTATGCCATTACATGTTGATATTATGGTAAATATTTTATGGATGAGTTCCGACCGATGGCCGCCTTTTTGCAGAATAATAATGCGAACCTTATGCAATGGTATGAAAATTGATAGTAGATGATTGGCTTTACCTTAAATCATTAACAATGACATTTAATTGGAGTGGTAATCGTTATGGAGGGTTTCAAATCCTATCTCTTATCCGGGCACGAATCTTCTTCTGGCAAAAACCATCTATGGATGCGGCCTTCGGCTCCGGGAATGTATGAATCTGAGAATCAAGGATATCGATTTTTCAAGAATGGCTGTGACAGTGCGCGGCAAGGGAGACAAGGATCGAGAAACGGTTCTTCCGGGAAGTATCAAAGGCAACTTGAGAAAGCACATCGAGTCCGTGCGCAAGATATACGGAAAAGATAGGGAAAACGGTCTCGCGGGCGTCCAACTTTCAGGTGCTCTGGAACGCAAGTTGCCGAATGCAGGAAAAGAATGGGCATGGTTTTGGGTGTTCCCTTCACACAAAATTTCGGTTGACCCAACAACCCATATTATTCGACGACACCACATTTATGCTGGAAATTTACAGAGACAGATTAAACAGGCAGGAATAAGGGCGGGAATACCAAAGCGGATAACGGTACATGCTCTACGGCACAGCTTTGCCACCCACTTATTAGAAAAAGGGCATGATATCAGGACAATACAGGAACTTTTAGGCCATGCAGACCTTAGAACGACGATGATATATACACATGTTGTTAGCAAAAACAGGCTTGGGATAATTAGTCGGCTAGATTAAATATGTCTCAGGTTTTTTTAGATTTGGAATTATGATGCAGCATCATAATTCCCATAATAAGAGCAAAAAGATGCAGTTATTACAGTTTTGTATAAGTTTGCCGCCGCCAAAAATAAGCATAGAAAATTAATATCATTATATATTTTGATTTTTCTTTCGTTTTTCCACTATTTTTGTATAATTGTCTCATATTAATAAATCCTGTAAAAAAGATGCAGCCGTATAATATATAATGTTATGTTTTATCAAACCCCTAATTGAGATCTTATGAATCTTGCCAATTCAGAGAAAAGTTTAATTGAAAAGGTAATTCGCAAAGAGCGCAGGTTTTCTTTTAAACAACAAATGATTATTTGGGGAATCCTCAGTGCAATATTATCATGTCTACTTCCCCTTTCTTTCTTTTTCGGCAAAACAGAATACTTATACACAATACTTTTTTTCTGGTTGATCTCATTTAGTTTTTGCAGCAGCAATTATCTTTTCAACGTCATTAAGAAATATGATGATGAATATCTAAAACAAAAAAACAAACCATAACATCCGCCTGGAGCAGACGGCGGGAAAATCGCGGTTTATCGTGAAAGAATGTAGTTGCCCGACCTTTGTCATGGCCGATGCTCAGGCGGGGCGTTCTGCTTCAAAAATGAATGATGACTTAATGAAAATATATCCACCACTGTATATGATAGGCAGGAAAATTCCATGTTGGCGTTGTGAAACCAGCATGCCGGTAATAGCGATTTTGGCACCTAAAATTGATGATACAGAGGATCAAGTCGGTGTATTGACTGGAATTGAAAACCTTCCTGAAAATATTTTGAGATTTATTCAAAGCAGAGTTCCAACATTCAAATTAAAATATTCGAAAATGGCCGGGAAAAAATACTTTGCAAATACGTGCCCTAAGTGCGGAGTCATTTATGGTGATTTCTTCCTTCATGGTGAACCAGATTCGCCGTTTTTTCCTGAAAATGAAGACGCTGCCAGATTATTATATATGAAGGAAATACCCTTAACTGAACCTGTTGAAGTATCAGCCGGGTTAGGGTTTGGGCTTGGCGAAATAATATATTCTAATGCAAAAAGGATATAGCAGAACATACGTATTCACAAGGACGTGTGTTCCGCTAGTGCTCCACACACGCCTGTGATACGGGGGCGTTGGGCTTACCCATAGAGAAACAATAAAATGGCTGACATCAACATGCTGTCGGAAATAATTTCCGAAGATGTAACCCTAAATCTCGTCGAACCGGATATTTATTCCGTCTATTCAACCGGAGATTCACCGGGCTCTTATGACGGCATTGGTGCGTCTACGATTTACGACGTGGTAGCCTGCAATAGGTTTTACAACTGGCTCATGTGGGGGTATTCCGTAAAAGATTATGCCGCCTTATGTGAAGATTCCCTAGCTTCGTCGTCTGAGGGTTGGGTTCTGGATCTCGCATGCGGCTCCTTGGCGTTTACGGCAGAAATTTATGCAATTTTTTCGAATCGGCCTGTAGTATTTCTGGATCAGTCACTGAAGTTGTTGCGAAAAGGCAAATCTCGATTGGAGAAACTAAAGGGGAATATATCTGAAAACATGTTCTTTTTGCATGCAGATGCACTTGATTTACCTTTCAAGGACAATGTTTTTCATACCATTATATCGCTCAATCTCTTGCACTGTCTTAATGACGTAAAAACAGTACTGAGTGAAATCAAACGTGTATTGACAGTAGATGGAAATTCTGTACTAACCACGTTAATACAGAGCAGCCGTTGGAGCAATCGCTATCTGAATATGCTTGCCGGATCAGGAGCGCTCATTTCCCGAAGTTCAGATGATCTGTTATCGGCATTTGATGAAATGGAAATGCAAGTTACACACGAGATCAAGGGAAACTTGGCGTTTATCAAGTACGGATGAATTAGTTACGGGAAGGCCCAACAACACGCTTGAGAGGGACTGGGCAAAGCCGTGCCGTTTTTGAAAGGTAGTATTTGACCGGTAGTTTTTACCTTTATCATAGGTTTTCGGTTATCGTTGCCCAGCCCCTCAGCTTTGCGTTCTGTGTAAGAGATCATGAAAAAACAGAAATCAAAAAAGCCAACTTGGATTGATGTTAAAAAATCAATAAAAGATATTGAAGATTCTCGTTTGGTTGAACTTGTGAAGGAACTTTACCAACTTTCAGATGAAAATAGGGATTTTCTTCACGCCCGTTTCTTAGGCGGTACTGCCTCCCTAAAAAAATACAGAAAGACAATTCAAAATTCTCTCTATCCAGATGTAATGGATGACGATGATAGTTTCGATTTTGAGAAAGCCGAAAATGCAATAAAGACATACGCAAAAGCTACTAACGACGATGAGGGCGTCGCTGATTTAATGATTTATTATGTAGAGTGCGGAAATAAATTCACACTCGATTATGGTGATATCAATGAAGTATTTTATGATGCCCTTGTTGAAATGTATGAAAAAGCAATTAAAGCAATTTTTAAAATGCCCAAGAAAAAACAGGAACCCTTTCGTAAACGGCTCGAAAAAATTATGAAATCCGCCGATGGAATTGGTTGGGGTTATTATGATGACCTATGCCATTTTTATCATGAAGCGTTTGAATGAAGGAAAAAACACAGAACAACTTGCTGCATTAGACAGCCAGGGCGGGACGGCCGTGGCAAATTGACATTCTGTATTGCCCTGTCTGCTAATGAGCATGGCGTTCGACACACAAAAATAATTGGAGAGTAGTAATGACAAAAAATTTTTCTTTTGAACATTTACTTATTTTATTATGCATTTTTTTTGTTTCACCTCTTTCATTATATGCTGCTGAGAAAAAAATTGAGTTATCGAAAGGGCAGATTCTTTATGTCCCTGCCTATTCACATATATACAGTGGCAATAGAGAGAAACCTTTCCTATTGACGGTAACGTTGAGCATCAGAAACATTGATCCGAAGCATCAAATCAAAATCACCTTGGCCGATTATTACGAGACACAAGGTAACCTATTAAAAAAACAAATAGATAAGCCAATAACGTTAAACCCATTAGAATCTTTACGCTATGTCATACCAGAAAGAGACAAGAGTGGGGGATCAGGCGCCAATTTTATAGTTGAATGGCACTCCGATAAATTTGTTAATCCACCCGTTGTTGAATCAATAATGATTGGTACGAAATCGCAACAAGGGATTTCTTTTACCTCTCGTGGTCAAGAAATTTTTTCGTAGAGGACATTCAGTCCCCAAAAATACCCGCTGACATTCGTTCACGATTATTTAGGAAGCTACAACTGCTGGATGATGCCACGAGTGATGCTGATCTGAGAAGTCCACCCAGCAATCATTTTGAAAAACTATCTGGCAAACTTAAGGATAAATGCTCCATACGTGTGAATAATCAATGGCGTATTATTTTTATTTGGGATGATGAACGCGGGGAGGCGGATGGTATTTACCTTGATAATCATACATACAAATGAGGTGTAAAATGATTTTAACAAAACGTCAACCCGTCAGTGTTGGTGAAATGATCACTGAGGAATTTATGGTGCCTTTGGGAATTAATCAAGGACAGCTAGCTTCTGCGATGGGTGTCAGTCGTAGGACAGTAAATGAACTTTGCACCGGTAAAAGGTCTATCACCGTTGACACTGCATTAATGTTGGCAAAAGTATTCGGCAATACTCCGAATTTCTGGCTCAATTTACAGCAACGAAATGATTTATGGACCGCATTACATTCGCCGAAGCGAATGAAAAAAATTGAACGAGTTAGACCAATCCGTGAAGCAACAGCTTAAAAGTTCCCCGATTTATATTCAAAGAATGCGGTACATAAAAATTAGAAGGCGCCGAACAAGGCTAATGCAGCCGACGCAAAAAGCTGCGCGGCTGATTAGCAACGTTATGGCCAAAAACCATATAAAAAGCCATATTAATATATTGACACATATCTTGATCTGCCGTATCTTAATCATATGACAAAACGATCTGATTTTGAGTGGGATTCCGCTAAGGACGAAGTGAATCAAA